>NHHQ01000116.1 GCA_002170915.1 Rhodospirillaceae bacterium TMED167 | reverse complement strand
TACAGAACCCTCTGCGGAAGTGGATATTGGTTGTTCGTTCGAGGGGGGCACCTTGAAGATAGGCCATGGGGACGACTGGCTTGAGATTCTGGGATCCGGCATGGTCAACCCCAATGTATTGGAGAACTGCGGCATTGATTCTACCGTTTACCAGGGCTTTGCCTTTGGTATGGGGATTGAGCGCATTGCCATGCTGAAATACGGCATTCCAGACCTCCGGACATTCTATGATTCTGATCTCCGCTGGTTGCGCCACTACGGGTTTCAATCCCTGGATGTGCCCTCCATGGTGGGCCGGGCGAACCTAGGGGGAGCGTCATGAAATTCACCCTGAGCTGGCTCAAAGAAGAGCTCGAAACCGACGCGACGGCGACCGAGATTACGGATGCTCTGACCATGGCGGGCCTTGAACTGGAAAGCCTGGATGATCCAGCGGAACGCTTGAGAGACTTCGTGGTCGCCCATGTGGAAAAAGCGGAGAAGCATCCGGACGCGGACCGCCTCAAGGTGTGTACGGTAAATAACGGCACCGAGACGTTCGAAGTGGTCTGCGGTGCCCCCAACGCGCGCGCGGGCATGAAAGGCATTTTCGCCGGAGACGGGATGTATATTCCGGGCATCGACGTGACGCTCAAGAAATCCAAAATCCGCGGTGTGATCTCTAACGGCATGCTGTTAAGTGAGCGGGAAATGGGCCTTTCTGATGACCATGACGGCATCGTGGACTTGCCCGATGATGCCGTCGTTGGGACGCCCGCACCAGAGGCTCTGGGATGTAACGATCCGGTGATCGATATCGGCGTCACGCCCAACCGCGGCGATTGTCTCGGCGTGCGCGGCGTTGCCCGTGACCTGGCGGCAGCGGGTGTCGGCACCCTAAAGCCCCTTGAAATCGATCCGGTGGGGGGCGATTTTGCCAGTCCCATACAGGTGCATATTGACCTTGATGACGAGAGCCGGGGCGCGTGTCCTTATTTTGTCGGCCGGTATATCAAGGGGGTAAAAAATGGCGAAAGCCCGCAATGGCTGAAAGACAAATTGGCCGCCGTCGGCCTCCGCCCGATCTCGGCCTTGGTAGATATCACGAACTTATTTACAATGTCCTATGGCCGGCCTTTACATGTGTTTGATGCTGACAAAGTTTACGGCGATATTCATGTGCGACTCTCCCGGAGCGGGGAAACCTTGCGCGCCCTGGATGGCAAAGACTATGAGCTGGATGATTCCATCACTGTCATTGCAGATGACAATGTGGCGAAAGCGCTCGGAGGCGTCATGGGCGGCGAGGGGTCTGGTTGTACCGAAGAAACCGTGAATGTGTTTCTGGAGTCTGCGTATTTTGATCCCGTGCGCACGGCCATGACGGGCCGGAAACTGAACCTCCAATCCGATGCGCGTTTCCGATTTGAACGCGGTATCGACCCTGATTTTGTGCTGCCTGCTGCGGAACTCGCCACTAAACTGATCTTGGACCTCTGCGGCGGGGAGGCCAGTGAGCTCATTGTAGCAGGTGAAAAACCGGATGTGGCGCGCGTCTATTCCCTGCGGGAAACGCGGGTTAAGCAATTGGGCGGCGTGGACGTTTCTGTGGCAGAAACGGAACGGATCCTGGGTGTGCTTGGTTTTGAGCTGACAAGAACTGCGGATGGTTGGGACTGCGCCGTCCCTCCCTGGCGCCATGATGTGGTGGGAGAAGCCGATCTGGTGGAGGAGGTGCTCCGCATCCATGGGTTCGATAAAATTCCGTCCGTGCCCATGGATTTGGAGACCGCGCTGCCTGCGGGTGCGGTTAACCCAATCCAGGAGCGCCGGGCCCAGGCACGGCGCGTGCTCGCCTCCAGGGGCATGACCGAGGCCGTAACGTTTTCCTTCCTGCCGGGCGAAGAGGCCGCGCTCTTCGGCGGCGCACCGGAGTCCATCCGCCTGGTCAATCCCATNAGTTCAGANCTGGATGTGATGCGNCCGTCTTTGTTGGCAAACTTGATCCGGGCCANTGGTCGGAACGCGGACCGNGGGATCGGCAACANCGCCNTGTTCGAGGTTGGTCCGCAGTTCGCGGGAGAAAATCCGGAGGACCAGAGCATTTTTGCCTCCGGTGTGCGGGCAGGTCAGAGCGGCCCTCGGGATTGGTCGGAAGCTCCGCGTGACGTGGATGTGTTTGACGTCAAAGCCGATGTTCTTGATCTCCTGGCGAAGTTAGGTGGTCCTGTTGGTGGCGCACAATTGGTGGCGGGAGCACCTGCCTGGTATCACCCGGGCCGGTCAGGCACCTATCAATTGGGCCCCAAATCCGTGCTCGCCCACTTTGGCGAAGTGCATCCCCGTGTGTTGAAAGAAATGGACATTGATGCCCGCTTGGTGGTGTTTGAGATTTCTCTGGATGCGATTCCGCTGCCAAAAACCGGTAAGGGATCGGCCCGGCCAAAACTGGATCTCTCACCCTACCAAACGGTTGAACGTGATTTTGCCTTTGTGCTCGATGCTGACGTCAGCGCCGACGCTGTCGTGAGGGCTGCCCAGGCGGCGGACAAGAACCTCGTGANGGATGTCCGGGTGTTTGATCTCTTNGCCGGCGGTGCCATTGGCGACGGTCACAAATCCCTCGCCATTTCGGTTGTTCTACANCCGGTCGAGGCNACCNTGACGGAAGCGGACATCGAGGCTGTTTCCGATAAAATNGTTACCAATGTGGCCAAACACACAAAGGGTGTGCTGCGGGGTTAACNGACNGGAGAGAGGCCNACCCGGCGCGGANGGTTTGNNANGGGTGCCAAAGCTGGGTCAGTCAGANACCGAACATCATGTNGTGAGATCTAACACGACCTTGCCGCGTGTGCGGCCACCCTCCACATNATGATGCGCCTCAGCAATNTCCNCCAAAGAATATACGCCGTCTATGTGCACNTTCAGNGCGCCTGTTTCCATGAGCCCGGCGATGTTCTGCATTTGCCGGCCATTGGCTCGCACCGTGACAAACTTGCCGACCGCGTTGTGATCTTCAAGCTCTTCCGGTGAGAGGGGACCAGTGATGGACGCCAAAAAGCCGCCGTCTTTCAACGTGGCGTAGCTTCGAGGGCGCTGATCCGGAGAAATCATATGAAAGACGACGTCCATGTCAGCGGCGTTTTCGGAGAACTCAGACTGGGTATAGTCGATAACGTCATCTGCGCCGAGAGACGCCACAAAGTCCNTGTTACGGCCGGAGCATGTCGCGGTGACATGGGCGCCTTTCCACTTGGCGAGTTGGATGGCCAGGTGGCCGACGCCTCCTGCGCCTGCATGGATGAGAACCCGTTGACCGTTTTCCAGGCCAGCATTGTCGAATAAGGCCTGCCAGGCGGTCAGAGCGGCAAGGGGGACAGCCGCTGCTTCCAGATGGGATGTGCCGTCGGGTTTGCGTGCCAGCTCATTGCCCGGTGCGGTCACGAACTCCGCATAGCCGTCCGTCAGCGCGGGAAACCGGGGCATGCCAAACACCGCGTCACCGGCCCGCCATGATTCGGATTGAGACTCGACCACCACGCCCGAGATGTCCCATCCCAANATGATATTTGCAGGCACCGTGTCCCATCCCCGGTTGATGCCCGTGCCGTTTCTGGTCTTGAAGTCGATGGGATTAATGCCAGAGGCCTGGACGTCGATCAGGACCTCCCCATCAGCCGGTTCAGGCACCGCAACGTCTTCTATGGCAAATTGATCTGCCCCGCCGAATTCGTGAATGACGGCCGCTTTCATGGTGTCTCCCAATGTCTTTTGGCGGTTTAGTCCCGGTCGGCGAGTTCTTCCTCGAAGCCGCCATAATGGGGATAGGTGTTCTGCATGTACCACAAATAAAAATCGTAATAGGACTGGGTCGGATATTTAGGCGGATTGNCCGGNCTGGTGCAGGTGGGCAAGCACTCGCAGACAGGTTCAAAGGCCGAATTGACGAACAAGGCAATGGAATACCGATCGACCNCTTTGGGCGGGATNACCCGGTGGGGNGTGGCCCGGAAACGGTCGTTGCTCCACCGNTCCAGGAACTGGCCTGTGTTCACCAGNATGGCGTTGNGCATTTGCGGCGGGCGGAACCATTTTCCATCTACATCCAGAATTTCGAGCCCNTCTACATCGGCTTGCGGCAGAAACGTCATAAAGCCCGTATCCGCATGGGGGCCAAGGCCAAACTCGTTTTCCTCCAGATCGGGCACCGGTGGATAATGGGCCATTCGGAAGTAGGTGTAATTATTCTCAAAATAGGGATTAAAAAACCCTGGTTCTAGATCCAGGGCCCGGGCCCAAAGAGGCAGTATGGATTTTCCTAGATCGGTGAGTGTAGCCATATACTCCCGGACAGTTTCCGTGAACCCGGGCAATCCATCCGGCCATTGGTTCCCATCATAGAACCATTTGCCGGCTTGCCTGTGCGGATTGTCTTCGGGGTATTCCGTGGCGAACACCATGGTCGCGTTGGTATCGAATTTGTTATTTTCGTTATAGGTGGAGTGCCGAACCATGGTGGCTTTGGGCGCAATATAGCCGCGCTGGTTCATATTGATGTTCAGCGCAGTTTTCTCATCTATCGGCAAATCGTGAAAGGCTTCGGTCTGCTCAAAGATCCGCTTGAGGAGATCTTCTGAGACGCCATGATTTACGATAAAGAAAAAGCCGATGTTTTCGCAGGCATGGCGTATTTCTTCCGGCAGGGTGCCTGGTTGGCTTCCACCGCTCCCCAGAAACTGGCCCAGGTCAATGATCGGCAGGTCCCGATATTCCGTTTTTGCGGCGGGCGTGCCGCTTACCCCATCTGGCATATTCGTATCCCCCGTTGTCGTTCTCCCAGCCTCGTCCGTCTGGACTCATAAAACGGCGCGACACGTTGAATTTAGCCAGTCGGAGGGGGCGTCCGTCAAGCTTGTTTCTGAAAACCCAGTGTTGGCATCTAACTGGTATTCGGATTGAGGTGCGTGACTGGTCTTGGCGGCAAAGCTGATGAAAGGCCTGATGTCTGTATGCCAGGCCACAGGTAGTCTGGGCGGGCGTTGCCTACCGACCTGCCTTTCCGGCCAACCGCAACCGCAGTGCATTTAGTTTGATAAACCCCTCTGCATCGCGTTGGTCATAAACCGTGTCAGCTTCAAACGTCACAGTGTCTTCGTCATACAAGCTGTTTGGTGACTTTCGGCCTTCAACAATCACATTGCCTTTATAAAGTTTGAGCCGCACGGTGCCGCTCACCTGTTTTTGGCTGTCGTCAATAGCAGCCTGGAGCATTTTACGCTCTGGCGAGAACCAGAACCCATTATATACCAACTCCGCGTAGCGCGGCATGATTTCGTCTTTCAGATGGAGCGCGCCCTTGTCCAGGGTCAAGCTCTCCACAGCCCGCCGGGCCGGCAGTAAAATGGTGCCGCCAGGGGTTTCATAGACGCCCCGGCTTTTCATGCCGACAAACCGGTTTTCGACAATATCAATGCGTCCGATACCATTGGCGCCGGCCATCTGATTGAGTTTGGTAAGAAGCGCTGCGGGGCCCAGACGCACTCCGTCAATGGCCACGGGATCCCCGCGGTCAAACTCGATCTCCATAAGGGTCGGCTCATCAGGTGCGTTTTCCGGAGAGACCGACCGCGTAAACATGCTCTCGTCGGGTCCGACCCACGGATCTTCCAGGGCCTTGCCCTCGTAGGAGATGTGCAGCAAGTTTGCATCCGTGGAGTACGGCGGCTCGCCCTCTTTGTCCTTAGGGATCGGGATTTGATGTTGTTGCGCATATTCAATGAGTTTGGTGCGAGAGTTTAAATCCCACTCTCGCCAGGGTGCGATCACCTTGATATCAGGTTTCAGGGAGTAGTAGCCAAGTTCGAACCGCACTTGATCGTTGCCTTTTCCAGTTGCCCCGTGGGCCACTGCATCCGCCCCCACCTCCGTGGCGATCTCGATTTGGCGTTTGGCGATCAACGGCCGGGCAATTGACGTGCCGAGCAGGTACACACCTTCATAGACAGCATTGGCGCGGAACATGGGAAAGACATAATCCCGGACGAATTCCTCACGGAGGTCATCAATAAAGATCTCCTTTATGCCCATCCTTTCGGCTTTGGCCCGGGCCGGTTCAACCTCCTCACCCTGGCCGAGGTCGGCCGTGAAGGTGACGACGTCGCAGTTATAGGTGTCTTGGAGCCATTTCAGAATAACGGAGGTGTCGAGCCCGCCCGAATAGGCTAACACCACTTTGTTCACGTCGTTTTTATCCAACACCGCCATGGCGGAAATCCTTAAAAATTACAGGTTGCAAATGAGGCGGCGGAGTATAGGGAAAAGGCGGAGAGGGGCAACCCACTTGGCGCGTTCCGGCCTCTACACCTTCCGCTTGCAAATCACCCGTACCACCCGCCGGCCTTGAATGGCGGATTTGGCGAAGGCGGGATAGGACTTGCTATTGAGGTCCGCAATCATTGGACGGGTTTTGGGTGCCGTGGCAACGGTCTCGCCGCTTTGACGGACAATGTCTCTCAGCGTTTCCGGGCGGGAAGTTAGGAGCCGGCCCCTCCGCGCACTGCCGGCGCTGTTGGTGCCGATGATGGCACCGGTGCGGTCAACCACCACGCCGCCACTGATGCCGCCAAGCGCGCCGGAAAAATTTGGAATGCGCGACATTTCAGCCCACACCAGTACGCTTTCGCTGCCCTCGGATCGCCTCGGCCTGCGGACCTGCTGGCGGCCCAGGAAGCGGCTGTGGACAGCGCCCGGTTTGCCACGCGGAAAACCGATGTGAAACGCTTCTCCCGCGGTGTCACCGCGCGCTGCCAGGACAAACGGGGTCCGGTCATGATCCGTGGGCGAGGACCTGATCACAGCCACATCCGCGGCCCGATGAAGCGTCACTTTGGTGTTCCGGAGATGTGCTGGCCGACCGTTCTTCAGGCCGCCCTGGACGATCACTTCCTGGCATCCCTCCACCACGTGCCGTGCCGTCAGCCAGACGCCATTGGGCGCGATTGCGAGCGCCGATCCCACCGTGGTTTTGGGGTTTCCTCTGCGTTCCCGGATGAGACTGGTCTGGGGAAGCGGCACATAATAGTCCGGAAACTCGTCTCGTTTCGAGACGGCGCTGCCGGACGCCCAGTGATCTGTCGCGTCGACCCAGATGCGCGGGCCGCGCTGACGTTTAAGGGGTTGGGGGAGACGGGATTGGTCCTTACCTTCTTCCGGGGCGGGTGCTGCGCGCTCCCGTGTCAGTTTGCCAAACAGGCTTCCGCTGCCCGGCAGTTGCAAATGCAAGGCGATATCGGCAACGACAAAAATACCGATCGTCAGATAAATCAGGTGTTTGATCCGCTGAAACATCCTGAGGGGCGCCTAGCCGCTGACCGCCGCGGCATTGATGACCGAGATGCTCAGCTTGAGGGCCACCAGCGTGATGGCGGCACTGATCTCGCCTGATTTGATGCGTTTGGGCAGGTCTTTCAACACGATGTCGGTGAGGCGGTAGGCCAGAAGTTGCAAGATGATGGCAACAGCGCCGAATACTAGTATGTCAAAGGCATTCACGCTGCCTGCCATATTCATTGCGAGCGGCAGGGCCAAACCCACCAGTACACCCCCGAAAGAGATCGCTGCCGCGACGTTGCCTTGTTTGATCAAGTCGATCTCGTGATAGGGTGTGATCATGACGTATATCACTGCCCCAAGAGCGAGCATTAAAAGGGTCAGGGTGAAATGCAGCAGCAAAATGGGCAAGCCGGAGAGAAAGCTTTGAATGACAGCGTCCATGTTATGTCCTGATCATTGTGGTGCTGACAGTGCAGCGGTTCTGGTTTCGGAAAACGATAGAAAGGCCGTCTGTAGCCGGAGGATCAGATGCGTTTTGCCATTTTTTGAAGCAGGTTGGGCGCAATGCCGGGCCGGGACCAAGGACAGACCACGAGACATAGGCCGCAGGTTTTATTGTCCACGAAATAGGGCACGCATTTGTCGAAATCCACGTACCATTTGGTTTCGCCGCGTACCGTTTGCTTCTCGCGGAAAATAGCATCGGGCGGGCAGGCCGAAGAGCATAGCTGGCAACTCCCGCAAAAGACGTCCGCGCCAAACACGTCCGGTTTGTCCGGGATGACCGGCAGGTCCGTCGTGACCATGGACAGTCGAAAGTTTGATCCCAGTTCCCGGTTGATGATGGAGCCATGCTTCCCGAGTTCGCCCAGTCCAGCCTCGATGGCTGCCGGAATCATGAGGACATCATCCGTGTTTGGTCCCACCTTGCCCTCGGCGACGTGGCCCCGATCCTGTATCCAATTGGCAAGATGCTTGGCCGCGTTGCCTGCGCGCGCATACTGATGCATGACCTCGATATAGGCGTCATCATCCGGCGCCCCGTCCATTTCAGCGTAATCGTGGGCGAAAGCCATGACGACGGCCCATTTACCAGCGGGCTGGTCCCGGTCCTTGTAGGTCCACTCCGGGCGGTATGCGCAAATCCCGGCGGCGTCAGCCCCACATGATCGTGCGGCCTCTTTGACGAGTTGGGACCATTCTTCCGGCGCGCGCTCTTCCTTCTCAGCCGCAAGCCCGTTAACGGGGATGGCAAACGTCTCTTCCCTGAGTGCGCGGGCGTCCCGGATGCGCTCGTTATCGGTGTCCAGTTGATAAAAATAATTCTGCACATCGATATGCGTCACGGTGCCATCGGGCCGCCAAAAAACGGGCGTCAATGGTATTTTCTCTTTGACCCCGAGCCCATTGATATCATTGCCTGAGACCGGCTTGCCCTCCGCCATCGGCCAGTGGGCCTTTACCGCTTTGCTCGGCTCATAAATNTCTGTNTCTGGCATTTTTCCCTCTCCCTATTTCCCAGTTATTGAACCACAGGGGACACAGAAAGCACATAGTCTATCGAAATCGCGGTTTTATAAAAAATGATAGCGGGGGCGTCACCCGTCAGACAGGACCGCCACGCCCTTATTCCGGGGGCAGGATTTCCTGGACGCAGACATTATCAATCAATGATCCGCGGCCAATATCTTCCAGATGCGCGCGCTTTTGCTCGTTGGGAATATGAGCGCCGACGCCCTGGGTCATGGCAAGCACCAGGGACTGATCTGACATGCCCAGCCAATACGACCGACGCACCAGTTTGCCGTCCGCATCGCGGGCAAAAGGATCTTCTGGATTGGCCCCCAGGTCAGGCGAATAAAATGTGCTCATAGCATCGGGTTTAGTCTGTGCAGACGCTAGAGTCCACCCCTCAGCGCTCTCTCGCCTCCGCCCGGTCTGACCACCGCCATATTTTCTCCATCACGGATGCGCGGTCGATAGCTCATGTGCCGCGCCGGCCAATTACAGCGACGATTCCACATGGACGGCGGAGCCAAAGACAGGATTTCCCTCAGATGCGACCCGCTGTTACGGCCTGGGCAATATCTTCCTTGATGTCATCGACATCCTCTAGGCCGACAGAGATGCGCACCAAGCCGCTGGTAATTCCCACCGCCGCGCGCTGTTCCGGGGTGAGTCGGTTGTGCGTTGTTGTTGCCGGGTGGGTGGTCAGGCTTTTGGCATCACCTAGATTGTTGGAGATGTCGATGAGCTTGAGGGCGTTCATGAACTTGAAGGCCGCCTCAATGCCGCCGTCGGCTTCGAAACACACCACACTNCCCGCGCTTTTCATTTGCTTTTTGCANAGNTCATGCTGGGGATGGCTCTCAAGGCCGGGGAAAATAACCCGTTTAAGGCCGGGGAGTGTNGTCAAAAATTGTGCGACGTCATGCGCANTTTTGCAGTGACGTTCCATTCGCATCCCCAGGGTTTCGAGNCCCTTGAGCAGTGTCCAGGCATTGAACGGACTTAANGCCGGTCCCGTATGACGNAGAAACTGTAGAAGATCGCCGTTCGCAAATTCCAGATCATTTGTGAGAATAGCGCCGCCCATGGCTCGGCCCTGGCCATCGACATGTTTGGTGGCGGAATACACCACCATATCCGCGCCGAGCTCAAGAGGGCTCTGCAAGAGCGGCGTCGCAAACACGTTGTCCACGATCACGGTGGCACCCGCCTGGTGCGCCATCTCCGACACTGCCGCAATATCAATGAGATCCAGTTGTGGGTTAGAGGGTGTTTCCAAAAATACCGCCTGCGCCGGTTCCGACAAGGCAGACTCCCATTCTGCCAGATTGGTGCCGTCCACCAAAACAGTCTCGACGCCAAATTTGGGCAGGAACTCAGTACACACCACGTGGCAGGAGCCAAACAGCGCGCGGGACGCCACGAGTCGGTCACCCGCCTTGAGACGCGCCGCCAGCGCACCCCAGACCGCCGCCATACCGGTGGCCGTCGCCCGGCACGAGGCAGCGCCTTCCAGCAACCGCATCCGTTCTTCAAACATGCCCACTGTGGGATTGGAAAACCGGGAATAGATGAAGCGCTCTTCTTCTCCTTTAAACGCGCGCTGCGCCTGCTCCGCTGTCTCGTAGACATAGCCCGAGGTCATGAAGATAGCTTCGTTGGTTTCGGCGAATTCCGAGCGGTAGGTGCCGCCGCGCACCAGCTGCGTCTGAGCCCGCCATTGGGGGTTGGTTTTGTTTNNNGGCATAGCTGCCNCTCCTTNCAAAAATGCAGGGGNTNTCNGGCGCCCGNTANAGGGGGCANACCNATCAAAAAACCCCGGCCANTTATGGTCGGGGCNNTCGCTCCAACCTTTTAGCTTGTGTATTTAACGTGGCCGCAAGCCGGTCGAACAAATCACCACGAGAACCATTAACCATAAATCGTTTTAAGAGAGGGTCAAGGTGGATTTTCGCTGCATGGGCACCAAGAAACACAGTAGTTTCTGCCTTGGCAATTGGCAGGGGTCGGGTAGTATGAAATCCTGAAGAGAAAGAGTGAATTTCATGACCGACATTGCCAAAACCGATGAGCTATTTTTTACCCGCGCCGGGCTTGATCGCACTCGCGTGGAAGGCGTTGTGAGTGACGCTCTCGGCAATGCTGACGATGGGGAGCTGTTTCTGGAATATGAGCAGTCGGAGAGCTTTGTCTTCGATGATGGCCAGTTGAAGAATGCGAGTTTTGATACCTCTCAGGGGCTGGGGCTCCGCGCCATTGCCGGAGAGACGGCGGGGTATTCCCATTCTTCGGAATTGAGTGAGGCCGCGCTCAAGCGCGCGGGCGAGACCGTAAAGGCCGTCCAGGCAGGCCACGGCGGCACGATGGCGGATGGACCTGCCCAGACAAACCGCTCACTCTATATCGATGATAATCCTCTCAACCTTGCGCCGTTTGAAGCCAAAGTAAAATTGCTCAGCGACATCGATACCTATGCGCGCGGTCTGGATGATCGCGTCCGGCAGGTGTCCGCTTCTATTTCCGGCTCCTGGCAGGCGGTGCAGATTATCCGTGCAGACGGCAGCCGGGCGGCGGATANTCGGCCTCTGGTCCGGCTCAACGTGTCCTGNGTTGTGGGCGACGGCGAGCGCATGGAATCAGGTAATTACGGGACCGGTGGCCGTGAAACCTATGAGACATACCTTCAGCCAGACACGTGGCACTTCGCCGCAGAAGAAGCGCTCCGACAGGCTCTGGTTAATCTGGAATCCGTGGCCGCGCCGGCAGGCGAAATGCCCGTCGTCCTGGGCCCTGGCTGGCCGGCGATCCTTCTCCATGAAGCCATTGGTCATGGCCTTGAAGGTGACTTCAATCGCAAGAAGACATCCGCATTTTCTGAACTGATGGGAGAGCGGGTTGCAGCGCCGGGCGTCACCGTGGTC
>NHHQ01000115.1 GCA_002170915.1 Rhodospirillaceae bacterium TMED167 | reverse complement strand
ATTATCCTCCTTATTAGTTCCCTCAAGAGCATAAATCAGCCGGCCTCGTGCCGGCTTCTTTTTTGCCTCTGCCTCATTTGACCTTCGGGAGCATTTTGACTTGGCCTCTTCTGGGCATCATCCTATAGATAGGGAAACGATAAAAACTGTTCATTCGTAGTCTGGAGAGACGATTCCAATGAAATCCGTTGATTATTCAGAATTAAATCAGTTGGGAGGCGGCCCGACTCCGATGCCGGAGTCACCCGACGATGCCCAGTTGGAAACCGTCAAAAACCCACACGTGGGCAGTCCCTATCTCATCCGGTTTGCCTGTCCCGAATTTACCTCCCTTTGCCCAGTGACCGGACAACCGGATTTCGCTCATTTGGTGATCGACTACATTCCAGGCGATCTCATCGTCGAGAGTAAATCCTTAAAACTGTTTCTCGGATCTTTTCGCAATCAGTCAGGATTTCATGAGGAATGCACCGTCGGCATCGCCAAGCGACTCGAAGCCGAGATAAAACCTGTTTGGATTAGGATTGGTGGATATTGGTATCCGAGGGGCGGCATCCCAATCGATGTGTTTTATCAATCCGGGACTGTGCCAGAGGGCACGTGGGTGCCCGACCAGAATGTGCCGTCTTACAGTGGACGGGGCTAAAAATCGTCTACTAGTAAAAATGGCGGGGCTTACGTTCAATACATGCTTGTTCTACCAGTTGAGACCTGATCTACTAGTAGATAATCGGCCAGTGGATTGAATGTCTACCCGCCGTCCTCGAGATAGATGACGCCATTGTCGACACGGCACTTGAGTGCATGAAGGCTCTCCCCTTCGCAGGGGCCTTCCACGCAGAGACCATCATTGATCTGAAATAAGGCACCGTGTTTGGAGCAGCGCAACATCGTCTTGTCACCGTTAAAAAACTGTCCTGGTATTTGATCGATCAGCACCTGATTGTGAGGACACCAGTTGACATAGGCATGGATGCTGTCCCCTTGTCGGACAACAAATATATTGCGTTGTTTGCCGGAGACAGGCGCGACCATGCCGACGGCGCCGTTNTCTNNNATATCTTNNAGCGGACANAGTTCTTCATCNTTATCCATGGAGGNCTCTGTCGGNTTTCGGTCACAANTGNGGGNATANCATCNCAGAGAAATGGTCGGAGCGATAGGATTTGAACCTACGACCCCTACACCCCCAGTGTAGTGCGCTACCAGACTGCGCCACGCTCCGATNAATTTCTNTGAAATGCNGGCGGACTATACTGTTCCNCGCGTTGAACATCAATGGACTGATGCGCTTTAAATTCGAAATGGGTGATTTAGATCAGGTTCCGGATTTCTTTGAGGTCCTCCAGGACGCCACGCATTTTGTCCAGCGTGTCTTCCCCCACATGTGACGAGCGCGTTGCTTGTGCCCGGGAATCGGTGGAACAGGACTCTGATCTGACTGTTATCCCGCCTTCTTTGAACAGTTTTTGAACGCCCTTGATGGTGTATCCGTCTTCGTATAAAAGAGTCCGAATTCTCCGCAATACTACGAGATCTTCGGGTCGGTAATAACGCCGCCCCCCGCCCCTTTTCATGGGTTTGATCTGGCTAAACTTGCTCTCCCAAAACCGGAGGACGTGTTGCGGCAGGCTTAATTCCGCTGCAACTTCGCTGATGGTCCGGAACGCATTCGTAGATTTTTTAGCCCCTCGCCTGGCCTTTGTTTGATCCACCACCAGTTAGAGCCCCTACTCGTCTTCGTCCAAGTTTGCCAGGTCTACGGGCGCGCCGCTGATCCGAGCTTTCAAAACCTGCGAAGGGCGGAACACCAGCACTTTCCTCGGCAGGATGGGCACCTCTTCGCCGGTTTTCGGATTACGACCAATTCTCTGGCCTTTGCTGCGCACGGAAAAACTCCCAAACGAGGATATTTTGACGGACTCTCCCTGGGCCAAAGTTTCGGAAATTTTACTGAGGATAGTCTCAAGTAGCTCCGACGATTCGTTTCTCGACAGTCCAACTTCTTGATACACAGCCTCACTGAGTTGAGAGCGAGTAATTGTTTGCCGCGTCATTTGTTCTATTTCCCTGAAATTCTCACAACCGAGATTAAACTTTACGTGAGAAAGTAATTAATTTCAATGTGATAGGACTTGCTCAAATTACTTATACAAAGGGGCTGAATTTACCAGCGAACGAGGGCAGCGCCCCAGGTTAAGCCCCCACCCATGGCTTCCATGAGCAATAGGTTGCCCGGTTGAATGCGGCCGTCCTTTATAGCGGTATCCAGGGCCAGAGGAATGGAGGCTGCCGAGGTATTAGCATGGTTCGCGATGGTCAGCACCACTTTGTCATCTGTCATTTTGAGTTTTTTAGCAGTGCTGTCGATGATCCGTTTGTTAGCCTGGTGCGGCACCAGCCAGTCGATGTCTGTGTCCTGGAGACCATTAGCTTCCAGCGCTTCGACTACGACACTGGCTAAGTTGGTCACGGCGTGTTTAAAAACCTCTTTCCCCTCCATCTTGATAACGCGGGAGTCCACCCCCGACACGAGGTCGCTCTCGCAGTAGAGGATATCCCGGAGGTTGCCGTCAGAATGCAGATGGGTGGAGAGAACGCCTGTCGGTGTTGCGTCTCCATTGACGTTTTGCGCCTGAAGAACCAGAGCGCCTGCGCCATCGCCAAACAAGACGCAGGTTGTTCGATCTTCCCAGTTCAAGAGTTTGCTGAGCGTGTCAGCCCCTATCACAATGGCTGTTTTAATCTGTCCCGTCCGGATCATGCTGTCTGCGACTGAGAGTGCATAAATAAATCCTGAGCAGGCGGCTTGGACGTCAAAAGCTGCCCCACCAGCCAATCCCAGTCTACTTTGAACTCTCACAGCCGCTGCCGGAAAGGTATCGTCTGGTGTGGTTGTCCCGACCACGACAAGATCAATATCCTTTGGGTCAATGCCGGCACTGTTTACCGCCCTTTTTGCCGCGTGATAGGCCAAATCGGAAGTCATCTCGCCGTCTTGCGCCATGTGGCGTTGTCTAATCCCCGTGCGGGCAACGATCCACTCATCGGATGTGTCAATTTTTTTTGCGAGATCTTTGTTGGTGACGACTTTTTCTGGCAGATACGCGCCGCATCCAACTACTTTTGAAATGATATTCATGCTTATTCCGCAGCCGACTGAGAACTGGTTTCCATCTCGGAGGTCATTAGATGGCCCAGGTCCTCTTTGATATGTTTATTAAAGTCTCGCTTTACTAGGTTTATACCTACCTCAACGGCATGTGCGAATCCGATCTCATCGGTGCCGCCATGGCTCTTCACGCAGATACCATTTAATCCAAGTAACATCGCGCCGTTATACCGTCTAGGATCAAAATGGCTGCGTAATTGTTCTATCGCGTGTTTTGCGATCAACGCGCCAATCTTTGACATGAAGCTGCTTGTTAGGGCGTTACGAAGAAAGTGAGCAAACATTTTTGCCGTGCCCTCTGCGGTTTTGAGCGCAATATTTCCGGTAAAACCGTCGGTGACAATGACATCGACCGTTCCCTTGCCTATATCATCGCCCTCCACGAACCCGTAAAACTTTATCGGAAGAGATGAGTTTTGAAGAATTCCAGCAGCTTCTTTGACGGAATCATTCCCCTTCAGACCCTCTACTCCAACGTTTAAGATGCCGATTGAGGGTTGCTCCAATTTGAGTTCGTTGCGGGCGTAGACCTCGCCCATCACCGCAAATTGCACCAAATTACCGGCATCGCATTCTATGTTGGCCCCCAGATCAAGCATGACGCAATCGCCGGTCTGAGTTGGAAAGCTCGTGGCAATNNCCGGACGACTGATGCCGGGAAGCGTTTTTAGAACAATGGTCGCCATGGCCATCAACGCGCCGGTATTTCCCGCTGAAACGATGGCGGAGGCCCCTCCATTCGCAACCGCGTCGATGGCCAGACGCATGCTTGAATTCTTTGCCGTTCGGAGGGCCTTGGTCGGCTTATCGTCATTTGANACAGCANCCNNCGTGTGACGTATTTCACACCGAGGCTGNATGGTCGGGAACGCGTCTAGGAGCGGACCAATTNTGGCCTCATCACCAAAAATAAGGAATTTAACATCTTGATGGGTCTGCGCGGCCCTATTAACTCCGGCAATGATCATGTCAGGGGCATTATCCCCCCCCATGCCATCAATCGCCACGCAAATTTGGTCGGTCAAAGCCNGTCCCCATCAGAGCTGCCAACAGTCTTAGGCGACAGACTCGGTCTCCATGACTGCACGGCCATCATAATATCCGCAAGAACTGCAAACGTGATGCGGTCGCTTCAGTTCTCCGCAGTTTGGACATTCACCATAAACTGAAGACGATAGTGAGTCATGCGCACGCCGCTGATTACGGCGAGACTTGGAAACCTTTTTCTTTGGTACAGCCATGGCTAAATACCTCAACCTCGAAACTTGGATAATGCACGTGTTTACGCGCGGAAGCGCGGGTTCTATAACAATTGCTTGTATCGGGCAAGCGCTAACCCGATGAACTAAAGAGTAAATATCTTAACGTCTCAATTTCCTTTCGTGAAGTTTTTTTAACATGGAGAACGGGTTATCTGCGGCCTCTTTTTCACCCGATGATACCGTCGGGGGGTCGAATTCGGCGCCTTCTGCCCGGGGGAATGGGTCAAGATGCACCCCAAAATGCTCGGCAATGAGTTCGCCAGCATCAAAGCGGCCATTTATAATCAGTTCTGGCGGGTCTTCTCCATCGGGATCGATGTCGATTTCCAATTCATCCGGTTGCGGCGCGTCGCTGTGAGCAAATGCGCAGGTAAACTGTTCATCGATGACCGACGCAATGGGCGCCAGGGACACGACACACTCTTGAACCACATTCCCCCGAATTTGAGCTGCCATCCGGATCGGCTGGGCCGGGTCCAGTTCCCGAGTCAGCGTAACATTTGCCATCAGGTGGCCGAGTTTCAACAGGCCAAACCTTTTTGCAAGGGCGGCCCGTTCCGCGTCATTGGCTACTAGTTGAATCTGCGTTACCCCCTCTTCCAAATCCTCGGGCGCATAGAGCCTGGAGAATTCGGGGGTGACGGGGGCCCGTCCTTCAGTCATTGTTTGGGGGGGTGATAAAGCCGATTGCGCCTTTTTCGATATGGCCGAGTGACCAGGTTGACGAGGCCTGGACCTGGTCTGAGAGCAAATTGGCCATGGCGCTGACCTGTCGGTCCGTCGGTTCGGCTTCAGCGAACAAATTTCTGCGCAAAGAGTTGGCCAAATGTTCCTTGCCGCCTTCCAAGCCCTCATCATAGGCTTTGATCCGGCCATAGAATGCGGTTGCCATGGCTTTGACTTTTTTACCCACGGACAGGTCGCCGACCCCCATTTCCCGCAAATTCTTGTCCATGTCCGCGAACATGCAATCAAAGAGAGCCTGGGAGGTTGTGCTTGCCTCTGCGCCGATGGCTTTTAGGCGTTTCATGACAAAGTAGGTATGGAGAATGATCACGTCATAGCGGCCATTGACCGTATCCGGCACACCTAAAACAGTGTAAAACTCGGGACGGCGAGCGTTCGCCACGATGACATCGTATAGGTCATTAACGGCGGTCTTCTTAGGATTAAGTCCGAGGGTAGAAAATATATTCATTGCAACCTGAGCTTTGCCTACCTCAAAGACTTAATGTAGTAAAGTTATCCGTGATTCCAAGCCCATTGGCGAGTATGTTATTTAAGGGATTAAAATTAGCCATGAGTGTTAAGGTGAGACAAAAGCGTAAGAGTTCAGTTAACGGACGGGTGAGCACCATGCTTGCCGCCGCGATCCTCGTGGCCGGTTGCCAGGAACGCATAGACGTCAGGGGTAACCTTCCCAATCCGGATTTATTGCAAGACATCGAAGTCGGGTATATCACGAAAAACGAAGTTGCGGACTTGCTCGGCACGCCATCGAGTGTGGCTCCCTTTTCGGGCAATACCTGGTATTATATCAGCGAGCGAACGAAAACAGTCGCCTTTTTTGAACCCGAAGTCTTGGAGCGAAATGTCATCGTCGTCAAATTTGACCAAAAAGGNGTGGNGNGAGATTTGAAATCATTTGGCATTGANGACGCCCGTCGCATTCAGATGGTCGAGCGGACAACGCCTACCGCGGGACGGGAAATAACCATTCTCAAACAATTGTTCGGGAATATTGGCCGTTTTGAAGGCGCGTCCGAAGAAAATTAATATGCGGTAAAAAAANCCGGAGGAACCAAGGCTCTTCCGGATTTTTTTATGCCGTTGTGGGCTCCTTATCCAGCAAGAACTGCCAGAAGTAGGATGGCCACGATGTTCATGATTTTGATGAGAGGATTGNCNGCTGGNCCNGCNGTATCTTTGTACGGATCACCAACCGTGTCACCTGTCACTGCAGCGTGGTGGGCATCAGAGCCCTTGCCGCCATGATTTCCATCTTCGATGTATTTCTTAGCATTGTCCCAAGCCCCCCCGCCTGAGGTCATCGAGAGGGCAACAAACAAGCCNGTCACGATCACGCCCATCANAGACGCCCCCAATGCCGCAAACGCAGCNGCTTGCCCNGCGATNGCATCGATCACGAANTAGATAATGATCGGTGCCACAATGGGCAGCATGGATGGAATGATCATTTCCTTGATCGCCGCACGGGTCAGAAGGTCAACGCATTTGCCNTATTCAGGTTTGGCCGTGCCNTCCATGATTCCCGGTATTTCCCTGAATTGGCGGCGGACTTCNTCGACCACAGCNGCACCNGCCCGGCCCACNGCCATCATNCCCATGGCACCAAACAGAAANGGAATGAGACCGCCAATGAAAAGACCCACGACAACATAAGGGTCACTTAANGAGAAGCTGACCTCAAGGNTGGGGAACAGCANNCTTAGGTCTTGTGTGTAGGCCGAAAACAACACGAGAGCAGCGAGACCCGCAGATCCGATGGCATANCCTTTGGTGACGGCCTTCGTGGTGTTACCAACGGCGTCAAGCGCGTCCGTGATGTTGCGGACTTCTTCCGGCAGTTCCGCCATTTCGGCAATACCGCCCGCGTTGTCCGTCACCGGGCCAAAGGCATCAAGAGCAACAACCATGCCGGCNAGGGCNAGCATGGATGTNGCCGCGATGGCNANGCCAAANAGGCCNGCCGTGATGAAGGCCACGATAATCCCCGCACAGATCACGATCACCGGCAGAGCTGTTGCTTCCATGGANACCGCAATGCCTTGGATGATATTGGTGGCGTGTCCGGTNTCGGAGGCTTTTGCCACGCTCTTAACAGGNCGGTACTCCGTNCCCGTGTAATACTCGGTAATCCANACGATGAGGGCCGTCACCACCAGCCCCACCATGGCAGANACGAAAAGNTCCATACCGGAAATTTCTCGACCGCTGGCCGTAAATGTTGCGTCAAATCCAAACTGCCAGGCGATGACACCCGCAATCAGAATGGCGGAGATTATGGCGCTTGCGAAAAAGCCTTTGTAGAGCGCACCCATGATGCTCTGGCTCGGTCCCAATTTAACGAAAAACGTTGCGACCACAGACCCCACAATGCAAACCGCACCAATGATAAGCGGGAACATCATCATGGCTTCGCGGTCAGCGCCAGTGAAAAATGCGGCACCGAGAAGCATGGTGGCCACCACCGTGACCGCGTATGTTTCAAACAAGTCAGCGGCCATGCCGGCGCAGTCGCCCACATTATCACCCACGTTATCGGCAATGACGCCTGCGTTTCTGGGATCATCTTCTGGGATGCCCGCTTCAATTTTACCCACCAGGTCGGAGCCAACGTCCGCACCCTTGGTAAAAATGCCGCCGCCCAAGCGGGCGAAGATCGAAATCAATGAAGCGCCAAATCCAAGTGCCACAAGCGCCACCAGCGCGTGACGCAGACCTTCGGGTGTCTTCACATCCAGCATGTCCTGCAGTACAAGCCAATATCCTACAACGCCAAGAAGCGCTAAACCGGCGACCAGCATGCCCGTAATCGCGCCGGACTTGAACGCCACGTTTAAGCCTTCCGCAAGGCCTTGAGACCGTGCGGCTTCAGCGGTTCGAACATTCGCGCGTACCGAGACGTTCATGCCGATATACCCTGCAGCGCCAGAAAGGATGGCCCCGATAAAGAAGCCAATGGCAACTGTCGTTCCCTCAAGGAGCCCCAAGATGATGCCAATGGCAATGCCAGCAACGGCAATTGCCGTGTATTGACGGTTGAGATAGGCGTTTGCCCCCTCTTGCACAGCAGCAGCTATTTCCTGCATGCGTTCCGTGCCCGTGGGTGCGGCCAAAACGGACCGAATGGCATAGGCACCGTATAACAGCGCAAGAACGCCGCATGCTACGATTAAAATAGAAACGGTAGACATTCTAATGAACCCCTTGAGATTGAAATATTTGGCGTTTGGGAATGAGGCCTTATCTCGAATGTGGCTGGACTCAAACCGAACGAAATCCGGGGCGAAAATGCCAGAAGGTAAACCACAAAGCAACCGTCCCGCCTTCACCGACCCTCATTCCCCTTTTTGGACGATCAGATTTTGAGAGATTATTCGGCCAATTGATGGTTGTTGGGGGGCAGTTGGAAAGGATGCAGTTTTGGCTAGACGGTCGCAGCCATATTAGCTGGGATGCACACAAACCTAACCCAGGTGAAGAAACAGAGGTGTCTAGAAATGACGGAATCCATTACTGCTCAATGTCAGCATTGCGCCATCCTGATCGATAAACCCAACCTCCAGATCCGCTGTCAGTTTCCCAATTTTTGATATTTTCACATTAAGATTTCTTGATAAATCATTGATTTTATTAGACTTATCAGGATTCGCTGTGAACATTAGTTCATAATCGTCGCCCCCGCTGAGAAGGGCTTCTAAGTTCTCCGCGTAGGTATTTTGGAGGGATAACANGTGATCNGAAACAGGGATTTTGAANGNNGAAACCTTCGCGCCGACACCTGATGCTGTGCAAATATGGCCAAGATCGGCGGCCAACCCGTCAGAGATATCGATGGCCGAGGTTGCGAGGTCCCGCAAGGCGGGGGCAATACGGTTTCGGGGCTGAGGGACATGATACCGCCGGACAAGCGTGTCTCGGGCGGCCTCGTCGATCGACGGGAATGCATCTTTTAGAGCCTGAAGCCCCATCGNNGCGTCCCCAATGGTACCCGTCACCCAGATGTCATCATCGATTCGGGCGGTTGATCTTTTCAGCGCTTTGCCCANCGGGACGGTGCCAATCATGGTAATAGCGGCACTCAGCGGACCAGTTGTTGACGTTGTGTCGCCACCTGACAGATGAACGTTATATTCATCTTGATCTGCTCGGAGCCCCTCACAAAATTCAGACAGCCAGCCCTGACTGGTCTGCTCGGGCAGCATGAGCGCCAGAGAATAACAATAAGGATCCGCGCCCATCGCGGCGATGTCGGAGAGATTGACGCGCAGGCATTTTTGGGCGATGAGCCGGGGGGAATCTGTCGCAAAAAAATGGACTCCAGCGGTCAGTGCATCTGTTGTGACGACGAATTCCTGNCCTTTTTCTGGTGTCAAAACTGCCGCATCGTCTTCAAGATTCAAGGAGCCGGCAAAGGCGCCGGCTAAGGGCTTTAATTGAGACTCGACGAACTCAAATTCATTCATCTTGCATACGTTGCCAAATGACCGGACTTATCGTTGTACCAGAGAAATTCAAGAAAAATTCCAGGCATCTTATCCTAGGCCGGGCGAAGCAACGTTCCTAACTTATCCAACACTGCATTGACGAGGGCCGGCTCTCCCTCGGTATAGAAGGCATGGGCGATATCAACATATTCATTGATGACGACCGCGGCGGGGACTGTGTTTTCCCGATACAGCTCAAAGACACCAGCACGGAGTATTGATTGAAGGAGAATATCCAGCCGTTCTAGGCTGCGCCCCTTGTCGAGNGCGCCGGAAATCATTTCATCCAACTTGGACCGTTCGATTTTAACACCGCGCACTAATGCGGCAAACTTCGACTTATTAAGGTCTGCCAGTTCGCCGCTATCCCCAAGTCGCTCCCAGCGCTCGTGCAGAAAGTCGNGNATAACAGAATCGTCGGANCTGCCACTAATNTCCANTTCGTAGAGACTTTGAACACTGGCNAGTCTCGTTGCACTTGTTCGATTTGCCTTATTTNGTGTGGTTTTGCTCATCAAACTGCCCAAAATGTTCGGACGCTCTAGTCCAGGAAACCAGACTTGATATCGATCATCCGCAGACAGGCGTCGGCGGTTCTGCCGCCAAGATTACGCTGAGCCGTGTCCGCCCGTTCCCAGGCCTGATCCTTGTTCTCGCATGTCAGAATTCCAAAGCCATGTGGCATCTCGTAATCCACGCTTAGATCCATTAGCTTGCGACTGACCTCGCGGCAAATATGGTCATAGTGATCTGTTTCGCCGCGAATCACGCAGCCCAGGGCAAGACTGCCCGCATAGTCGCCTGAGCTCCACGCCAATCTGAGGGCGGCAGGAATTTCAAAAACCCCCGGAACAGCCAGGCGCTCATGGTCATAACCTGCTCCTGAGAGCATTGAGACAGCTCCCGTAGCGAGGGAGTCGGCGATTTGATCGTAGAATCGGGCCTCTATAATGAGAATCTTTTTCTTTGTTTTATCCATAGAATGAGTCTCTCACAGGGATCACGTTATCCTTGGACATTGTTATCGGACGCTGTTCAGTAATTTCGAGATCGTGGCCTTCCAACCCAATAATTGACCGTTGCGTGTTGGAGAGTAAGATCATCTTCCGAACACCTAAGTCACTCAAAATCTGCGCGCCGACACCATATTCACGGAGTTGAGGTGCGGGTGGTTCCTTGGTTTCTAGATGCTGGCGAACACGGTCCGACAGGACGGTTTCGCTGGCGCTCCGAATCATCACAATTGTCCCCCGCCCCTCCTGGGCGATCAGGTCCATGGCCCGATGAAGTTCGAGGGTTTTTTCCGCGCTATAAATATCATCGAAAATATTGAAGGCATGCATCCGGACAAGAACTGGTTCGTCCGTATCAACATCGCCCTTCACGAGCGCCAGGTGTTCCGTCCCCTCTGCGATATTCCGGTAAACGACCGTTCGAAACAGGCCGCCACCGATGGTCTCTAGTTCGGTCTCAACGTCGGCCTTCACGATGCGGTCGTGTTTGAGCCGATACGCGATGAGATCGGCAATAGTAGCTATTTTGAGCCCGTGTTTCTGTGCGAAGGCAACGAGGTCTGGCATTCTCGCCATGGTCCCATCATCATTCATAATCTCGCAAATGACGCCGGCGGGCGTGAGCCCAGACAAGCGCGCAAGATCAACGGAGGCTTCCGTGTGTCCGGCTCTCACAAGAACCCCGCCATCGCGGCTAGCCAGCGGAAAAACATGGCCCGGAGAGCCAATATCTTCAGGCCCTTTGGTGGCATCAATGGCAACGGCTATGGTCCGGGCCCGGTCAGACGCTGAAATGCCTGTGGTGACGCCCTCTTTTGCCTCTATGGACGTCGTAAACGCCGTTTCATGGCGACTCGTGTTCGTCTGGCTCATGGGGTGAAGATTGAGCATATTAATGCGATTTTGAGTGAGCGCCAGGCAAATCAGCCCTCGGCCATTTATAGCCATGAAGTTGATGGCGTCAGGAGTAGCCATTTGCGCAGGAATTACAAGGTCACCCTCGTTTTCCCGTTCCTCATCGTCAACCAGGATGAACATG
>NHHQ01000114.1 GCA_002170915.1 Rhodospirillaceae bacterium TMED167 | reverse complement strand
CCCTTATTGAGCCTCAAGTAAATTTGAGAAGACGCATGCATGCCCTCAAGCAGAAAGCTGGACTGGTTGAATGGCCTCGAAATGTCATGAGGCACACTGCTGCCTCTCACTGGTTAAATAAGCTACAGTCTGCAGATGCCGCTTCCCTTCACCTGGGTAATAGTCCTGTCATGCTGCACAGACACTACAAGGCACTGGTTACACGCAAGGAGTCAGAAGATTTCTTTAAACTGTGGGTTGACAGGTAAAAAAGCAGGCCAAGTGCTCTGCATAGCGTGTTTTTACTCCCTCAAGCGGAATTGATAGCGTGTTTTTCTCCCTGGAGTCAAATTCACCATTTGTCCAATGGGCAGCCCCATGCCTCAAGCGATGCCTTAAAGCGCAGCACACACCCACACTGAGAGCACCTCTCAAACTTGGCACCAGGGTGGAGCAGGTGCTCACACTTCCTGCATATGGAGAGCCTTCGCTCTTTTTCCTCCTGGTCCACAGGTTTGACTCCCTTCCGCAAAATAGCAGAGGCAGAATCAAGGATGCTCTTTGCCATGTTACTCACTCCAGGCTTTTTGCTCTTTTCACGCTTCATGCCTGGGTTGCTTTTGGCTTTTTTGAGTGGCACCCGTCTAGGCCCCTTGCTTCGTTCGGTCGTCATAGATTCCATTTGCTTGCCTCTGTTCCCAGATGTAACGGTGTGCGTTTGATAGTGCAATGCTCGCTGAATCATTGCTGTAGGTGTTTGAAAAACTTGTGGTGGTGCTTCCGCTTTTGAGTTTGCTTGCAAGGACCGTCACACTTTGCACATTGGAGCTGGTGAGCTCAGGCATGGTGGCAGTGTCATCAAGTCCTGTTGATTCGTTGCTGCCATCTGCGTCCACTGCAGTCAGCCTATAATCATACTCCAGAGCAGAGGCGTCATTGGCATAATTAGAAACATAGTCAGTGTAAGCAAACACACTGCCACTGCACTCAAATATCTTGCGATAAGTGTTTTCATTATGCACTGAACGATAAATCCTATACTTGTCCGCTCCACTGCTTGTCCAGCTCATGACAACTTTGCTGGGTGAGTTGCTTATTAGATTAAAGGTGGAAGGGTCGCTTGCCATGATTATGAGTGTGTAGGGACTGCCACAAAGGCTTGGGCTGAATCTGCGTAGACACTTCTATTTCCCTCTGCAAAAGTTCCATGGTTTCCTGAGACAGTGTCTACGTAATCACTCGCAGGCACAGGTGGTGCAATCAGAACTTCACCTTGTGAGAGCTTGCATGTGTTATCATAGAATTGACTAATCGGGTCACGTGTCTCATCCCAGTCATAGTAGTTGCCCCCGTGGTAGTAGTCATCTGGATTTGTGCTGTTGCCTGTCCACCCAGTTGATGAACCTGACATTATCTTCTTAATAGTGCTGACCGTGTTGACTCCATCTGCTACTGCAAAGCCTACACTTGTGCCGTTCTCCACCAAAGTCCTGAGCTCAGTAGGCAGTGAATCAAAACTGAAATACTCAAGCCCCACCTTGTATTCCATGTCTTTGCGGTAGCACTCCAGAATACAATTGCCTGCAGAGTCTGAGTTGATTCGACAATATTTCTCCGCTACTCCTGCTGGTGTGCTGGAATCTGTCCATGCACCTGTGCTCTGGTGCACCCATGTAGGAACGCTTGAAATGTTATCTGCCCACACAGCACCTCCAGAGCAGTTGACCGTAGATTGATTGGTGTTGACCCTGCCTACCAGGCTTTCCTCTGAACGATAAAAAATGAATCTGTATTCAAAGTAGAGAGGCACATAGAGCCTTGCACGTGTAAGCAGGTTGACTGCTTGCCCTAGTTGATTGAAATGGTCTGCATAGCATGGCTGAGATGGCAGTGGTCCATGTCCCTTGACTCCATCTGCTCTGACTGTTGTGGGCAGACTTTTGTAGTGCTGTTTCGAGTTTGCCTGGAGCATCAGGTTTTCAAACGTAAAGTCATAGAGCCTTTTGTCTTCACAAGTTGCAAGCCCAGTCCCAGGGTTGATGGTTTCAATTAATTCTGTGTTGCTCTGCGTGTCTACAAATCCATGACATGTTGCCCTCAAGACAGACTCTGCCCAAGTGAGCTCATCAGTCTTTGCAAGTGTGTCTTGTGTCTGGTAGGTAGCGTTGCCATCCTCATAGACCTTGGGAAGTTGACGAGTAAAGAAAAAGCGTGGCATGCATGCACCATCTATCTCTTGCGTGTAGGCTGCATCTGGTGCTGTGTCTCCTATCCTCTGNCCACATCCTGCACCACCATCTGCAGTGTAGCGCAGNTANTCAACAATGGCATTNTCNTCTGTCCTGTAACCTCCATGGGTGCTGCCTGTAGAGTCTGCAGAAATGTAGCTTGCCCTGCTGGTTGAGGTGTCTGCAATGCTCGANGGTGCATCCTCNTTGTGCTGCANTCNNGTGGTCAAGGTNANCTTGATTTGTGGTAACTCNCCAGGGTTTGCTGGTTCCANNCTGGTTGCNGAATGNANCTTGTAGTCTGGTCTGTAGACCTGGCANGACTTGTAGTGTCCCCTCANTCCAGTGCAGTTGCCCTCACTNCCTTCNGGCTGCAATGGAGAGCACACAGGGTCNCCAGAGGCACCTGTGCCATTGGCCTGCTGGAGCAGATTGNANNTGCTNTTGCCTGNNGNNGGTTGGTGAGTTCCTAGCACGTATCTGTAGCCTGGTGGGTTNTCACTTCTCTGCAAGGTCTGCCCTGGCAGAGGNGTCACATGNGTTAGAATTTCTCTGGTCTCTGGGTAAGTCCATGCCATTGAAAAAGTCGAGCACCTGTCATGCTTGTAACCTATGATGTCTGTGTAGGAGTCTGGCTTGTAGGCAGAGGCAATGGAGGGTTTGTATGACATNCTCTCCATGTGCATGAGCCATTGATTGTCATACCCTCCAGGTTCTGCAGTTGCCCTGATGCCCTCATACTCATAGACCTCCTCTGAGCCTGCAGCCGTAAATGTGTCCGCTCCATCCACTGCGTCAAAAGTGGCATCTGCTGCAATGGTCGATGAGTTGTAGGTGATGCTTGTGCCTCCTACCACTTTGTATTTCCTGCCTGCAATGAGGTCTCCAGAACTCACAGGNTTNGTGNCNGGNCCTATGCCANNNAACATGTCTGCTGTTGATATTCCAAAAGCCTCTCTCTTGAATGTGAGCACACTCCTGCCACTGGAATCCACCTCATAGCCTATGATGCCATGGCGGTCTATCATCCTGAGCCGCTTATTGACTTCTGTTGCTACTGACCTATAGACAGGATTTGCGTTAAGCGCAGTGTCATCTTCTGCCACACTTGAACGGTTGGCATTGTGCACCATTCCATGNCTGAAATAGGCATCACTTATATCCTNTGGAGTNGTNGTGTCTGTGCCTTCNGCGNCATAGGTNANGTTGCTTGCACTGCCNAGNCTNAGNACCAGATAGGCATCCTCATTCTCTGGCAGATATTGCATCAACTCTGCCACCTCAACATAGAAATCATCACTACTGCCCATGGCAGTCAGNCACTTGACCTTGACTGCTCCTGTCCCTGGTGTGGTAAACCATAGCGACTTTGAGACCTCACTTGCTCCCACTGTCACTGTGCCTGCTATGTTGCCACCTACTTCAATCTGGAANGTCTTTTCTCCCGTGCCTCCTGACCTTACTGCCAACACACCTGCACAGACAAATCCTGTAGCAGTNGANAANGAGGTAGCANTGGTCTCATTNANNANNCCATAGGAATTGNTGGCAGTNNNTGGGTCAAAGTTGAACTTGTTGTAGACNGCCTCAAGCACTCCATCCGAGTTNACCTCTCCTCTGGCTGGNGAGAGGTANTANTGNGTGGTNAAGAACTTGTTAAAATCAAANGCTTTNTCCTCNACCTTGTANCCACTCTGTGCCTGCTCTGCAGCAGTGCCACGGAAGGGTTGAGCAAAGTAATTAATGCTTCGCTCAAGTTGCCCACCAGGTGTGTGCTTAAGGAAAGCATTCTCGGTATATGGTCCCTCTGTGTAGTCTGCAATTGGCAAACGTGTGATGGTGCCATCCCAGTTAATCAGCACAAAGTCCCTGGAGCTTTTGGTGTATGAATAGACTCCATTTGCATCACCAGGACAAGTGCTGTAGTTGGTGGTGGTGCCTGTTGCTGTGTTGGTAAATTTGAGTTGGTATTCCTCACTGTCAGGATGTCCCTCACAGGTTCCAATGTGTTTGGGACCTGGCAGGAATCCACCATATGCTTTCTGATACCAATGGAAAAACCCGAAGTTGAAATGAGCTCTTGATGCTACAAGGGCAGGTGCAAGGGTGAGGTCATCCAAATCAGTTGCATGCACTGCTCCTCGCTGCTCTGCACCTACAAGCCACTTGCGGATGTCTGTGGTAGGGTTGCCTACACCGTCATGCAGTTTGATTCCCTCACCTGTTACTGAATCATAGGAGAGTCTGCCTGCCTCACTCTTTATGTCCTGNTCAGGGTTNCCAAAAACNAAACCATTAATCGGNTTACNANGGNTTGCTCCCTCTGGCANGCCTGCANNAGNCACAGGAAACTCATAGTTGTCCACATCGACATGAGCNTANATNTTCCACCANTCNTCCTCTGGTGCNTAGCTGAATCCATTGTTGAGTCTTAGTGCTCGAAAAAGTGAATGCCAATACCAGTGCAGCCTCCATGTAGGGTCTCCCACTCCTTGAGAGAGTCTGTCATTAAATGCATCCGCTAACTTGTTCCACTGGGCAGAACTAATGGGGCTGCCAGGTATGACTGTGGGTGCCTGGGTGTATTCCAGTGCCATTGCTTATGCGATGGTGTATCGCTTGATTATTTGTGCGTTGCCATTGCTTGCAGTGTTGCTCTCCACATACACAAAACCATCTGCGTGTTGGTAGCGTGAATCCACACTCAAAATGTGTGTCTGGTTTGCTGCCACAGTCACCGTCTTGTCTGTGATGGTGATGCCCAGTGCAGAATATTGTGCAGGCTCAGGCATGAGGATGGTGAACACAACGGAAGTGCCTCCACTGTTTTTTAATACAAGCCACCCAGCCTGACTGAAGGAAAACTTCACCCCATTGCCTGCTCCATTGAGCAGCACCGTGTATTGAGTTATGTCTGTGATATTGAGCCCAGGACCACCAAAGGTGGAGGTGCTAAAATCTCTGAATGCGCTTGTTGGAATTTCGGATGCTGCCATGGTTTAAATGCGGTTTAAAATTTGCTTGATGAAGTCAAAAGTGCCATTGCTCTTTTGCTGACTCTTTAGTCCTGAAATGATACCTGCAATTTTTGATTTGCCGTTGCTCTTATCTAAGGCCGCCTTGAACTGCTGCCCTGCCTCAACTGCATCAGTGGCTGCCTTCTTCCACTTTCTTCCCCTATAGGCAGCAATGGATGCCAAAATAGCAATCAGACCTTCTCCCACCAGATTTCCTGGACCTGGTGCCAGTGCTCCTGTGATGCGAATTCCATTTTCCAGCTTGGGCTTGACCACCCAGTTTGTGCTGGTGATTTCCTGCCCGTTTACCATCTGCGTGGAGACCTCTTCTTGCAATGCCCATCCTGTTGCTTTTTCCAGAGTGCTGCACCCTGGTGACAGAGTGAGTGCCAAAAGCAGAAATCCTATTTCAATTGTCTTTTTCATTTTTGTTTTTGTAGTAATCACGCACTGATGACGCTGCCTTGAATGACATGTAGACCAGAGTGGCAAGAGCAATGCCTATCCTGAGCCACTCGTCCAGGGTGCTTCCTGTGACCGTGAATCCGACCACTCCTATCAAACTCACCCTGAAATGCTCCCCCCAGTCCTGCATGCTTCAAGCCCAGACTCTTGCTGGTGTATTTGGTTCTGGGTCTACTCTGTAATCTTCTAATGATGAAGTGTCCTCGCCTACTGCTCGAATGTTCACATGAAAACCTTCGGCATATTCTGCCTCCGTAATAATATCGCCAGACTCTGGGTCGATGGTTGCGTCTTTAGTGGCTATCAAATTAATGAGGTCAGTATTGCGGTAAAGCTGTCGCTCTTCCCATGCTGTAGCGATTGGGTTTTCTGGGTCGCTTTGGTCCCATTCAGTTGGGACTTTCTCGAAAAGCACGGAACGCATTTGCTCTTCGTTCTCGAATTTTAAATATAGGTCTGTATAGCTCATGATTCGTTAGTCAGTTGTTAAATTTGACTTAATGTAGTGAGGTTGGTTGAGGTCAACGGTTCTGAGTAAATCGCGATGTTACGAATGTGACCGTTGACGGGTTCTTGCCCGTCTTGCCTAGTGCCGATGTGTAATGTGTTAACATTGGAGGGAACAACTGTCGCTGTATCCTCCACTATCGCTCCACCGTCTCGGCTCGCTTTTTGGCTTCCAGATTCCCAGCTAGCCGCGACTTTATGAAACACATTGCTACTAGTATTTCCGAGGTCCTCGTATGTGTTTTCGACGAATAAGTATCTGTTGGTAACAGCAACGCCTCCACCGTTGGTGGCTCCAACTGACCTCTCTAGCTGTAGCACGTAGGCAGTATCGGAGGCGTCTCGCATGTCATACTCAACCGTCAAGCCACCGCTACCGTTGTCCAAGAGTGGTTCTGAAACAAGTTGGCAAATGTCAGCAGATTTCGTCGCAGCAGCACCAGAAGTCGAAATCAGTGAGCTGGCAGCGGACCCGACCTCTGTCTGAAATCCCCAGCATAATACTCCCGAATAATCATCTCCAGCAGTGGCAGCGAATTGCGCAGCAGTCGAGCTTCCGACACCAATGAGTATGACACCGCCAGTTGTGGTGGCGGCTGCTGCCATCGTCACCGTTAGTCGGTACCAACCGCTGCCTATTGCTGTTATGGTGGACGTTGTCGAGTTTATGTTAACGCTAGAAACTGCTTGCAAATCGAAGTTTGCACCAGTGTAACCAAACCCAGCCGAATTGCCACACAACTGAAAGTACCGTTGACCAGCAGACTTGACATAGACGCTGGTTGTATAGGTCGTTCCGCTTGTCATCGAAATCGTGTTGTCATAGACGTAGTGCTGGGTTGCAGTTGACGGGAAAACAATCAAATCGGCTTCCAGTTGCCCATTGGGAGCGATGCCAGCATTTGACGTTAACTCCACCGTGCTGGTGCTGTTCCAGCTTGAAATGTCGCTACTATAACGGGCTAGGTTCGTGGCTTGGCTCTCTACCAAAAGTCCAAGTGCCGTGCCAACTGACTGACCATCAGAAGCGTATTCAAAGCGTGGCGCATCGGCAGCGGCTGTCTTTAACGTGGGAGCGAATTCGCGGTGTATGCTCCCAGAAGTTGCATTGAGGACCGTCTCGCCAGTTGAGGATGCTTGCATTCCCCAAAAATACATGCCCTTTGTAACATCACCAGCGTAGTTAGTTGCAGTCCCGTCCATCAGCTCGATTTGAAGAATGCCTAGAGTGTTAGTCGCTGCCTCGGTTGCTACACATTTATACCAGCCAGTCGAGCCTATAGCCGTAACGCTGACCGCATCCATGCCAGTAGTTGTTGCGGTGACTGCGGTTAAATCAAACGTAGCGTTTGAGTCACGCGTATATAATTTAAACTTGGTACGACCGTTCGCCTTTGCAAAGACCGTGTGAGTGTAGCTGACTCCAGCTACGCTGGTGTACTGGTCATAAAAAGTGTGCGTGTCAGTCACTGCTGTTTCAAGAACACTTGAGGCAGTCGAGCTTCCGTCCGGTGCGGTGTTGTTGGTGCTGCCAACAGTAACTCGCGCTTTGTTCCAGTCAGCGTTCGATAGGTCATTGCTGTATTTTAGAAAATTCTCAGAGGACAAGTGCCGCTCTGCACTGAATGCCGTCCCCGAGCTGGAACGGGTGTACGAAATGCGACTATCGAGTTGGTCACTGCCCCCGTTGAACACTAGGTTGAGCTTGGGGCGTTGAGTTGGATAGGAATTTGAAATGCTCATGTCGTTATGCGATTTGGTAGGTGCCAGAGAAATAAATATTGTTACGGTCTGCGCTTGTTCCGGTGGACATGCCTCCTACATCGAAATTATCCGTGCGAGCGGTTGTTGATGTGCGAGTAGTCAAGTAAATGCTGCTTCCAGAAATGTAGCCAGAAAGCGGAAATGAACTTCCAAAATTCCACGCAAACCCAATTGTGATTGCAGACACTTTTGCGGCTGCAAAAGGCAGACCGTCGATTTTTAGTTGTCCGCTGCCGCCAGTTGTGTCAATCGCATCGGTTTTAATTTGGCCCGACACAGTGACCAGTTTGCCGTTTTTCACATACCCCAAATCGGCATCCATTGTGATACTGGCAAAAGTGCCAGTTGCTGGCGCGTATACACCGCTCCAAGTTCCCTCGGAATAGTGCGAGTCCCAGTCTACCCACGCACCCGAATTAAGCATGCCCGATAATGGGACTTGGTTTGGCTGGAGTCCGATATCTGGTATCTCCAGATTCAGCTTTGCAGTGTCCTTGCTGGCAACATCATCAAGATTGTTTGCCGCGAGCAAATCCCCAAGGCCGCCTTGTGAGGTGATGCCGAGGGTTGAGCGGATGTTGCTTTTGTCAGAATCACTGACTGGTTCATTCTCTAAGAAACGGGTCAAACGTGCCTTTACACGTTTCGCGTTTCCTGCCTCATCGAAAATTAATAGACGTTCTGTTGGCACCGTATCAAATAAGTTAAGTTCAAAATTGAGGGCAGAAAGGAGAGTGTTCTGTCTCCATATTTGTCACTAGACAACTAGAGCCCTATATATAGGTTCTGCAAAGTGTTTCACTGCCACCTTGATGGCGAGTCTGTGGAGGGTGCTGCAGTGCCTCCACTCCTTCTGACTCCAGGACTTGCTTTGACCACTACTCCCCTGGGAGAGTGGTTTATCAACGTGCCTGCACTCTTGCGTGGCTGCAGTGACTCCACTGCCTCCTGCAGTTCCTTGATGGCCTGCAGGACTCCTGAAACTGTGAATTGACGTAGTTTGCTCAGTCTCATGGTTTATCCATACACGTTGTGCAGCAAAGTGCTTTTTTCGCCTAGTTCATAGTTGGTCCACTCCTGCACCAGCTCCACTTTCCCTCCATGAACATCACTGAGCAGTGGTGCCTCTTTGAGCCAGTAACTGCTTCCAAAGACTGCATTGAGGTCACCCAGCATGGTGTGCCTGGTGATTGATGGAATAGCGGTGGCAAAGATGTAATTGGAGAGAGCCGCAGTGGTCCACTGTTTGCCTACCTGCTCATGCGCCACCTGCGTGCTCGTGTTCCCTGGCAAGATGCGGATGTTCCTCAAGACATACCTTGTGTGCTCATCTGTGTCCTTGCCATTGAGAAGGAGATTGACCAGGTTGAGTGCTTTCTGCTTTTGGCTGCCTACAAGCCCTGTATAGGCACTACCACCGTTCCACTCTTTGAGCTTGGTGTGCAGATTCACTTTTGATTCATCAGTGTTACCTGCTTCAATGTTTGCTTGAACCTCTGAAAGATAAGCGTCCACTGCTGCTCTAATTCGATACTTGGTGCCTCTGTAATTTGGTGAAGCTAAATAAGCGGTTTCGTTCTGTGCGTCTGTGTTGCCTGGTTGCACATAAACAATCAGGCTATCATCCAGGTCATCAAAATACGGGTCTTCCCATACATTGCGTTGCACCTTGCTGGGTTTCAACTCCCACATGTCACTCTCAGGTGTGTTAGCAGTGGTGCTTGCAGACTCGTTGTCTATGGCTGCAAAGGTCACCTGCATTGTTCCATAACCACCTGCCTCCTGGTTAACGTCCACCCTGGAAGCGTTACCTACATAAGCAGTGTTATTTTTGGCGAGTTCAATGTTTGCCCATGTGCCTTTGTAGGTATAAGTGGACTCCCATCCGTTGGACTGTGACCAGTTCCTCTGAATGCCCTCTAGACTGACTGCTGCTGTTCCTCGAAATTGCGTTGTCATTTTGCCATTTTCTGAACTGCACTTGCAGTGGCTTTGAGAGCTTCATTGTTTTCCTTCTTCATCCTCAGTTGCGCTTCCATCTGTGCACCTCTCATTTCGTTTAAGTTTGCACCCATCTTTCCTGCAAGCCATTTCTCGAGGATGGGTTCTGCTGTTGCTGGGAATGCTTTTTCTATCAGTCCACTGACAGACTCAGGAAGTGCAGTGCCTCTGCCACTTATGGTGTATTCAAGCATTTGATTGCTCCCATCATTGAAGAACTTCATCAAGCCTGCGAAGAACTCACTCCATGCACCTCTTAAATCATCACTTGCCCCTGCCATGTTTTCTACCTGCCCAGATGATAGCGGAACTTTCTGATTCTCAATCTGATTGAAATCTCCCCTTTTCATGAAGGGTGCAAGTTCTGCACCAGGGTCACTCATCAGGTCATCCATGTGAGCTAGAATCTCAGACATGCTTTTGCTGGATGCGCTCACCGCTCTGGCTAAGTCTTGAAACATTTCTACAGGTGCCTTGTCCTTTAAATCTTCAAGTTGAAATCCGTAATCCTCAAACACTTTCAACCAGCTTTTGCTCCCATTGACTGCGTCCCTCTGTTTGACCGTCAAGTCCTTGACTGCATCGTAAAGTCTATCCACCGGAACACGTGCTTTTGCTGCTGCTGATGCCATCTTTTGGTATGTGTCAGTGTCTGTATCATAGCGCATTGCGTTATCACGTATGTCTGCTGCTTTTTCATACATGGACACAAAGCCCGAGAACACACGCTCCACTGCAAACATGGACGCTACTCTGCCCTGCAGGTCTCTGCCAATCTGTGAGCCAAAAGACTTGCTTGAGCTTTTCATTTTATTGATGCCACGGGACCAGTCCCTGGTATCAAGTGCCACTTTAGCAAATAGGTTCATTCTCCCTTTCTTCTGCTCTGCGTTTTAATTCCTCAAGACCATGCTCAAGCTCTCCTGCAATGATGCGAGCTCCACCCATCTGCTCGTTGTATGCAAGTATGTCCCAGACCAGTTGCAGAAATGGTGCATCCATAATCGTGTCTGGACTGTAATTGAGCTTTGAGAGTGCCACTGTCCTCATGACTTGCAGTGAGGGTGCTCCATGCTTTGCTCCACCACCACTACCACTGCCATCCTTGGTCATCAGCTCAGGGGTTTTCAGTGATTGGTGCATGTATGCAATCGCCTGAGAGTATGCTTTTGCTTTGTCCCTGGGCAGTGGTTTGTGTTTGTAAAGCCATTGACCCACTGGGCTAAGATAAAAGCCTATCCACCTGCAAGCTGATTTGAATGGCCTTG
>NHHQ01000113.1 GCA_002170915.1 Rhodospirillaceae bacterium TMED167 | reverse complement strand
ATCCGAATGGCTTTGTTTTTGCTGCTTCAATAACCTCCCAGACATCTACCCCGATTTTTTGATAGATCATTTTTAGTTCATTGACTAAGGCGATATTAACCGACCGGAACACATTTTCCGTCAATTTTACGGCCTCGGCAACTTCCATCGAGGATACGGGTACTGTTTGAACAACAATTTGATCGTAAAGCGTAATTGCTAATTTTAAAGCCTCTACATCATTACCTCCGACAACCTTGGGAATATGTGCTGTTGCATACTCAGGGTTTCCGGGATCTTCCCGTTCGGGTGAATAAGCTAGAAAAAAGTCTTTGCCGGAAGAAAGGTTGTTAGCCTCTAATCGCGGCTTCAATATTGTCTCGGTACAACCAGGGTACGTTGTGGACTCCAATACTATCAAATGCCCTTTCCTTAAATGACGCGCAATCGTTTCTGCGGTCGATATTACAAAACTTAGGTCCGGCTCCCGCTCAGGAGTAAGCGGCGTCGGAACACAAATTAAAATTGCGTCCACTTCAGCCAGTAAAGAAAAATCAATCGTAGCTCGAAAACGTCCCGTTTTTAGCGACTGTAAGACTTCTTTGTCGTCTATGTGGCTTATATATGAAGTGCCATTGTTAAGATCGTCTATTTTTATTTCATCTATATCAAATCCAATGACAGAAAATTCATTATCCACAAATGTTAAGGCAAGGGGCAAACCAACGTAACCCATCCCTATAACGCCAATGACCGCCGTTTTTTCATTGATCTGTTGGATTAGATCCTGTTGATACATACTTACCAAATTACCCTTTAGATAGTGAGATGAGTAACAAGATTCACCCTAAGCGCCAGAACCATAGTTGCAAGTCAAACACAACTAAATTTGTATAAAGCGCCATTTCACCGCAGCCCCACGGTCAAGTATTTCACCGGGAATCACAATTTGCTGCGTCCGTCTACAACGACTGTTTTCTTCGAAATAGACACTTTCCTCTAAAAACACCTTTCTATCAGGCGAAACCAGTTTCCATCCGCGGCCACGGCGTAGCTTTAATAGAACCGCGTTGCCGTTCTGGATTGGAGTAGCTTGCACATTTGGGTGAAGGTGAAACCGGACGGTAAAGCGCTTGCCCCCGCTTCCAATGAGAAGGTCCTCGCCCAACAGTTCCGTGCCATCCGCGGACATCATCAGAAACCGGCGGTGCTCCAGATCAAAAAGACCCTTATACCCGTCACTGGCAACTTCCAAGACAGACCGGCCATCAATCTCGCGCCGGCTGCATTGAACAGTGTGGACTCTCCGGCCGAGACCGCCGTTTTTCCCTAGCTCGGAAGAATTGATGTCATCCACCACCATCGTGGAATGGGCCGCCGTGGCGCGCAAGGCTTGGTGCCATTCAGGGCCCATTTGGCGGGTTGAGCCACAGTTCACAATGAGACGCTCCTTCCCCGCGCTCATCTCAAAGGCAAGCGTCCCGGCATGCGCCCAACGATTGGCCTGTACGGTCGGCGGCACGCCGGCATCCAGCACGAGGGTGGTTTTGCCGCCTGATAGTCGGTGGAATTGGGTATGCGGGGCAATCAGCGCGGGCTTCCCTTTGATCTTGGATTTAGCCAGAATCAAATCAATCTCGGCGCGCTCTCCGCCGCTTCCGCCGTGGAAACACGCGAGCGCGCCATCCCCCAACCGCAAAGCGCGGGTCATGGGGACCATTCGTTCGATCACAATTTTAAGCCAATTTGGAAGATCAATATGCGCCGCCGTAAGGGCGTCCCGTATTTCCAAAAGAGCCCTCAACATTCGCAGCTGGGTTTGCGGGTTTCTGGACACATGGCCGCCATCCGGCAGAACCTGCTTTCCAGTCTCGGCTTCCAAAAGCTCAAGGCCCTGGGCCAGATAGTTATCGGACTCGGGAACAGCGACCCCCGCATAAATCAGTCCCTGTTGGGCCGCAACGGCTTCTAATCCGGGGTTGGCCAGATGCGATGACCGGCTTAAATGGCGAGATTGACGCGCGAGAGATGCAAACAGCTCCTCGCAAAACCGGACATCCGCATCTGCGGCATAAAAAGCAAAATGCGTGATCCAACTGGCCAATCTGGTCCCGGTAATATCCGGACGCCATGCAAACGGTTCCCAATCATCAAACCGGGACAGCCAGTCGGCAATAAGAACCTGGGCCCGGTGTCGGGCCTGCGGCGTGCCCACGCTTCTCAGGTCCGCAAGCCACATAAATCCGTGGAGATGTTCGCACCACTCCTCTGGCAATTTCTGAGGGAGCGCCTGAAAGGACGGCAATGGATAACGCCGGCCCTTGAAATTGAGGGCGCCAGAGAGGACCGCCTGTCCCGCCGAGGCGTTGCCGGGCAAAAGTTCTGGCGGCGTGCCGAGCAACCGGTCAGGCACCCGTCCTAGGAGGGTATAATTATAGATGGGGCTCGCAAAGGTGAACCGCTGCAACCCGCTCAAAAAGCCTTTCGGGCTTCCCGTCATTAGAGCTTGCGAGAGCAATTTCTTCGCTCCTCGTAAATCCTGGTGTTTTTTTATTAGAGATAAAGCTATGAAGAAAACGCAAATAATTCGTTAAGACGTCCTAATGAGACGGGCCGCAAAGAAGCCGTCCATTCCGCCCTGGTCAGAGAGGAAATGAGGAAATGTCCTGAGGTCGCCATCCGTTGTAATCATGTCGGGGATGCCAAACCTCGCACCATTGTCCAGCGGATCACGCCTAACGTGAGCGCCAGAGCCCAAAAACTCCTGGATTAAGAGAGGCCCTTCTTCAGGTTGCAAGGAACAGGTTGCAAAGATGATTGTTCCACCCGGTTTCACCATCTCGACCGATGCCTTAAGCAAAGCGCGTTGAATTTTGGCGACGCCGCCTACGTCATCCAGTGATTTTATCCATTGAATATCCGGATGCCGTCGCAGGGTTCCGGTGGCCGAACAGGGCGCATCTATCAACACACCGTCACACGCTTCGCGCGGCCGCCATCGGACGGCATCTTCTACAAGACACGACACATCGAGGGACAGTCGGTCCATGTTTGCCTGCAGCAGGCGCAATCGTTTTTCGGAGCGGTCGATGGCCGTGACATGCGCACCGGCGGTGGCCATTTGAGCGGTCTTTCCGCCCGGCGCCGCGCACAAGTCGGCAATCCGTTTGCCCTTTAAATTAGGGAATAATTTGACTGGCAGGGTCGCCGCCGTATCCTGAACCCACCAGTCGCCTTGATCAAAATCAGGCAAATTTTCAACACCCGAGTGATCCTGTAAGCGAACCGACCCCGTCGGCAGAAGCGTGCCTCCCAGGTTCGCCGCCGCCGCTTCGGGGTTCGATTTAACAGTGATGTCCAGGGGCGGCGGGGCTAGATGAGCCGCGGCAATCCGCCGGGTAAGATCCTCACCATATGCCTTGGACCAAACGTCCCACNGCCAATTCGGCGTGTTCCATCTATGTTCATCCTGAGCTAAGATCATTTCAGCCCCCTCCCGACCAAGGCGGCGCAGAATGGCATTGATCAGTTTTTTATACGCTCCTTGGCGGCGCGTTTGTGCTAGGTCGACGCTGGTATCCACGGCGGCATGTGCCGAAACGTTCATGAATAAAAGCTGGGCGGCTCCCAACCGTAGTATTGTGCGGGCAGCCCGCGCTTTTCTGGGAAGCGGTCTCTCGAGGCAGGTATCGATTAAGTTATCGATTTGGCCGAGCCGCCGGAGGGTCGTTGCCACCAGATTATAGGCAAAGGCCCGGTCCCTGGTGGCTAGGGTCGGCCTCAGGCCCCGCGGCCCGGCACAGGCCGCGAAGGCGTCATCAAAACTTTTCCGGCGAAAAAGAATGTCCTCAAGAACTTCTGCGGCTAGAGCACGGGGCATCCACGTCCCTTATCAGCCAACCTAAGGGCTGACAACATTGGCGTCTCGCCCTCATATCGCCAATCATCCCCAAGGACGTGCCGGCGAGGCCGTCTTACCCGGCACACTCGCCATATCCCGGAGACGTTTCACTCGGTTAGAGGTGTTGGGGTGCGTGGAAAATAAACTGTCCACGGCCCGGGCATGGAGCGGATTGACGATAAACAGGTGGGCCGTTGCCGGATGGTCCTCGGCTTGGTCATTNTCGGTCNGACGCGACAGNNTCTCGAGTTTTTCNAGCGCCGATGCCAACCACAAGGGCTGNCCACANATTTNTGCNCCAAGGCGGTCGGCCTGATACTCNCGCGTCCGCGAGATCGCCATTTGCACCAGCATGGCGGCCAGGGGTGCTAGGATCATGACCAGGATGGTACCCAGAGATCCGAGGGGACTGTTCCGGCTCCGGCCGCCAAAAAACATGGCAAAAGTCGCCAGCATCGAGAGCGCCCCGGCCAAGGTCGCGGTGATCGTCATGATTAACGTATCGCGGTTTTTCACATGGGCCAGTTCGTGTGCCATCACACCGGCAATTTCCTGGTGACTCATATTGTCGAGGAGCCCCGTGGTGGCCGCGACTGCCGCATTTTCTGGATTACGGCCCGTGGCAAAGGCGTTTGGCTGAGGNGTCTCGATGACATAGACCTTGGGCATNGGTAATTGAGCGCGGGCAGCCAATTGTTTCACGGTGCCGACATAAGCNGGATGGGAGGTTTCATCCACCTGACGTGCGCCATGCATGGACAACACCATTTTGTCCGAATTCCAGTAGGCAAAAATGTTACCAAACAGAGCAAACCCGACGGCAAGCAACAAGCCACCTTCGCCCCCCAATAGGAACCCGGCGGCAAGCAACAAGGCTGTTAAGCCAGCCAGCAAGATCGATGTTTTAAAGGTGTTCATGGCTATCTTCACATATGCTGTAACTGATCCGGGTGCAATTGGCGGCGGGTGATAAAAATATTGCTTTCAAAACACCATGCTCCCGACACCAATGGCGGCGAGCAGCCAAAGGACGATGCGCCGAAACGTCTGTTGCGGCATCACCCCAAAAAATAGGATACCGAGCCATTGACCGACCACATAAGGAGCCACGAAAATGACGGCCTTGATAAGCGTGTCCATGCCGATCAGCCCGCTTAGGCCTAGGGACAAAACAGGGACAGGGACCAACAGAGAAACGGACACCGCATTGTTTGCGCGTTGGACTGGGGCGGTTCCAGGCGCGGACATGAAATAGAGCGCGCAAATAGGTCCGCCGATCCCCGCGAAACCCGCGAGATATCCTGAGAGCCCGCCGGTGATAATTTTTGACACCGCGCCGCGAGTTCCTTCATAGCGCCAGCCGGTCATTAAGAGGCCCGCCATCAAAATTATCGTCGCACCCATAACGCGGCGGAACATATCTGGCTCAAGATATAACAGGGTCCAGACACCCATGGGCGCCATAATGAACGCACTCACTATGATGATCCGGATCTCCCGCCAGTCAACCTTGCTCATGGCGGGCACAAATATCTGAAACGATGATAGAATACCAGTAATCCCCATGATGGCAACGGCCTCAGCCGGACCATATAAAATAAGGAGCNCTGGGGCCCATATGAGATTGGCGCCAAACCCNGTTAGCCCNCGAATTGCGGCACCAGCCATCGCGAAGATCGACGCGATCACCAGGTCTCGGGACAATATGGTCTCCCAGGGTATATTGGACCACAGGATGTCAGACATGGCGTTTCCTGTTATCAAAGATTGTCACAGATCGGCGTGGCAGGGTATGATCCCTCAATTTAAAATACCACATAAAGACAGTTATGGATGACACGAAAGAATGACAAGCTCAAAAAGCTCATCGTTACCAGAGACAAAAACACCTGCTGAGCCCGACGCCGGGCCGCAACCAGAGGCGGATGAAAAGACCGAGACCCCGGCACCAAAACCCGACCCTACCCGCTATGGTGATTGGGAAAAAGGCGGTCGTTGCATCGACTTCTAAAAAAGCTCCAATTATACCTATAAGGTATAGTACAATTAGTATACACTTTATAGTGGTGTTTTAAATGGTATTTAGGTTAATCGGTTTGTTCGGCTTTTCGGCACTCTGTGTGATTGGGTCTGGTGCTAACATGGCCATGACGGCCGAGATTTTACAGGGCCCCGCCCCTGCTCCAGTCCTGAGGGTCGTTGACGGCGATACACTCGTTGTGAGCGCGGATATCTGGCTTGGCCAAGTTTCTAGTTCAATCCGGCCTAGCCCCGCCTAGCTCGAGCCTATTATGGTGGCAAGCGACGCCCTTGGTACGAAAAGTCATGACAATTCAGGCAGACGAACTTGCGCAGTAAAACTTAAACTTTCCGAGTATCACACGCTGAACGATCGTTACGAAATAGACGGATGATGTTCGAGACGTTGCACCAGTCTCGGGCACGCTACGCATCATGCTGAAAAGGAAAAAGAGGCGCTGAGGCTCCACAGTTGACTACAAATTCTTCAGATTGATAGAGTACCAAAAAATTCATCAAGGTTACGAAAATCTGTATAAAATTTATTATTTACTATAAATAAATTATACTTTCTTTTTTCATAATTACAAAGGAGTAGAATATAAAGGAAGTCCTGAAAACTGACCTAAACGCATTGCCCAAAATTTAATTGATGCTGCTCAGAGTCCCTACACCGAGGACATTCCCTCCACAGAAGGCATATTGACTGAGGACATAAACAACTTTCAACTTGTCCGGGGTTTTTTAGCAAAATCACACTGTACAAATTTTCATCAAAGATTGCTCGACCTAATTCAAATTTCAGTGCTTGGTTCAGTTGAAAAGGAACTATCACCGGAAGAATTTTCGAAATTCGCCATCATATTTCGACGCACGTTCAGTGAAACCTCTTCTAAGTATATTGAATTGGCCACCGAACCCAACGCATGTGAAGCGAACATGATAAACGCAATACGTCACGTTGAGATAGATGGCTATTATCTTGAGTTTGGGGTTTATAAAGTTGGCACGATCAACCTGATGGCACGCCTCTTCCCCCATCAAAATTTTCATGGTTTTGACTCTTTTTACGGATTGCATGAAAAATGGGGCCCATATGACGTTTGACATCTCACTTTAGATGGTATTCCGCCAAATGTGGCACCCAATGTCACATTACATACAGGCGATTTTGATCAATCATTACAAAAATTTTTAGAGGATAATCGAGAAAAAGTAGCCTTTGTTCACATTGATTGTGATCTCTATTCTTCGACATTGACTGGTTTAAATTTTCTTAAAGAATGATTCCAAGATGGGACCGTAATAGTATTTGATGAATGTATGGCATTCGAGGAATTTTTGGACGATAGCGTCCTTTCTTTTAAATATCTGAGTTATCATTTTGGGGGTGACTCGATAGCGGTCATGCTCGAATTGCACTAAAATTTACCGCTAAGCAGTTGTCGGCCAATCATACTTGACCTGATCCAATACCCGCATAATGAAGCATTTATTTTCGGAGGCACGTTTGCGAAGCTCCTTTCAGAGCCTCTGACCTGGTCTTGGTCACAAGCTTCTCGGATGGCGCTTACGCCGACATCCGATTATTCACGAGATCATCGACGACCGCTGGATCAGCAAGAGTGGACGTGTCGCCCAAATTACCCGGATCGTTCTCGGCGATTTTTCGCAAGATGCGTCTCATGATTTTGCCGGAGCGAGTCTTTGGCAACCCTGGCGCCCACTGAATATGATCGGGAGTGGCAATGGGCCCGATTTCTTTTCTGACCCAATTTACCAGTTCGTTTTTGAGATCTTCCGAGGGTACCGTCCCGACCATTAATGTGACATAGGCGTAGATGCCCTGCCCCTTAATGTCGTGAGGGAATCCGACGACAGCCGCCTCTGACACCGCATCATGAGCGACCAAGGCACTCTCAACTTCAGCTGTCCCCATGCGGTGGCCGGATACGTTTATAACATCATCGACCCGCCCCGTAATCCAGTAATAGCCGTCTTCATCGCGACGGCTGCCATCGCCTGCGAAATACTTCCCGGGATAATTCGAGAAATACGTCTCGACAAACCGTTTATGATCCCCAAACACCGTCCGCATTTGTCCAGGCCAGGAATCAAGCAACACCAAAATGCCTTCACAGGCGCCATCGAGAATGTTGCCCTCGTTGTCGACGATGGCCGGTTGAATACCGAAAAACGGGCGTGTGGCAGATCCCGGTTTGAGGTCCGTGGCACCAGCGAGGGGCGTGATGAGAATGCCGCCTGTCTCAGTTTGCCACCAGGTATCCACGATCGGGCAGCGCCCCTCTCCGACCACAGTATGGTACCAGAGCCAGGCTTCCGGGTTGATCGGTTCTCCCACCGACCCCAAGAGGCGCAGTGATTTTCGGCTGGTTGACGTGACCGGCTTATCCCCTTGCTGCATCAGCGCGCGGATCGCCGTCGGAGCCGTGTAAAGGATGTTGACCTGATGTTTGTCCACCACCTGCCAAAGCCGCGACGCGTCGGGATAGGTGGGCAGGCCCTCGAACATAGTCGTGATTGCCCCATTCGAGAGAGGCCCATAGAGGATGTATGTATGGCCTGTCACCCAACCAACATCGGCCGCACACCAATACACGTCACCATCGTGATAATCGAAGACATACTGATGGGTCATGGAGGCATAGACAATATAGCCGCCCGTGGTGTGTAAGACGCCTTTGGGCGTTCCGGTAGACCCGGATGTATAGAGGATAAAAAGTGGATCCTCCGCACTCATTTCTTCCGGCGGACAATCCGTATTGGCCGCCGCGCACGCGTCGTGATACCAGGTATCCCGACCGTCTTCCCAATCGATGGCGCCCTTAGTCCGCTCCACCACAAACACTTTTTTGACCGTGGGGCAGCTTTCCAGCGCCGCATCCGTATTGGCTTTCAGCGGAATGGGCTTCCCCCCCCGGACACCCTCGTCTGCCGTGATCACACAGCAGGAATCACAATCCCGGATCCGGCCCGCCAGACTGTCCGGCGAAAATCCACCGAACACAACCGAATGAATGGCACCAATCCGGGCACAGGCCAGCATGGCCACCGCTGCTTCGGGCACCATAGGCATATAAATAGTCACCACGTCACCCTTCTTGATGCCCTCAGCCTTCATCGCATTGGCTAACCGGCACACCTGCTCATGAAGTTCACGGTAGGTGATGGCAAGAGAGTCCGAGGGGTCGTCGCCCTCCCAGAGAATGGCCGTCTGGTCGCCCCGGGACTTCAGATGCCGGTCCACACAATTGTAACTGACGTTCAGGGTGCCATCGTAATACCACTTGATCCGGACGTCCCCGCGATAGTCGACATCTTTCACTTTGGTGTAGGGCTTCATCCAATCAATGCGTTTCCCGTGCTCNCCCCAAAATGCCTCGGGATCGTCCACGGAGGCCTGATACATTGCCAAATACTTATCATTNTCGATCCAAGCATTNTTTGCGATTTCAGCGGATGCGGGAAAAATCTGATCGTTTGACATGGTGCTTCNCTCTCCTCCATGGAATACTCTCAANANGCAACGGGCAGCGCCTGTCNNCTCACCCANCTACGGTACCATATCTTTCCTGATCGGGGGTCCGAAGACAAGAACGGATGCCCGATGTTCGTCCCCCTAAGGCTGGTTCTCCTCAATCAAGACCGAGCCATCCTCGACTGATACCGTGACAGCTTTTAAATAAGCATTGCGGCAGGGACCCAAGACACACAGTCCGTCTTCGATCTCAAACAACGCCCCATGGGTCGAGCAGATGATATGCTTCTGGTCCCGGCTGAGAAATTTACCGGCATGAAAATCCAACGGTACGCCAATATGGGGGCAGGAGTTGATGTAGACGAAAACGTCTTTTCCCTTGCGGGCCGCAAGAAGCATGCGCGGCTTGCCATCCACCTCTGACGTGAAACCGGCGCTACCACCATCCTCAATATCTTCTAGCTGACATAAAACAGAACGGCTCACGTCTCGGCCCCGGTCTCTTGGGCGTCCAGTCCTAACGGGATCGTCCACCATTCCGTCCAAACCTGTTTTGGGAAGGGCTCACCTTTTGCTTCTTCGCCGTCTTTCAAGGCTTTTTCCGCGTGCGGGAATCCTCTCGAGAGAACCTCCCACATGTCCCGTCCATATTCCCTGAGATCTGGCACATTCAGACATCGGAGAGAATAAGAGATCACCAATGCCGCGACTCCATCTGTGGGCTGACCCATTTTATTAAACCGGCGGACTAATTTGTTGAGGTCCATTAGATAACTGCCGAGCGCCGCTGAGGACAGCAGCGTCGTCTCTTTGAACATTCCCTCGGGCAAAAAGCCTTCTTTTTCCATATTCACCCGGATGACAGTCGCGACCGCGATCACGACCCCCATATCCTCATCCGTCATGGACCGCAGGCCGTCAATAAATCCTGTTATTTCTCTCCGGCTGGAATTTCGCGCCTGGTTATCGAAGGTCTGTTTAAGCCAGTCAAAAATCATTGAAAAAAAATCCGGAAATATTCTGTTACGCTTTGGTCCCGACCATCTTACAGAGGACCTTCCAATGAACCGCCGGCACAGGACCGACGGAATGGCGGGAGGGTCGCACCAGGNGTGAGTCCGCTAGCATTCCTCCACTTTAATATCCACCAAGGTGACAGGCGTCTCGACCGGATGAAACGCCTTAAAATCCGCTATTCCGAGTTTGCCTGATTTGTACGTATGGTCGGGATAGTGCTCTTTCACAACGTCAAGGACCCCAACAATGCGTTTTTCGTCTGCAGAGTGATAAACGAAGTCATTATCGCCGACCTTCATCGCTGACATGTACTTGTTGGCTTGTTGATCGCGAATGCCATCCCACTCCGCAACACCCACCGTCACATGATCCTCCTAAGAACGTTCACCAGGTTCCGGTTTGACGTCCAGTATGCCATGCTGCTTTCCTTACCCTTGGGCGTCCTCCGGACGCGTCTCCATGTCACTGAGCACCACTTGTAATATGGGATGAATAATTTTGCTCGCGAAAAGACCAATTTTTTTATAGGGATCAAGCGCAGTAAGTCGATCAGCGTCTTCAAGACTATCCGCTTGCAGCACCCAGACACTGCCAATCATGGTTTTCTCATCCGTGGCCAGGGTCGGCCCTGCATATTTCAACCAACGACCTAGAGATGTCGCAAAGTCAAGGTGATCGTGGCGTGTCGCGGCCCGAAGCGGACCGGTACCCGGCCGGTCAATCCGATAGATAAAATTATCCATGCATCCTACCTCTGGATCACCGCCCAACATTCCGTTAGGCCGTTTCTTCCTTTAATGGCCTGGAAAGCAGACTTGAAATAACAGACTGTATCCCCACGCCGCGATTGATCACTTTATCAACGGCACTGCAAATGGGGACCTCCACGCCAATTTTTCGCGCAAGATCCGCAACCGATGCCGCCGTGAACACCCCCTCCGCGACGGATCTTCGTGCCNACACAATTTGATCAAGGCTTTGCCCTTNNCCCANTCCGACACCAAGGGAAAAATTGCGGGATTGCATGGCATTGCAGGTCAGGGTCAGGTCACCCAGACCCGAGAGACCAGAGAGTGTCTCCGGTTTTGCNCCCTTTGCCACGCCGAGGCGGATCATCTCNGCGAGNCCGCGTGTCACNAGNGCGGCTCGCGTGTTTTCTCCCAACCCCCGGCCTTCGACGATGCCGCATGCAATNGCGAGGACGTTCTTGATGGCTCCACCGATNTGNGCGCCGACCACATCCGANGATCTGTAAATACGGAANTGCCGCGTGTTCATTTGCTCCATGAGAATTTTACCNAGCGTTTCATCGTGACATGCCAGCGTTACGGCCGTCGGAAGATCCCGGGCCACCTCAATCGCAAAGGTCGGTCCGGACAGAACAGCGATCGGTTTTCGCGGCAGGGCCATTGACACCACCTCACTCATCAACGCGCAAGTTTGCTGTTCGATCCCTTTGGCGCAAATAATGGCAGGGACGGTGTCGGGCCAGTTCGGCGCTGCGGCCTCGCAGATTGAACGAAGGTGCTGCGCCGGCGCCACAAGCAGCACCGCGTCTGCATCAACGGCTTCGCTCAAGGCCGTCACGGCTTTTATCTCCGGGTCCAATTCAACCCCTGGCAAAAATTCCGGGTTGGTGTGGCTCTTGTTGACCGCGGCCGCCGTTTCCGGCTCGTGTGCTTGCACCACAACATCATTGCCCGCGCGCCGCATAACGGATGCGAGGGACGTTCCCCAGGCACCTGCGCCAATTACACCGATCTTACTCATGGTCAACCCCGAACATGGCCGTCACAAAATTATGCCCGCCCCACCCTTGGGCTGCAAGTCACGCTTTTACCCCTGCGCCGCCTGCCACCGGGGCATCAGGGTCCAAGGGCCATCTGGGCCGGGGCGCGAACGCCAGATCCGAGGTTAGCCCCTGTGCCATCTGCTCCAATCCGGCCCAGGCGATCATTGCGCCATTGTCCGTACAGAGCGCGGGAGGAGGTACAATCAGTTCTAGGCCCGCATCTGAGGCCGCCGTCTCTAGANACGCNCGNAANGTTANATTTGCCGCCACNCCGCCGGCAACAACCAGGTGCCGNCCNGCGGGGTTTTTACGTTTNAANACCTCCGCCGCNCGCNGNCTNCGGTCGGCAATNACATCCGCCACAGCCGCTTGAAAGGAGGCACAAACATTTTGAATATCCCGTTCGGAGAGACCCTGATCACATAACTCCCGCACCTTGACCCTCACTGCTGTTTTTAATCCAGAAAATGAAAAATGACAGGAGTCTCGGCCTTTCATCGGTCGGGGCAAACTAATCTTAGCCGCATCCCCCTTGGCCGCCGCTTTTTCAATTTCGGGGCCGCCGGGATACCCAAGGCCCAGGAGTTTGGCTGATTTGTCAAAGGCTTCGCCAACGGCATCGTCTACCGTGGTGCCAAGGCGCTCGTAATCTGCAACCCCATTGACGATGAGAAGCTGCGTATGACCCCCGGAGACGAGCAGCAGCAAGTAGGGAAAGTCAACATCATGGGTGAGCCGCGCCGTCAGGGCATGACCGGCAAGATGATTGACCGCAAGAAAGGGAATGTCCCGGGCCAATGCGATGGCCTTCGCGGACATTACTCCAACAATAACACCACCGATCAAGCCCGGCCCCCCGGTCGCCGCAACAGCGTCCAAATCGCCAAACCCAACCGCCGCGTCCACCATCGCGGCAGAAATGATCTGGTCGACATGCTGCAAATGACTTCGCGCGGCGATTTCGGGGACGACTCCGCCAAATGGCCGGTGTTCGCCGTGCTGGGACTGCACCACATTTGAAAGGATGCGGATGGTCGGGTCGGTCGCATCTTGCACGACAGCGGCCGCCGTCTCGTCACAACTGGTTTCAATGCCGAGCATAATCATGCCCGGATCCTCATCTGAAAA
>NHHQ01000112.1 GCA_002170915.1 Rhodospirillaceae bacterium TMED167 | reverse complement strand
GTGGACCAAAAGCCCGGCCTGAACCCCCGCCACCGTGCTTATCCCAACAGCGGCACCCGAACTCATGGTGTAGCGGATGATCAGGAGTTTGTCTGGGCCGGGAGACAACACAATGGCGCCGCCGGCGATAATGAAAGCCGCCAAAACAGCCGGGTCAACAGGCAACCCCGCAAGTAATTCCATAATCATTGCAGGGAGTTAGGGTGTTGGACCGGGGAAGTCAACGGGACGCGCTGATCTCTCCCGGCATTGCCAAATTTGTGATCATCCCCCATAACTGATCCCTTCATTGACGGGAAGAAAGGTCGTTTGGGAGCGAAACGGCAGATGAAATGTCAGGTATAAATACAGGCGCTGAGGACCAAGTTCTCGTTGTGCAGAATGGCGGTGTTGCCACTGTCACCCTTAATCGCCCCGAAAAACTGAACGCACTCAATAAAAACATGTGGACCCGCGTGGGCGAAGTGTTCCGCGCACTAGATGACGAAGAGGGGGTGCGCTGTGTTGTTCTCCGGGGCGCCGGTGATAAGGCTGTTGGGCCCGGAGCGGACATTTTAGAATTTGAAACTGAGCGCAACAATAGTCGGCAGGGAGCGGCTTATGGCAGGCTGATGCATGCCGCCATGCACGCCATTCGAGATTGCCGTCATCCTGTCGTTGCGCGCATCCGTGGTCTCTGTGTTGGCGGTGCGCTAGAACTGGCTCTGATGTGCGATCTGCGTATTGCCGGAAAGTCTTCGAAGTTCGGCGTGCCCATCAACAAGCTTGGTCTGGTCATGGCCTACCCTGAAATTGACGCTCTTGTCTCGCTTGTGGGGCCCTCGGTCGCGCTCGAAATTCTCTATGAAGCGCGTGTTTTTGACGCAGTGGAGGCTAAGGAAAAGGGGCTTCTCAACAAAGTGGTGCCGGATGAGGAGGTGGACTACGAAGTGGCGGAGACTGTCGAGCGCATTTGCGCCGGTGCACCTCTGGTGAACCAATGGCATAAGAAATTTGTTTACCGTAACCTTGGCGGCTCGTCCCTGAGTGCTGAAGACGAAGCGGAGGGCTTCGCGTGCTTCGACACAAACGATTTTAAGGAAGGGGTGCGCGCCTTTCTTGCCAAGAATAAACCAGACTTCAAAGGAAATTGAATGCCGGGCATGCTCGACGGACTTCGTGTGATCGAACTTAGCCACGTGATGGCAGCTCCCACGTGCGGACTTATGCTCTCTGACATGGGGGCTGATGTGATCAAGGTGGAACGACTGCCGGGCGGAGACGATATCCGCAATCTGGCGCCTTTCGTGGACGGCGTCTCTAATCCATTCGCCATGATGAACCGGAATAAACGGGGCATCGCGCTTAACCTTCGGACGTGCGGCGGCAAGAACGTTCTCAAAAAACTCGTTCTGGATGCAGATGTTTTCATAGAGAATTACCGCGCCGGGGCAATGGAACATTACGGTGTCGGATACGATCAGGTGAAAGACGGCAATCCGAAACTGATTTATTGTTCAGTCTCCGGCTATGGGCGTACCGGCCCTCTCGCAGATAAAGGTGGCTTCGATTTGGTTGCCCAGGGCATGAGCGGGCTGATGAGCATAACCGGGGAAGGGGCGGGACGTCCCCCCGTCAAAGTAGGCGCACCGGTAACCGACATCACGGCGGGGACCCTCGCAGCTATGGGCATTCTAGGGGCTCTTGTCAGTCGAGGCGGGACGGGCAAAGGCCAGTATCTGGATACCTCTCTGTTTGAAGCGGGGGTCATGCATACCTATTGGCACTCGTCGATTTATTTTGGCTCTGGCGAGGTTCCAGAGGCCATGGGTTCTGCGCATCCGTTAATGGCGCCTTACCAGGCATTTCAGACTCAGGATGGCTGGATCAACGTGGGGTCCGCCAATCAGGGCCTTTGGGAAAAATTGGTGGTGTTGTTGGGCGCGCCGGAATTGGCCGAAGACGCGCGGTTCTCTGACCCTAATCTAAGGCTTGCCAATTTGGCCAGTCTGAACGAAATCCTGACAACTTATTTCAAGGGTGACACCACAGAAAACTGGGTCATGCGGTTGGAGGAGGCCGGCATACCATCCGGACCAGTTCTCGACATCGCGGAGATGAGTGCCCACCCCCAAGCGGTGGCGCGGTCGATGATCCAGGAAATCGACCAGGGTATCCGGGTCATCGGACATCCCGTCAAATACCGGGAGACACCAGCCGCCATCCGGCGGGGCGCGCCAAAGCTGGGCGAGCACACTGGCGACGTGCTTGCGGAGGCGGGGTATAGTATTGGTGACATTCAGGCGTTGGTTGCTGACGATGCTGTGTTGCTAGCCGATTAATCCGGGAGAGAAACGTGATGAGATTTTGGTGTTCAGGCGTTGCTGCAGGTATTCTCTCAGGTTGTTTAGTGGTGGCTGGCCTGATGTCTCAATCCGAGCCCGCAGGGGCACAATCGGACCGAATCAGCGCCTTTTTCGGCAGTTACACCGGTGAGGTTGTTTTTGCCTCGGCCCACGGATTAGAAAAGCGGGATTTGGATGTCACAATCCAAAAAGAGGGGCGCGGTTTCTCCATTGCGTGGACAACCATTTCCCAGCGAGCGAGGGGTAAAATCAAAACAAAGTCTCATTTCGTCGCATTTGGTCCCCCGGACAGCACCGGCATTCGATTACCGGCTGGCAGCATTGACCGGTTTGGAGCGCCCGTTGTCCTTGATCCCTTAAAAGGGCGTCCCCTGCTATCAGCCGAGGTTCGGGATGTTCGTCTGCGCATCAGTGCGGTGGTTCAAACGGGTGACGGGGGACAGGAAAAGCAGATTTATGATCGCATGCTGGTGCCCGGCGGGCTCGATCTCACGTTCAGCCGGACCCGGGATGGCTCGCCGGTAAAAACCCTTCGCGTTAAGATGAAGACCAAGAACCAATCCGTTAACCCCCGATAAGGAGAACACTCAACGAAAAACGGGAGCCGGAAGGCTCCCGAAAATCTCGTTGCGCGCGCGATGGTTAGCGTTTGCATTCACTCGCGTTATAGGCGGTTGAGTCGCTGACCACTTTGCCGGTGCTTACGATGGTCCAGTTGCCGTCGGCTCCTTTGATCACTTTCCGGCCATAGAAATCCTGGATCGGGTAGTGGTTCTTGCCGTATTTGAAATTGCCTCGAACCGCTTCAAAGTCGGCTTTTTCGAGTGCTGTCCGCATGGCATCCATTTTGCTCAGATCGCCATTAACGGCCACAACACCTGAGTTGATGAGCATGATGGTTTCATAGGCTTGTGCCGCAAAGTGCGACGGCAGGACACCATGTTTCTTCTTGAAATCCGCCACGAACTTTTTATTGGCGGCGTTCGGCAGGTCCGGTGCCCACTGTGCCGTCTGTTCGGAGTTCAGAACGTTAATGTTGTTCTTTTGGAAGATCGCCAGATTGTCCAGACCGACAGACCAAATGTGATAGAGCGGGGTCGTTTTGTTGAGACCCGACTGGTTGAACTGGGTGAAGAACTTGGGGCCCCAGCTGCCAGGATAGAACACCACAACGCCGTCCGGCTTGGCGGCCTTGATTTTCGCCAGTTCTGCAGACCAATCCTTATGGTCGAGGGGCACAAAGTCCTTGCCCACGACCTCTCCTTTGTAGGTGCGTTCGACACCGCCCACGACTTGTTTACCCGCCGCATAGTTAAGAGACAGAATATAGAGCCGCTTTACGCCTTTCTTATTGAGCATCTCGCCTGTGGCGGAGGCGTTCTGACTGTTTTCCCAAGACACATTGAAAAAGTTCTTGTGGCATTTTTTACCGGAGTAAATTGAGTGTCCGGCATTCGCGGAGAAGATAAATTTATTGGCCTTGAGAACCACGGGCGCTGACGCGCCCAAAACATGGGACCAGATGTAACCAGCCATCAAGTCAACTTTATCTTTTTTCAGCAGCTTTTCGGTTTTCTGCTTGCCGGTTTTCGGTTTGAGACCATCGTCTTCATAGAAGATTTTAACACTCTTCCCGGCCATTTTGTTGCCCAAATGGTCCATCGCCAGATCAGCGCCTTTTTGTTGTTGTTTGCCGATTAGCGCCGCGGGTGTGGTGAGGGTTGTCACAAAACCAATTTTTATGTCTTGCGCCATCGCCGGCATTGCCATCATGACCGCACCCGCTGACACCAAAGCTGCAGATTTAAATTTCATATTCATGTCTCACTGTTACATACTTTGAGTTATCGTTGGACGAGGACCGTACCATTAAATCATGGCTGCTCGGGAGTGATTTTTTGAAAATAACGTTATGGATGGATACTCAACCGTCTTTTCCAGCAGTAAACGTCAGTCCAGTTTTCTCGAATTCCTGTTTTAGGCCGGGCCGAATAGCGTCAATTTGGTCCCCACAAACTGTGGCGAAATCAATGTCGTTCATGTCATGCACGCCACCGGAAATGATGACCTGCAGAAGGCCCTCTTCGTTGGAAATGTTGGTAAACCCGCGGCAGACACCCGGGGGTACCGAAATGGTATCATAAAGATCCAGCTCCAGCCGGTTTTCACCGGCGTCGTTCCAGTAGATTTCGAATCGTCCCTTNATCACNGTGAAGGTCTCGAAGGTTTGNTGGTGGGCGTGCAGGGACGGTCCCGTTCCCGGTGGACATTGTGCAAGGGTGACGGTGATACCAGCCGCTCCTTTGATCGGCGCGGCTGAGTTGATTGGGGTATCGGCATCTTTCTCCAAACCAACGACGCTCAACAGCTTGCGCGCCCAGACGATGTCTGCGGCTTCTTGGGGCAGGTTGGTATTCTTCTGGACTTCCAAGGGGGCGAGTTCCGCGTAGCGGGCGACCCGGCGGGCCATCTCGGATGGCGATATGTCGATCGTTCTCATGGTGAATGTCTCCCTCAGGGGTGCTTATATGGAGAGAGTAGCCGGGAATTTCGGGAAACGTAAAGGGCTCAGGCGCTCAGAATTTAGAGCCCGGGCGCAGACGGACAGGCCGGGTTCGTGACGCTAGGTCGGTCCTGTCAGCGCACGCTTTCTCTATTGTATCCCAAGCGCCAAGATGATCTGTTTTTTTTGAGATCAAAATGACAACAGCAGAGAGACGCACCATGCAGGGTAAAATAGGGTTGGAAGAACATTTCGCCATTGAAGAAACGATCATGGACTCCCAAGGTTTCCTGGCCGATAGCGTCTGGCCGGAACTGAAAAGTAGGCTCTTGGATCTCCAGGGGAAGCGCATCGGCTTTATGGATGAATTTGGCGTGGAGATGATGATCCTGTCTCTTAACGCACCCGCGATTCAAGCCATTCCAGACCCTGCTCAAGCCATTGAGACAGCCCGTAAATCCAATGATCTGCTGGCCGAACAAATCCAGAAACGGCCCGACCGGTTCGCTGGTCTGGCGGCGTTGCCGATGCAGGATCCAGACGCCGCCATCCGCGAGCTGGAGCGGTGTGTGAAGGACTTGGGTTTTGTCGGTATCCTGGTCAACGGCTTCTCTCAAATTGGCCATCCGGATATGGCGGTCTATTTGGACCTCAAACAATACTGGCCTTTCTGGCAGGCCGTGGAGCAGCTCGACATGCCGTTCTACCTGCATCCTCGGAATCCGCTCCCGATCCATGCTCAAATATACGAGGGCCATCCCTGGCTCCTGGGGCCGACCTGGGCATTTGGACAGGAAACGGCGGTGCATGCGCTCCGGCTGATGTGCAGCGGTTTGTTTGACGCGCATCCAAAGCTCAAGATTGTGATCGGTCATATGGGGGAGGGCCTGCCATTCAGCATGTGGCGGGTGGACAACCGAAACGCCTGGGTCGATGAAATGCCGGCATACCCGGCTGAGAGGCTCATTTCCGACTATTTCCACGAGAATTTTTACATCACCACGTCGGGAAATTTTCGCACCCAAGCATTGATCAACACCATGTTGGAAATCGGCGCGGACCGGATCCTGTTCTCCACCGATTATCCGTTCGAGGATGTCGGTCACGCATCCAGGTGGTTTGATGATGCGGATATTGCGGAAAACGACCGGCTGAAAATCGGACGCACAAATGCGATCGATTTGTTTAAGCTTCCGACATAGGTTTGCAATCGTACGATAGGCACCGTTGATGTTTTCTAATATTTTTCGGAATCTTCCTGCTGGCGCGTTAGCCGAGGAGTACCCAATCACCAGTTTTGATATCGGGTCGCGGGGCGGATTTCAGTCCGATTTGTCTCCGATAGCTTTTGCCGTAAACGCCGTTGGATTTGAGCCAGACCCCGAGGCCTACGATCAGGTTAGGTCGTCTCAAGATAAAAAATGGCGATCTGTTTCCCTGTTTCGTGAAGGGGTCAGTGGGAAATCGGGAGTGAGGACGCTGTACGTGCCGGAAGATCCCCAGTCGGCGTCGTTATTACAGCATGATCCAACTATCGGCCTAAAATTCGGCAAACCACAATTCTTTGAGCTTGCCCGGACAGAGGAGGTGTTCACCATCACGCTGAGCGAGGCGCTCGACCGAACACATTATTCCAATATCGATTACCTAAAGATCGATATTGAAGGGGCAGAGCTTGAGGTTTTGGATTCATCCAAAGATCTTTTAAAGGACGTATTGGCCGTAAAAACAGAAATTTCATACATTCCATTCCGGATCGGCCAGCCGTTGGCAAACGAAGTAGAGCGACATCTTGTAAGCCAAGGTTTCGAACTAATGGATATTATCGGACCGGCGCATTGGCGTCGGCACGGCTATCTCATCCATCCTTATTACTCACCAGAGGTGCCACCATATACGAGAGCCCAGATCGTTCAGGCAGACTACCTCATGTTCCGCTCGCCAATATCGTTAGAGGGTGAACCTGTAAAACAAGTTCAACTGGCTGTTCTCTCGATGGCATTGGGATATTTTGATCATGCCTTGATGATCTTGGAATCTACAGAGGCAGCGGAGCATCTAAGAGACGAGTTTTGTCTTACCCCCCTGGAAGTCGTGGCGCCGGCATCTAAAATCTATGGTCGTAAAGCCTTCCTGCATTCGATTTGCGATCAGATGCGCGGCCTTGTTCCTTTTCTGAGATACACACGAAATTTAATGCGTTAGTCCGTGTTTACCCGGTTTTCTAGCCACTGCCCGACATTTTCTTTTTGAGATTGGACCAGTCAGCTTTCAGATGCGCCAAGGTGATCATGGGCCTCCCGCATATACACACGCAGGAATTCCACATCCGGATATTTTTCCCGAAGTTTGGCAAACCCGCCGAAATTCTTCACATACATAGAACAGGTGATCGATTCAGTCTCGATCACCACCCATTTGCCCTTGAAGTCCTCGAGCTTCACCGCCCCGGCGTTTGGGGGTGGCCAGCGTAAAGTCAAGGGCTTGCTCGCCGGCCTTCGGACCGGGAAATTGTCCAAGATCGTATTCGGACATTTTGTAACGGGCAAAATTATAGGTTTTGGCCATGGAACATTCCCTCCAGATCCGTGATTGCCTCTGGCGTTCGGTGCAGCGCGCCTCTCTCGCAACCTCATGCTCTCGCACAGGACACGCAAGTTGGCTAGGGGGCTCGACCCACCGAGACCCTAACGGGCCGGATGAGGTCAATCAATTGAGGAGATAAACCGGATCATCTCCTCAACGGCAGTTTCCCAGTTTTCCGCCTGTGTGCGGCCTGACGATTTACGCGGAAT
>NHHQ01000111.1 GCA_002170915.1 Rhodospirillaceae bacterium TMED167 | reverse complement strand
CTGGGGCATAACCATCCTCATCTGGTCCAGGCCATCCAGGACCAGGCCGGAAAACTGCTGCATTATTCCAACTTGTATCAGATTCCGGGCCAGGAGCGTATGGCTCAACGTCTGGTGGACACAACCTTTGCAAGCTCCGTCTTTTTCTGTAACTCTGGCGCCGAGTCTGTTGAGTGCGGCATCAAAATCGCCCGGCGGTACCACAGTAACGCGGGAAATCCAGAACGAAACCGGATCATCACGGCGACAGGCAGTTTCCATGGCCGGACTCTGGCCACCCTCTCTGCGGCCAAGCAGGAAAAGCACATGACAGGCTTCCGGCCGATGCTTGATGGCTTTGACCAAGTGCCCTACGGAAACCTCAACGAGGTGCGAGCTGCCATCACCGACGAAACCGCCGCCATTCTGGTGGAACCCGTTCAGGGTGAGGGCGGCATCAATTATGCCTCAGAGGACTACATCAACCGGCTGCGGGAAACAGCGGACGAATACGGCCTTCTCTTGTTTCTGGATGAGGTGCAAACCGGGATGGGCCGATCCGGCAAGCTGTTCGCCTATCAATGGTCAAATATTGAACCGGATATCCTGTCCTCTGCCAAAGGTCTGGGCGGCGGGTTTCCGGTCGGCGCCTGCCTCGCCAACTACAAATGTAGTGCTGCAATGGTGGCCGGTACTCATGGGTCTACATTCGGCGGAAACCCGGTGGCTATGGCGGCAGCAAATGCTGTTCTGGATGTTATTTTGGAAAACGGATTTCTCGAACATGTGGTGGAGATGGGTGCGGTTCTTCGTAACGGCCTCGAAGCCACCGCCGCCAAGCATGCGGACAAAATTATTGACGTTCGAGGCCTGGGCCTGCTCATGGGCATCGAAATTTCCGAAGATATTGTGAATGGCAATGTGGTTAAGGCACTTGAGGCTCAGGGCCTTTTGACGGTCAGCGCTGGCAGCAATGTGATCCGGTTTATCCCACCTCTCATTGTGGAGGAAAGTCACATCACTGACGCCCTTGCCACACTGGATGATGTGCTCACCGGGATCGACGCATAGGACCCTGCACCATGACCGATCTTCGGCACTTTCTCGACATCGACCGGCTCGATAGGACGACGCTGAGATCTATTCTTGATCAGGCTGCCTGTTTTAAAAGAGGCACGGCAGGCACAGACGAGCCCCTTAAGGGTAAAACCATCGTCCTCATTTTCGAAAAACCATCGACCCGAACCCGCGTTTCTTTCGAAGTGGGCATGGTGCAACTGGGCGGCAACGTGGTTGTGCTAAGTGAAAAGGATTCCCAACTGGGCCGGGGTGAGACCCCGGCTGATACAGCCCGTGTGCTATCGCGCTACGCCGACTTGATGATGATCCGCACGGACTCTCATCAGAAGCTTCTCGATCTCGCTAACTTCGCCACGGTTCCTGTGATCAACGGCCTGACAGACGATTCTCATCCCTGCCAGATCATGGCGGACATCCAGACTTTCGAAGAGCACCGGGGGTCCATCGAAGGCAAAACCGTGACTTGGGTTGGCGACGGCAACAATGTCGCCGCATCTTGGTTGCACGCCGCCGTCAAACTGGGCTTTGAATTTCGCATTGCGACACCTCCCGAGCTCAGCCTCGGCCAAGACCTCCTGGATTGGGCGGCGCGCGAGGGCGGCACGGTCAAAAGCTTTACAGACGCGCAGGAAGCCGTCGCAGGATCTGACTGCGTGGTGACAGATACTTGGGTCTCCATGGGTGACGATGGAGAGCGGGCGCAGCGGCTTGACTTGCTGGCGCCATATCAAGTCAATGCCAACGTCATGACTGGTGCCAAAACGGATGCGATATTTATGCACTGTCTACCAGCCCATCGGGGTGAGGAAGTCACGGATGAGGTCTTGGATGGTCCCCAGTCCGTCGTTTGGGATGAAGTGGAAAACCGGCTCCATGCCCAAAAGGCGGTTATGGCCTGGTGCCTCGGCGTCGCATAGCTGTTCACCGATCAACCCAACCGCGTAAATGATGACAAGCTCCGTAATCTCCGACACCCTTCAGCCTTTCCGCATCGAGGGCGCCAACATTCGCGGGCGGGTCGCGCGCCTCAGCGCATCATATGAGGGCATTCTCGGCACGCATGCCTATCCCGAACCGGTTGCCCGCGTGCTCGGTGAGACAATTGCGCTCACGGCCGCCATTTCCACCTCGCTCAAATTTGACGGGACCTTCTATCTGCAAACTCAAAGCGACGGCCCCATCCCCATGCTCGTCGCCGATGTCACCAGCGCCGGCCAGATGCGGGGTTATGCACGCTACAAGGAAGAGATTTTCACCGACGGCTTGGAGATTGACCACCCCGTGCCCGACCTCCTGGGCGCCGGTCATCTGGCATTCACCCTGGATCAGGGCGCGCACACGGACCGCTATCAGGGCATCGTGGCTCTGGAAGGCAACACCATCGCCGAATGTGCGCAAAGCTACTTCCAACAGTCCGAACAATTAGACACGGCGATCATGGTCGCCGCTCAACCGGTGGCCGATGACTTCCCCCCCCGGGCCGCCATCATCATGATTCAAAAGATGCCCGGCGAAGACCGGCTGATTCTCACAGCCGATGAAGAAGAGGAGAATTGGCGAAACGCCACCATCCTCCTGAATTCGCTCACCTCTGAAGAGCTCCTCGACCCGCGTCTTAGCTTCGACGAGCTTCTCTACCGCCTGTTTCATGAGAACGGCGTCCGGCTCTACGATAAAAAAGAGATTTCGTATTGCTGCCGGTGCGCCCGTGAGAAAGTTGCCGAGACCTTGGCATCTTTCCCGACGGAGGACCTTATCGATATGAAGACGGAGACCGGAGAGATCACCGCGACCTGCGAATTTTGCCGCACGGTCTATGCCTTTGATGATGCCGCCTTAGATGAAATCCGGGCTCTCCAGTCCCAGGGACCATCAATAGCTTGAACACCGGGTCCCCATGTGTAAGAGTTATGACATGGTTCGTTCTCTGTTTATCACCCTCATCATCGTTATTCTCTCAGCCTGCGCGAGCCCCAACAACCACCTGCCTCAGCTGACATTCAAACACTTGCCGCCTATCAAGTTGCAAGTCGCAGATATTCAGATCACCTCCCTGTTGCAGAGCGACACACAAGCACCGAATGTGGGCCACCGGTTTCCCATGGCCCCGGAGCAAGCCCTCACGATGTGGGCCCAGGACCGACTGCGGATAGGGGGCAAACGGGGGACAGCCCGCTTCACCATCCTTCAGGCCGACGCCATCGAAACAAAGCTGAAAAAAGATGAAAAACTGACAGGCTTGTTTAAGAAGCAGGCCTCAGAACAATATGATACCGCCGTTAAAGCGCGTCTTGAGATCATAGACGACCGTGGCGTCCAGCGCGCTCAAGTGACAGCCAGCGCCACCTGGCAGCAAAATATCCGGGAGGATGCCAGTCTCGCGGACCGCCGCCGCATCTGGCTCGAACTCGTCGAAAAACTGATCGGGCGGTTCAACAGTGAAATGGACCGAGGCATTCAGCGTTTTATGGCCGACTATGTATTTTAATTGGCTGCCGCCCAGTCGGCAAGTTTGCGTATGAAATCTGCACATTCTGTCAATTGGGACTGAGCTACGAATTCGTTAGGTTGGTGAGCCTGATCAATGCTGCCGGGTCCGCATATTACGGAGGGAATACCGGCCTCCTGGAACTGCCCGGCTTCTGTCCCGAAGGCTGCTGCGCCGGCCTGATTTTGGCCTGTAAGCCGGCGAACGAGAGCTTCCGCCGGATTATCGTCACTCGGTGTTAACGGAGGTATCTCGGCAAATTTCTCGGAAATGATATTGGCTTCAGGTGCAATCTGCTGCAAGGGGGGCAGCAGAATATCCCGGCAATACACGTCGAGCGCTGCTTTAAGCCGCTGACCTTCGCCCGGTACAATAGCCCGCACGTCCCAGGTAAACATACACTCCCCAGCAATAATATTATTCGCGGTGCCACCGGTGATCCTCCCCATGCTCACAGTCGTATGAGCTGGTTCAAATCGCTCATCCCGGGGACCCTCGCCGGTTCTGAATGACCCCGCCTTATCCTGCAAAAACCGAATACAGTCCGCCGCCACGGCAATGGCATTCACCCCTTTATGGGTCTGGGAGGAGTGACCAGGTTTACCAGTTATGCAGGTTTTAAAAGCTGTAATGCCTTTATGTGCATTCACCAACTTCATCGAGGTGGGTTCGCCAATGATGGCCGCCAACGGCGCAGGCTTATCCTGCATCAACCGGGCGATAAGTCCTGGCGCCCCGAGACACCCCACTTCCTCGTCATAACTGAACACTAAATGTAACGGCTTTATCAGGGGAAGAGCTAGAATTTCGGGCACGAGCGCGAGCGCAACGGCGATGAAGCCCTTCATATCGCAGGTTCCCCGGCCGTATAGGAGTCCGTCTTTTTCCATCATCGCGAAGGGATCCGTGTGCCAGTATTGACCTTCCACCGGCACCACGTCTGTATGACCAGATAGCACCAAACCGCCCTCCACATCGGGGCCGATGGTGGCGATCAAGTCCGCTTTAGTGCCGTCGTCATTGCCACCAATGTTGGCGCTGATCCCGTAGCCTGCGAGATAGTCAGCCATAAACTGGATCATATCTTTGTTAGACAGCGCGGAGATGGTGTTGAAGGAAATCAGCCGGCAAAGCATTTCTTGGGGGGTATGGATTTCTACCATGCTCGCGATATTTCTTACCTTAGGCCCGCCAAAAGGCGCGTGTGAACAGGACCATCACCGTAAAGAGTTCCAGACGGCCAAGCAACATACCGGAAGACAAAAGCCATTTCGCGGCGTCAGGCAGAGAAACATAGTTCCCCTCGGGCCCAATGATAGGTCCTAGGCCGGGACCAACATTGGCGATGGCCGACGCCGCACCAGATATGCTGGTCAAGAAGTCCAGGCCCAGCAGAGCCAAGCCCATCGCCAATACTGCGAAGGTAACCCCAAAGACAAAGAAAAAACTAAGTACGGACATAATAACTTCGTCGGGAATTGGGTTGCGGTTGTAATAGGGAATAAATACCCCATGAGGCTGGGCCAGATTTTCAAACTGGGTTTTCGCCGCCGCATATAGGACTTGAAACCGGAACACCTTGATGCCGCAGGTAGTCGAGCCTGCGCAACCGCCAATGAACATAATGAAAAAGAAAATAGGGACAGCGAAACTGCCCCAGGTGTCGAAACCCGCGGTGGCGTAGCCCGTGCCGGTCATGATCGAGACCACGTTGAAGGACGAGAGCTGGATGGCCTGTAACGGAGACAACCCGCTGTCCATCCAGAGCCACCCCGCCACCAGGACGATCACAACCGCCAGGACGGTAACGAACCACTGGACCTGACTATCCCGGAACAAGGCCCCCGGACGGCCCTGTACGGCAGAAAGATACAGAAGGAAAGGTAAACTTCCCATGAACATACCAAGAGTGATGACGACGTCCACGGTCGCACTATTGAAGTGAGCAATGGACGCGTCATGGGTCGAGAACCCGCCGGTGGCAATGGTCGTCATGGCGTGGGTAATAGCGTCAAAGCCACTTAACCCTGCAAGCCATAGAACACCAGCCCAGATCAGGGTGAGAGCCAGATAGATGATCCCGATAGCAGCTGCAACCTGCGCTGCACGCGGCATCGCCTTCTCGGACTGATCAGAAGATTCCATGCGGAACAATTGCATGCCCCCAACCCGCAGTAAGGGCAGCACGGCCAGCGCCATTACAATGATCCCGATCCCGCCCAGCCATTGCAGGAGCGCACGCCACAACAACAGTCCCTGCGGGGCTTCGTCCAAATTGACAATCACCGTCGCTCCAGTGGTCGTGATGCCTGACATCGCTTCAAAAAAAGCATCGGTCGGACTCATGTTCAACTGGGAAAAGGCAAAGGGCAGCGCAGCGAAAACAGTCAACACTATCCAGCTAAGACTAGTCAGCACAAAAGCTTGCCGAACATTTAGTTTAGCCCGGCCGGTTCGGCTTGTCAGAGCAAGCGAGACCCCAATGAACAGGGTCATGGCGCCGGAAACAGCAAAAATTTGCCAGTCAGGATTCCCCGCGACAAGATCGACCACGCCGGGTACCAGCATGACAATAGCTAGGATCGACAAAAGCAAGCCGAGCACTAGGAATATGGGTCTGAAATCTAGCACAGCGTCAAAATGCTAGCAGACAAAGAGGACCGTGGGAAAGCAGGTTTCGGGCCGGCCCTCTAAAATCGCTCACGGCATCCGGCGCCTGCACACAATTCCGTGGATTATCCAGAATTGCTGGGCTTCCCAATCATGGACAAAAACTCTCGCCGGGTATTGGAGTCATCCCTGAAGACACCGAGCATCCGACTCGTGACCATACTAACGCCCGGCTTTCGGATGCCCCGTGTGGTCATGCACTGATGTGCTGCCTCTATAACGACCGCCACCCCATGCGGTTCAAGAACGTCCGCGATAGTGTCCGCGATTTGGGCTGTTAGGGTCTCCTGAATTTGCATGCGTTTAGCAAATACTTCAATAAGTCGCGCGAGCTTTGAAATACCAACCACACGACCGTTTGGTAGATAACCAATATGGACCTTGCCAATAATAGGTACGATGTGATGTTCGCAATGGGATTCCAGTCGGATGTCTCTCAATATAACGACATCGTCATAACTACCCGTTTCTTCAAAAGTCGCGCCGAGTACGGATACCGGATCCTCGTTATATCCAGCGAAAAACTCCTCATAGGCCTTCGCCACACGGTGCGGCGTGCCGATGAGCCCTTCCCGATTGGGATCGTCTCCCGCCCACTTGATGAGGGTCCTGACCGCCTCTTCAGCCTCATCTTGGCTAGGGCGCTCAACTTTGAGGCTATCCATATCGGTCGTCACCGTATCCACTCTACGCTTCCTTTCTGTATGAGAACGGTATTAGGAAAGACCTTTACCGTATGCCGCGCTATGCCACTATAACTCTGATAGATAGTATTAATTCTCGATTCCGCCAGTGCCATAAGGTTAATTTAGATGAATCCTTATAACCACGATGTTTTTATAATTCTCGAATAATTATTTCTTAAAGCATGGGGCCTTTTCCTTGCCAAACAAATCAAGCCCAGGCGGCAGCTTCAATTAACGAGGCTGATATCATGGGGTGAATCCAAGGAAAAAGCGGGAATTGGCACGCTAAAATGGCTCCCTTCCCCCGTCACCATCTGATAGGAGCCGACCATGAAGCCCGACGGTGTCGAGAGAGGTGTGCCACTCGTATATTCAAATGCTTCTCCCGGTTCGAGGACAGGCTGTTCGCCAACCACGCCGTCGCCGCGCACCTCGTGGACCCGGCCCTGGGAATCCGTAATATGCCAATGCCGGCGAAGCAACTGAACAGTCTCTCCACCCTCGTTCTCGATACGGATATGATAGGCCCACACGAAATGGAAATCATCCGGCTCGGATTGTTCCTCGACGAAGGTCGTATCAACGGAAATTCTAATTTCTTTCGTAGTCTCGGAATACATAAAGCTGAAATGCTCTTGTCTGTGGGCGTCTTCGACAAACTAGCATCAAAATCGGGGCCAGAGAACTCAAAATTATCCAACGTCTATAAGCGCGGAGGTAAGCTCTCCGACCCCGTACGAAGGCCCGGATTAAAGTGATTTCGCGTGATCAAGGGTGATTTTCACCCGCCGATTGAGAGGTTCGCGCACACCGTTCTCTGTCTCAATCAGGGGCCGCCGTTCTCCATGGAAGATCGCCGTTATCAGTTGAACCGGTACGCCCGCTTCGATCAGCTTTTTACGAACAGTCTCAGCCCGGCGCTGTGACAACGTTTCATTATAAGTGGCGGGCCCGGCGCGGTCGGCATGTCCACTCACCACAATCGTGACTGGCAACCCTTGCTCATACATCTCAACAATTTCAAAGATTTTTAAATTTCCAGCCCCGGAAATCCGTGCGCTATCAAAATCGAAGGAAAGTATGACCTCGCGGTGTGCTCGACGGCGGGGAAACGGCGCACCGATCTGCATCACTGGCATTACTTGGCGCGCCGCCGAATCTGCTTGGATGAGCCCAAGCTGCCGCTCAAGTTGAGCGACGGCGGTAAAATACTGGGTCCGACAGGCTTCAATATGGTCGTACTGCCAATTTTCCTCCTGCTGCTCCACCCAGCAGTCGAAGCCTGCTTGTGCCATTGCCGCGGCCTTCGGGCTTTGGCGCTGGACCTCCGGTCCAAGAAGAGAGGTGAGCCGCAAGCGTTCTCGCATCAATAGCTCGCGCGCCTCCCCCCGAATCCACCAGTCTTCGACGTGTTCAGGCGATACGAGCTCCTGCTTGAGCGCCGCCAACGATTTGCTACCGAAATGAGCAGCGTCAATCCAATCGTTCATGTCGTGGGCCTCGGAAAGGGCAAAAGATTGATAGGCGCGCGCCAACTGATCCGAAAAGCGTGTCCCGGTGATCTTCTTCGATTCAAGACTATCATAGTCAAACGTGGCCCCACAGGCGGACACAAGTAGCATTACCGCTGTCAACAATAAGGGAGATTTCAGATATCGCATGTTGTCCTCCTCAGGTGAATTCGGGCAAGACGTTAGAGGGAGACTGTGGCGCTCTCCGGGCCAAATGAAGCATAGGCGTGAAAAAAATTAGGCAAATTGAAGGCAGAGCGTGACACGTCCGATGAGGGGCCCTTAAATACCAGGGGGTGCGAAACAGAAAACTCTTGTGCTATACACCCATCAGCGCGGGCGTAGTTCAATGGTAGAACGAAAGCTTCCCAAGCTTTAAACGAGGGTTCGATTCCCTTCGCCCGCTCCAATCATTTTGAGCCGGCCAGAGTAGAAGTAGTAGTAGCGTGACCGAGACAAACCCAGACCCCGATAAACACGACATCCACACCATCACCTATGGCGGACGCATCGACACGGATGCGGATACCATGGTTGACGGCATGGTCGAGCTGTTCGATGACCTCTGTGATATGGCGTTGAGCCGGGTCTACAACCGCACCCGGACGCTGGACGGCGGGTTTGATTTCCACGCCCTACCGCCGGACGAAATCTCGCGGTTTAAAATAACCTGGGTGATCGGGCTAGCAGAACTCATGTTCTTCAGCATGCAGGACCAACCGCGGCTCGATCATGTGCGTAAGGCCTTCTATAACGAGATGGACTACGAGGCCGGGGAGCGCGGGCTCCAGACCTTTATCTCGACGGCGCTCAAGCTGATCCCGGAGACCATCCGGGCGGATAGGGATTTCAACGACAACGAAGTCTTCAACACAACCATGGCAAATGACCCGGAGAGCAAAGAAGACCCCCTCAACCGCGGCCTTGGCCGCAAACTCGCCAACATGATCCTGGAGAACGCCTTCGGCAAAAACGAGGCTCTAAAACCCGTTTACGAAGACATCCGCAAAGTGGTCGAGCTGGAGTTCAACAACGCCTACGGCCACTGCTCCATCGCGTGCAGTAAATTTAATATAGTGTGAGTCTCTGTTGTTCCCTCAGGCGCCGGGCGCTGCTCCGCCGCTTGGCTCGCCGCAAGGACGGCGGCCCGCAGTCGCGGGTACGCGCTACGCGCGCGCCCTCAGCCCAACCTCAAAACATGACCGACAGTATCGGTCTGTCTGATCCAATGGGGCGGGCAAGGCCCGAGCTCACAAGCGTGCCCCGCACCAAATGTCGCGGGCCCCAAAAGAGATTTCTGGGACCGGTGCAACGCCCGTCGATTGAAGGCAATCAATAAGAAGGAAATTAAAAAAACATGTTCCGCACGGCGATCCAGGTCATGGCGACACCAATCACCAGGAACAGATACGCGATGGCTTTTTCCATGGTACGTTGCTTGACCTTGCCCTGGAGCCGCGGGCCGATCTGGCCGCCGATGATGACTGCGGGGATAGTGTAGACCACCACATTCCACGGCACCGCATTGACGCCGCCTTGGGCGATCAGGGTGGAGATCTGAGTGAAGGAGGCGGAAGCGACGACGACGATCACGGTGAAGACCGACGTGGCGGCCGCGACGGGAATGGGAACCTTATTAGATTTCACCAGTTGCGGCATGACCACCTCGCCGATGCCGACGCCCAGGAGACCTGTGAGGAACGCGCCCAGCCCGGTGGCCGCCGCTCCCTTGCCTTGCCGAGGGGCCTTGTAGGTGTAGGTGGCACCGTCCCGGCCAGTGATGGTACGGGTCTCGCGGGTGTCGTCTTCTTCAGCGACCCTCCCTGCGGATTCAGCTTGGGCTTTGGCCATAACTTCCTTGGACTCATGCACCTTGATGATGACAAAGAAGAGCACCAGCATGAGAATGCCGTAGGCCGCCCGGAGCGCCTCTTCGTATTCACTGAGCGCGTTGAGCATAAGCGCGCCGATGATCCCGATGGGCACGCCTACGATGATAAAGGGTATGGCGCTTTTGAAATCAATGAGGCCCTTGCGGTAGTAGCCCACAAAGCCCGACGAAAATCCGAAGACCTCCGTGAACAGCGCTACACCGATGGCGGCGGCTAGGCTGCCCAGGGGGTACTCCGTGCCCAAAAGCGGAAAGATGATCAAAAAGATCGGCGCAAAGATCGCCGCGCCGCCGATGCCGGACAGCATGGCCGAGGTCGCCACCAAAATGGCCACCGGGAACATGAACCAATATAAGGTCCAGTCAAACGCCGCGAAATCCATGGAGTCCCCCCGTGTTTAAGTGCCGCAGACCCTACAGAGGCGCTTTCGAGGTGGCAATTCCGAAATGCTCACGAACGCGCATGGAGACCTCGACAGCCCGACGCCAGCTTCTCCGCGTGCCATGCGAAGTGGTCGGGGATGAAGGTGGAGACGAAGTAGTAGGAGTGGTCGTAGCCCGGCTGCAGACGGACGGTACCGTCGACACCGGCCTTCGCGATAGCATCCGCCAATTTCTCTGGCTGCAGGAGGCTGAGGAACTCATCACCGTCCCCCTGGTCCACGAGCAGGTCCCGNTCCCAGCNNCCCTCGGCGATCCNGAGGGAGGCATCATGGNCCCGCCAGNTGTCCTCGTTGTCTCCNAGATACGCNGTGAGCTGCTTCCGACCCCAGTCGGTGCCGGTAGGATTGGCGATGGGTGCAAAGGCGGAGAGCGAGCGGTAAGTNTCCGGATATTTGACAGCCAGCGTGATCGCGCCGTGNCCGCCCATGGAATGACCGAANATGCCTTGGCGGNCAGCCTCGACGGGGAAGTCGTTCACCACGAGGTCCTGAAGCTCCTTGGCGATATAGGTCTCCATCTGGAAATGNTCTGCCCAGGGTGCTTCCGTGGCGTCCACATAGAAACCTGCNCCCTGGCCCAGGTCATAGGCCTCGTCATCGGGCACATCGTCTCCACGGGGTGACGTATCCGGAAAGACCAGCGCCACGCCGTGCTTTGCCGCATGAGCCTGGCAGCCGGCCTTGGTCATGGCGTTTTCGTGGGTGCACGTGAGGCCCGAGAGATACCAGAGGCACGGCACCTTGCCATCCTTCGCCTGTGGCGGCATGTAGACCGCGAAGGTCATGTCCGTGCCGGTCGCCNTCGAGGCATGCCGGTATACCCCTTGCACCCCGTCAAAGGACCGGTTTTCAGAGAGTGATTCGATGGAACTGGCCTCCGGTTAGTACACCACCACGCTGCGGATGGACTCGCCTTCATGCATCAGGTCGAAGCCCTTGTTAATGTCCTTGAGGTCCAACGTGTGGGTAATGAGGTCGTCGATGTTGATCTTGCCGTTCATGTACCAATCCACGATCTTGGGGACATCAGTCCGGCCGCGCGCGCCGCCGAAGGCCGTACCTTTCCAGACCCGCCCGGTGACGAGCTGGAACGGCCGGGTGACAATTTCCTGTCCAGCGCCGGCGACACCGATGATGATGCTCTCACCCCAGCCCCGGTGTGCGCACTCAAGTGCCTGGCGCATGGTGTTCACGTTGCCGATNGCTTCGAAGGAGTAATCCGCGCCGCCGTCCGTGAGCTCGATGACGGCCTCCACCACTTTGTCTTCCTTTGAGGCATCGATGAAGTCAGTCATACCAAATTTTTCGGCCATGATCGCCTTCGCCGGATTGAGGTCGATGCCGATGATCTTGTCGGCGCCGGCGATGCGCGCGCCCTGGATCACGTTAAGCCCGATGCCGCCTAAACCGAACACGGCGACATTTGAGCCGGGGGTGACTTTGGCCGTGTTGATGACCGCGCCGATGCCCGTGGTTACACCGCAGCCGATGTAGCAGATCTTATCAAAGGGCGCGTCTTCCCGGACTTTGGCGAGCGCTATCTCCGGCACCACGATGTAGTTGGCGAAGGTCGATGTGCCCATGTAATGGAAGAGCTTGTCTTTTCCGAGGCTGAACCGGCTCGAGCCGTCCGGCATGACGCCCTGACCCTGGGTGTCACGAATGGAGGTACAGAGGTTTGTCTTGCCCGATTTGCAAGACTTACACTCGCCGCATTCCGGGATATAGAGCGGGATTACGTGGTCACCTTCGGCGAGGCTCTTCACGCCGGGCCCTGTCTCCACCACCACGCCCGCGCCCTCGTGGCCCAGGATCGCCGGGAACAGGCCCTCCGGGTCATCACCGGTCAGCGTAAACGCATCCGTGTGACAGATGCCGGTGGCTTTCACTTCCACCAGGACTTCACCCTCCTTGGGTCCGTCTAGTTGAACCGTTTCAATGCTCAGAGGTTTTCCCGCCTCAAAGGCCACAGCGGCTTGAACATCCATGATTATCTCCCGAAACTGATCTAGCAGTCTTAATGTTAGACTCCGGTCATACGGGAATAAAGCGTTCAATCCACAAAATAGCGAAAACGGAAAGCCGTGTTTAAGCGATTTAGGGTCCTATTTTGTTAAGCGTGGTTCTATAGCATCGGTGAGCAGGCTCTTCTCAATGGTTCCATTGCCTTCTTGGGTTGTTTGGGAAAGCGCCACATGCCATTTGCGGTAACCCAGTAGCCACCTTATCCGTTGGTAGAGACATCTCATTGGCGAACAGCACAACCCCTACGTTTAAACAATTTGTAATCGGATACTCTCCTTGCCCGGGACATTCATGATTAAACAAACCCATTACTGCTCTTAAGCCAGATATAGAACGATGGGAGAGGGTGATTTATCTTCAATCAAAAGATTCCATCTTATCAGGATAAACCACTTATAGGTGTATATTTATCGTATAATTGCAGTCGCGTATCGAGGAAGCCCTCACGACACCAGGAATTTATGCGCGCAAAAGCAGGACACAGGGACAGCCCGGAACCCGGACGATCATGCGCCTCTTGCAAAGGTCGACTTCACTCGTAACGCAATGCCTCGATCGGGTCGAGACGGGCAGCCTTGCGGGCCGGGTAGAAGCCGAAAAAGACACCAACGACCGCCGCGAAGCCAAAGGCCAGAAATATGCTCTCAGGCTGGATAATGGCCGGTAGATTGCCAAGGCTTGCAATNGCGAGAGAACCGGTTAGGCCGAGTGCGACGCCAATCAGTCCCCCGATGAGAGAGAGAACCACTGCCTCGATGAGGAATTGTCTCAGAATATCCTTTCCCTTGGCCCCAACGGCCATCCGGAGGCCAATTTCTCGAGTGCGCTCCGTCACCGAGACCAGCATGATATTCATAATTCCAATGCCGCCGACCAAAAGGGAAACCGATGCTACTGCTGCCAGGAGCAGTGTCATAACACGGGAAGAACTGGCCCGCGCTTTCAAAATAGAAGAGAGGTTACGAACATAAAAATCGTCCGGCTGCCCCGGTCGAATCCTATGGCGCTGGCGCAGAATAAGGGTCATGTCTCGAATGGTGTCCTCCACCACCTCAGCGCTGGTCGATTTGACATATAACGTGCCGATCAGTTTGCCGCTGAGCCGCCGGCCACCGATAATGCGTTTCTTAGCCGTCGAGAGTGGAATTAAGACGGTATCGTCCATATCCGTGCCCAAGGGCGTCTCTCCCTTGGAGGCAAGTGTGCCGATAATGGTGAACGGCACCCGTTTGATGCGCACCATCTGACCAACTGGATCATCACCGCCGAACAGGCTCGCTGCGACGGTCTGCCCTATAAGCGCCACTTTACCCGCAGCCCTTACCTCNGCATAATTAAACCACCGGCCATTNTGAATTTCCCAGTCGCGTGCTTCCTGGTACTCGGGCGTGACGCCCCGGATAACTGAAGACCAGTTTTGATTGCCGTAGATAATTTGGCCGCGNCCCGTCACGCTGGGGGCGCTCACCAGAACCGTGGGCACCTCGTTCTGAATGGCAATGGCGTCATCTTCCGTGACCGTGGGCCGTGAACCACGCGCGCCGCGCGCACCCGATGACGTGGTCGTGCCCGGGACAACAATCACCAAGTTGGACCCAAGGCTTTGGATCAAGTCATCCACCTTTTTCTGAGCGCCAGCACCGATGGATATCATGATAATTACGGCAGCCACGCCAATAATGATTCCTAGCGCGGTCAGCACGCTCCGAAGCAGATTTACCCGAATGGCAACAAGAGCGGCGGTGAGAGAGTCGAATGGGGTCACGTGATTGTTTCCCCCGCCGGCAGACGTTCAAGAAGATCCCCAGCGTGGGTACGGGGGGCGGGGGCGTCGCTTTTAATCCGGCCATCCTGAAATCGGATGACGCGGCTGGCAAACTGAGCAACCTCTTCTTCATGGGTTACGATAACAATGGTCATGCCAGCTTCGTTAAGGCGCTGGAAAAGTGCCATAATTTCGATGCCTGTGCGAGTATCAAGCGCACCGGTGGGCTCGTCAGCCAGGATAAGTACGGGCGTGTTCACGAGTGCCCTGGCGATGGCNACGCGCTGCTGCTGGCCACCGGAGAGCTGAGCTGGATGATGAGCCATCCGATCCGCGAGCCCCACATCAGCAAGCACCTCTTCAGCGCGGATGCGCCGGCGCGCTTTTTCCATCGATCCATATAGCAGCGGCAGCTGCACATTTTCTAACGCCGTCGTGCGGGCTAAAAGATTAAAGCTCTGAAAGACAAACCCGATCCGGCGGTTCCGAGTTTCTGCAAGCGCATCTTTGGTCAAGTCTGCCACGTTAANACCTTCCAGGCGGTAAACCCCCTCCGTCGGTGTATCGAGACATCCGAGGAGATTCATCATGGTGGATTTACCGGAGCCGGAGGGCCCCATAATGGCCACCATCTCAGCAGCATCGATAGCAAAACTGACCTCCCGTAGGGCGTGAACAACATTCGTACCGAGCNCGTAAAANTTAGAGAGTGTCTCCGCCTGGAGGAGTGGCATGGCCTCTAAAATCCANATCGGGCTAAGAAGGTGGACGTCTTTTTAGTCTGAGGCTTTACCCCCACCAAAACCTCTTGGCCTTCCGTGATCGCGCCGCGCCCCATGACCGTAAACTTGCCGTCCCCGGCACCTATCATAATCTGAACGGCTTTGGGCACGCCATCTTCCAACACCCACACGCGGGCCGGTGTCAGGGGATTAGACCGGCGTTCCGCAAGAATTTTTTTAAATTTCACGCGCTGTGCCGGTGTCAGGAATGTCATGATTTTATCTCTATTTTCACGGCGCATCTGCGCCATGATTTGGCGGAACTCAGGGCCCCGAGTGCCAGCGCGTCGCATGGCACTTAGCCGCTGACTAAGTTGGCGGCCAAGGTTGCTAACGGAACCCTTTTGCGTCTCCGTCAGATCAAGTTGCTTGGCAAGTCGGTCCAGCCTCAACTGCGCCCGAACGCGCCGTTGCTCGATCACCTGCGGACTGGATGGTCCGCGACGGGCAGTTGCGGCCCCTGACTGGACGGGAGCCACCTTCATGCCAGGCGGCGTGAAACGGAGTGCAGCATTGGGAATTTTAAGCACGCCAGTCTGATCGGATACCTTGATCACGACCGCCGCCGTCATCCCTGGCAGCAGGCGAAGATCACTGTTATCCGCATTAAGCACCACAGTGTAGGTGACGACGTTCTGGACTTCTAGGGGTTCTTTACGCACCTGGGTCACCCTGCCCGGAAACGTCCGGCCGGGAAACGAGTCGACCGTAAAACTGGCCGATTGGCCCGATGTAACCTGACCGATGTCGGCTTCGTCGATGTTCGTTTCAACCTGCATCTTACGCAGGTCTTGGGCAATCGTGAACAACGTCGGCGCCTGGAAACTCGCAGCCACAGTCTGGCCAATATCAATATTGCGGCCGATGACTACACCATCAACTGGGGAGCGTATAAAGGTATTTTGCAAATTGACTTTGGCGATGTTGAGAGAGGCCTCCTTTTGCCGAGTCAACGCTTCCGCATGCGTGACCTCAGCACGCGCGATAGTGACTTGGGCCTCCCGCGCCACCACGTTAGCGTGTTGGGCGCTGAGCAGTGCGCCAGCGGATTTNGCCTGAGCGGAGGCGGCTTGCCACGCCGCCTTCGCTTTGTCGACCTGGCTTAGCGCGACTACCCCTTTGGCACGGAGCTCGCTCTTCCGGTCATAATCCCGTTTCAGATCGGCCGCCGAGACCTGAGCCCCGTCCACATCCGCAGCTTGGGCGGTCCTAACCGAACGGGCATTTAGGAGGTTGGCTTCAGCTTGTGTGATTGCTGCCCGTTTGGTCATTATTGTCGCGCGCGCAACGGCCAGNTCAGCTTCAGAACGCAATACTTCCGCTTGGAAGCTCTCTGGATCGATCCGCGCGATCACCTGGCCCGCCGTGACGATCGAATTAAAGTCCACCAACAGGTCTGATATCTGGCCGGATATTTCCGAACCGACTTCCACCGTAATCACGGAGTTGACTTCACCGGACGCGGAAACGGTTTTGGAGAGGTTCCCACGTTCAATTATCGCGGTGCGGAAGGCCCATACCGATGTTCCTTCGTTATCTAGGTAAGCTGTTCCAATCGCAACGCCGACAATCAACACCGCGGCAATTGGTACCAGAAACTTTTTCATCAAGAGCCCCCCAATTTTACTTTCCCTCGATGGAACGCAAGCGGCGGTCGATTTTTTTTGACCGGCGCTCCTTCCATTTTTCCACGGAATTCGATAATTCGAGGCGTTGATCNCTGGTGAGACCCGCGACNAATTCCGTCATGGNGTCATGGATCAGCACCTGGCGCTGCAACGTCTTTTCACGCAAAGCCGAGAGCGANGCCGAGAAGACCTGGCGGTCGAAGGGCACGGCTTTCAGGGCCGTGTTCACATCTGTGTAAATCAAACTCATGGCTTTTNGACTTTGACGGATNTGGTCCCGGCGGGCCATGAAATTCTCGCGGGCCTGAGGCCGGACCTCTCGTCCAATGACGCGAACGGCCCAGGGTACGGAATATACCATTCCCTGGGATACCGGCCGATGTCCGTTAAACAACTTATCGGCCACCAATGCCCAAACTAGAAAAACATTCACCGCGAGAGACGCAAATAGAATGAGTGACCATTTTTTTGACGTCATCTGTAACATCAGAAATCCTCCAGAGCGGTTATGCCCATACCAATGCNATCACTTTGTCCAAGTATCACGATCTCCTCGGCGAACAACGTGTCTGCGCCCACAAGCTGGGTCGCACCTTGATCCACATTGAGGCCAAAATAGACACCAAACACGGCAGCCACGATCAGACCTGCCGCTGGGCGCCAGACAGCGCCAAACGTCCAGAGCACCTGATGCAGCGGCTGCGTCTGTGTCCGATCGAAATCTGCAAGTATCCGGGCCTTTAACGCCGACGACGCAAGCGGGCCCGGACGCGCCCGGAGATGGACCGTCAGCTCCGGAAGATCCGGCACGTCGACTGGAACCCAGGGATCATGGGGATCGGTCATGAGGTGCCTCCTTTTAAGTCTGGAAAAAGATCCGCAAGAGTATGTCTCAAACGACGCCGGCCCCGCGCCAGAAGGGACTCAACAGCCTCCACGCTGATGCCCATGATCTCAGCCGTTACAATATTGGTGTGGCCCTCTTGATGGACGAACAAGATGGCCGACCGCTGACGATCTGGTAGCGTTAAAATAGCGGCCTGGACGATGTCATCAATCTCGGACCGATGAACGAGGGTCAGCGCACTGGGCCGGCCATCGTCGGGTTCCGGGATCGCATCAATGCTCACTGGCCGGGCTTTGCGGATCCGGTCGATGCACAAATTATGCGTGACCCTTTGTAACCAATGTATCAGCGGTTTATCCGGTTGCCATCTCTCCAGGGTGCGCCATAACCGGAGGAATGTCTCTTGCGCGACATCTTCGGCTTCCGCACGGTCGCCGATCATCCGGTAGGCCTGGGCGACGAGCCGGTTCAGATACAGGTCCATCACTTGGCGGGCGGCCCCCTGATCACCTTTGATCAGTCTCCGGACAAGAGCCGCATCTTCGGTCACGCTTGGTTTTATCATCACCGGTTCGATCTCACATGGCGCTGTCTGATCCAGTATGGCATGTGGGTCGTGACGCACGGTTGCCGGATTTCGAAGGGGTTCATCCAGCAGTCTCCCCCGGGTCGGCGGGTCAGTCTGGCCTGGCACCCGGCTAGAAACCTGGCCAGCATTCTGTGTCGATCCATCAAGCGTCCAACACATCGTTGTGACCACATGCAATGGGGTAACCTCCACAAAAAAGTCTTATTGGTCGTTAACGGCTCCCCTCTCTTTTTCCGTCGCAGCAAATTATATATTACCTTATATCACGATCTCCTTAGTGAAGAACGTGTCGGAGCTTGCAACCCATGCACATTAAGGAACTCGATGCTTGAGGCAGGAGCGTCTATTTATTATTAGCTAGTTATCTAGTTATAAAAGAAGAAATATCGTGAGTATAAAATCAGAGAATTTAGTCGCCGTCTCGCACCGGGTAAGCACCAAACAGCGTTGGGACATCAACAAGCACAAAGGTGGTGTCCTATGGTTTACCGGCCTGCCTGGATCTGGCAAATCGACCCTTGCCATTGAATTGGAACACAGGTTATCCCAATCTGGAAAACAGGCTTATGTTCTGGACGGAGACAATATCCGTCACGGGTTGAGCTCGGATCTTGGATTTTCACCGGAAGACCGNNCGGAGAACATCCGCCGNATTGGAGAAGTTGCTNCCCTGTTCGCGGAAGCTGGTTTTATTGTNATCACGGCGTTTATCTCCCCCTATCAAGCCGACCGGGATTTGGCGCGGAAATGTTCGGGCGAGATGTTTAAAGAAGTTTTTATCGATACGCCCTTGGAAATCTGCGAAGAGCGGGACCCCAAAGGCCACTATCAAATGGCCCGGGCCGGTAAGCTTGCCGAATTCACAGGGATCTCCGCTCCTTATGAAGCACCGTCCTCCCCGGAACTCACGGTCACAACACCGGATCGGGAAATTGCCGATTGTTTGCGGGAACTAGAAGAGTTTGTCCGCGCGAATTTCGAAGCCTAGGTTTTTTTAGGACAAAGACATAACCGGAACCATCAGATTTCACTCCATTACTTTGGCCGGCCATCGCTTGGCATAATCGGTAGGGAGACCTCCGAGGCAACCAGCCGGTTCGTTTACGATCGATGCGGGGCGGGCTGATCCACTTGGCTACCATTAACGTTAAAAGATTCTACTGGCCGGCCTTCGGCAAAAACGCTCCACATCTGATCATACGCTGTCATCATTTCTATGGCATGGAGATCATAATCGAGCATTTTTTCCTGCATTAAGGGCCGGAGGGTTGCCCGAAGCTCGGACAGCCGCTCTGTATCGCGAGCAAGGCTTAAGGCCGTAGCATGGTAGGCCTTCCAGTCGCCACAGATCAGGTCGGCGAGACCGACCTTGGTTAAGTATTCCCCGGCTTGGCATCGACAGAAGGTCTTGCCAACCTTGGCCACCACAGGGACACCCATCCATAGGGCATCACAGCAGGTCGTACCCCCTGTAAAGGGGTANGTATCAAGCATGATATCAACATGCCGGTATGCAGCGAAATGCTCGTTCCGGGTTTTAACATAAGGCAAGAAACACACTCTTTCGAGGTCCNCCCCGCCTGTCTCAAACATTCGACGAAGAAACTTCCAATCGTCATCATCTTCAGAGCGCACAATATTTTTTACCAGAAGGCGAGAATTTTCCACCGTTNCCAAAAGAGCGGCCCAGGCTNAGACGACGTCCGGGCCAATCTTGGCAGTGTTGTTAAACGATCCAAATGTGATGTAACCGTTCTCTCGGACCGGGGGCGCACCAGGAGCCGGTCCAGCCGTCGGCGCACTGTAACAACACCGGTGTGTCAATCTGACCAGTTTCTCGGTGTACAGATCATCAGTTTCNCCAGTCGGATCGACAAGCTCTTCTGTGATCAGGTAATCAACCGCAACCAGCCCGGTGGTGGCCACCCGGTTGTGATAACACACCTGGATAGGTGCGGGCCGATAGGCCATCGGCAGCCGGTGTTTCGCGAGATACGAGGAGGTGGAAATCAGAATATGAATGTTGTCTTCTTTGATCCGTCGCGCGACGGCTTTTGCATCCAGCGAGCTAATATCAATCCAATGGTCCACGTATCCGGACAAACGATCCGTCGTATCATCTTTTTTCTCATTGCCGGCATAACAGAAGACCTCAAACCGGTTCCGATCATGGCGGCTGACCAAGGGTTCAAAATAGAAAGAAGTGACATGGGTTGCATACTCATAGGACANATACCCTATGCGCAGCCGNNNGGGNCGGGNCGGCGCCGGCNCNTCATGCNTAANNGGATNGANNCCATCNGNGTANAATNTACCCCANGCTTGATTNTCATGGCTGAGGCGTGCCCCGTCATAATCGGGGTGGAAAGCCATATAAAACAAATAGCTCGAAAACACAGCGGGGTTAAATCGGCTGATCTGATGCGATTTTTCAAACGCCTCCAGGGCACCATAAACATCGCCTTGATTGATCCGGCAATTACCAAGAACGGCATAAGCCTCTGCAACGTTCGGGTCCAATTTGAGTGCCCGTTCTAAAAATATCCTCGACTTGTTGAATTGTTTTAGATGAAAGTAGGCCGATCCCAGGGCGCAGAGAATTTGTGCATCATCGGGCCGAGTCTCAAGTAGGTCATTGAGAATTGTAATCGCTTGACCATTCTCTCCAGCCTGATTAAGCGCGAGGGCTTCGCTAATGGCCGCCTCACCTGCAACGCTATCAATCATTACCAAGAGTTCGAGCGCAATCTCGTCCCTAGGATTTTCGCAAAGAGCCAACTCACAGAGAGCCCTCGCCTCTTCTAGCCGGCCCGCCTCAAAATAAGAAAGCGCAGATTTAAGCTGGATGACGGTATCCGACACGCGGCTTTCTCATAGATTTTTTTCGGGAAACTTATCTCCCTCCGCCCGAAATTTGAACTGGGCGCCGATGAACAGGGCCTTAAAAGGCCGCAACAGAGCCAGGGATAGCAGCACTATCACTGGCGGCCAAATGATCAGGTGAAGCCAAGTAGGTGGAAACAATGCGAACTCGAGCCACAGCGCCCCGCCAGCGGAGAGAAATCCAACAATCAGCATGATCGGAACCACCGGGCCATCCGCCGCATCATGGCCGGCATAATCAAGCCCACAGGCTGAGCAGGATGACGCAACTTTCAAATAGCCGGAAAACAAACGACCGCGACCGCATCGCGGGCAGCGGCCGAATACTGCGCTTAGAATCGGGGAATTTGTTTTTTTTACCACCCCCTTTGCCTCGTCGTCCTGAACGTTAGTTCACTTGCAGGTGGCCAAACGAAGCAGCGCCCCACCAATACACATTGATGTAAAGGAACACCCACACCACGTCGACGAAATGCCAATACCAAGCAGCGGCCTCAAAACCAATATGGGCGTCCTTCGTGAAGGATCCGGCGCGGGCCCGAAAATAACATACAATCAGGAAGACCGTCCCAACGAAAACATGAAACCCATGGAAGCCGGTAGCCAAATAGAAGGTAGACGGATAAATACCCTCGCTGAGACCAAATGGGAGGATGACATACTCAAAAATCTGCACGCCTAAAAAAACTATGCCCAGGAGAACAGTAATGCCCGTCCACGTAACAACCTTTTTGTTCTCACCTTCTAAAATTGCATGGTGGGCAATGGTAACTGTCAAGCTGGACGTGAGAAGTAATAGCGTATTCAGCATCGGGATACCCGCAGCACCCAGGGCTTCAATGTCACCATTAGGCCAGGGCCCAGCAACGTTATTGAGGATAGGTAAACTCGAATGGAAGTACGCCCAGAAGAAAGCGAAAAAAAACATTACCTCCGATGCGATAAATAACAATACGCTATATCGAAGGCCAATTTTCACTGGCGATGAGTGCGATGTGCCATCCGAGGATTCCCTGAGAACCTCTCTCCACCAGCCAAACATGGTGTAGGCCACTATTACCAAGCCAATGATTAAAAGCCACGGCACGTTCGAATGCATGTACCAGATAAGCCCCAAAGCTGAGCCAAGAGCACCCCCCGTCCCAACTATCGGCCAAGGGCTAGGCTCCGGTACATGCCAAGGTTGGTTACTAGTTATTTCTGACGCCATGGTTTTAGTCCTGATTTGTATTCAATCGTTCGAGTCTAATTCGGTTTTTAAAAAACATCTTCCACTGGGTAGTCCCACTAGTTGTATTTTTTATATCTATTTGTCGTTAACTAAGTTCCCTCTGCTCTCTCAGCCGCGCTTTGATCCTGGTCCAAAAAGAACGTGTATGACAGTGTAATAGTGGATAGATCATCCGCATCCCTGTCCTCTACAATTTCTGGATCAATAAAAAAAGAAACTGGCATCTGTGTCTTTTCCCCTGGTCGAAGCAACTGCTCCGTAAAACAGAAACATTCTATTTTATTAAAATGGGTAGCAGCCGTGTAAGGAGTGACGTTGAAAGTAGCCGTGCCAACGAGAGTTTGATTGGATGTATTCATCGCTTCATACAAGGCTAGAATAGGTTCCCCCACCCTCACTCTCATTTGTTTCTGCAAAGGCGCAAAATGCCATGGCAGTTTGTGATTCACGTTGGAGTCAAAGCGAATTGTGACCATTCTGTCAGTTTTACTAACAGTAGCCTGAACCTTAGCGGCTACCTGCGTAGTACCACCATACCCCGTCACTTGGCAAAAAAGGCGATATAACGGCTCCGAAGCGAATGCGAGCCCTAGCATGCCGACTGCCATCGCCCCGAGCCCCAAAGCTATTTGGCGATTTCGAAATTTTTGCAGGGTGGTTTTACTCGCAATTAAAGTCACAAATACTGTTACCTTTGAAAAGCTTATTCCGCTGGTTGATTAATCACAGCATCGGGTAAATCTGGGACCTGTTCATGAGTATGAAACGGTGCCGGTGAGTCTACCGTCCACTCCAAAGTATTCGCTCCCTCTTCACCCCATGGATTGGCTGTAGCTCTCTCACCGGCAACAATCGTACGCCAAAGTATGATCAAAAATAAGATAGCCCCCACCAGCGATATGGCAGCACCGACACTTGAAACCATGTTCCAACCCGCATAAGCATCTGGATAGTCAGGAATGCGACGCGGCATACCCGCCATACCCAAAAAATGTTGAGGAAAAAACAAAACGTTCACCCCAACAAATGTAATCCAAAATTGCCACTTGCCCGCTGTTTCGTTGTACATCCGGCCACTCATTTTGGGCATCCAGTAGAACATACCGCAATAAATGGCGAAAATGGTGGCAATTGACAGAACGTAGTGGAAGTGCGCGACCACAAAATAGGTATCGTGAAAGGCAATATCTACGCCTGCATTAGCGAGTGTGATGCCCGTCACACCGCCAACCACAAAAAGGAAGATAAAACCCATGGCATAGAGCATTGGAGTTTTGAAATCAATTGAGCCACCCCACATGGTAGCTAGCCAGCTGAAAATCTTTACTCCTGTTGGAACGGCGATAACCATTGTGGCAAGCACGAAATAGGCACGCGTTTCCACGTTGAAGCCCACCGTGAACATATGATGAGCCCAAACCACGAAACCGACAACGCCAATGGACGCCATGGCATACGCCATTCCNAGATANCCAAAGATAGGTTTTTTNGAGAAATGAGATACAACCTGACTNACCACNCCAAAGGCNGGTATNACCATNATGTANACTTCCGGATGACCAAANAACCAAAAAAGATGCTGCCAAAANATNGGNTCNCCGCCNCCGGCTGGATCAAAAAAAGCNGTGCCAAAATTACGGTCNGTCAGCATCATNGTGAGNGCACCGGCCAAAACAGGTATNGCGAGCAANAGCAAAAATGCCGTAATCAACGCAGCCCAAATAAACAGCGGCATCTTGTGGAAAGTCATCCCAGGCGCTCGCATGTTGATTATGGTAGTAATGAAGTTAATTGCGCCCAATATTGACGATGCGCCGGCCAAATGGAGGCTCAGTATTGCCAAGTCGACAGCAGCCCCACCGTGAAAATCTGCGCTCGATAGTGGCGGATATACTGTCCATCCCGTGCCGGCACCTCCACCAACAAATGCAGATGCTAACAGTAGTATCAGCGCAGCCGCTAATAACCAAAAACTTATGTTATTCATTCTTGGGAAGGCCATGTCTGGCGCGCCAACTTGCAATGGAATAAACCAGTTTCCAAAACCTCCGATTAGCGCGGGCATAACAACAAAAAACACCATAATGAAACCGTGAGCGGTTACCATGACGTTATAAAATTGAGTGTCTGTAATAAATTGGAGGCCGGGTGCCGCAAGCTCTGCTCGAATAGCCATCGACGCGGCACCGCCTATAATGGCTGCAAAAACCGCGGCACACAGGTACATAGTTCCTATGTCTTTGTGATTAGTCGAGTAGGCCCATCTTCTCCATCCCGTGGGCTTATGGTCGTGATCGTCATGGGCTTCATGCGCACCTTGCACGGTTTCTGTCATAACATTACCTCTGTAAAATCCTGCTGGGCTTGAGTTCAGCGTATGCTTGTGCCGTTTTGCACTACGTCCACATGTCCCGAATTATTTGCGAACTCTTGCTTAGCCTTTACCAGCCATCGCGCGTAATCTTGTTTGGAGACGACTTCAACAACTATCGGCATAAAACCGTGCCTCACACCACACAATTCGGAGCATTGTCCCCTGTAAACTCCGATTTTTGCAGAGGGAACCCTGAGCCAGGTTTCATTGATTCTTCCAGGCACCGTATCCATCTTTATTCCAAACGACGGCATTGCCCAGTTATGAAGAACATCCTCAGCCGTCATTAGAACACGAACCGTCGTATCAGCCGGAAGTACAACACGGTTATCCACTTCCAAAAGCCTCACTTGTCCTTTCGAAACATCGATGTCTTCGTCAGGTATCATATTACTGTCGAAGGTTAGTTCTCCCTCGTCGACGTATTCATAAGACCAATACCACTGATGACCGGTGACTTTGAGCGTCATCTCAACCTCGTCCGCAGGGGCTTTGTCCATAAAGAAGAGAAGTTTCATGGATGGGACAGCAATTATGATTAAAATTATGACCGGGATTACTGTCCACAAAACTTCGATAAATGAATTATGTGTGGTTTTCGTAGGTACTGGATTTGCTTTCGAGTTGAACCTCAGAACTATGTAGACCATTAGCCCTAATACAAATATCACAATCAAACCTTCAATAACCAAGAGAAGGTTGTGGAATTCGATAATATCCTCCATCACAGGCGTCGCTGGAGGCCTAAAGTTCATCTGCCAAGGTTGCGGGTCGTTTTGTGCCACCGCGGACCCTGAAAATAGGCAGACAATCAAAAGGGCTGCCATCATGAAACCGGAAAAAAGCTTTGTGTAGATCGTCATTCGTTTATCCCTTGGACCCCCTAAACCTAACCCATGCCCGACGAGTCTTATTTTTTCGTGCTTAAAGAGGCCAATGAATGTTTGTTGTCATTACCCTCTCCGGAGCTGAAAGACCTCAAAACTAGGGATCCAGCGTACTTCGGAACCGTATACCGGATCTTTTAAAGACCGTAAACCCACTCTCCTGCAATTGAATACCCTCAACACCACGCCATTTTTTGGCGGTATTTCAAGGCATATGGCAAAACATAAAGATGATCGCCCGTCAGGTAGTACACCGACAAACAGACATCTCTTAAATACAGTTGCCGCATTGACGGTGCGGTGATACATCCCATTTGGAATTAGGTAGGTCTTCGACAAGCGCGAACAGACCGTTCGTGATCGCTGGAAAATAGAAAAATGAATCTTAAAACGAAAAACAGGCTATTCTTAACTGTGCTCGCAATCGCTTCCATCTTCATGTTTTTCAGTGTGATCATCAAAACCAGCAATATGATGTAGCGCTATGCTGTCCGTTGAATCCCTGCCACATTTGAATGCGGCTCTAAACACCATTGCCGCCTGCTTCCTACTTGCGGGTTTCGTGTACGCGCGAGCAGGGAATAAATCGGCGCACCGCGTCTGTATGGTGACGGCGGTCGGCGTATCCGGGCTTTTTCTGGTGAGCTATGTTATTCTGCGGATGCATGCACCAATCTTTGAATTTCTTGGCCAGGGACCTATCCGACCCATCTACTACACCATTTTGATCAGCCATGTCATATTGGCGGTGGCTATTATCCCGATGATAGGCTTTACGCTGTTTTATGCCATTAAAGGACGGTTCGACCGGCATAAAAAAATAGCGAGGTGGACCTGGCCCACATGGATGTATGTCTCAATCACCGGCGTCATAGTTTATGTGATGTTGTATCAAGTCTACCCGCCGCCGGAGTTCGCGGGTCTTCATTAAGGTGTTAGACCCCCTACCACTTGGTCCGGGGCGCCAGCGCCTGTGGCAATGGTGTCTTCTGGCGGTCGTTTCATTAGCCGTCGCAGGACTTTTTGCCATCCTCCTCGTCCTATCCCGGGCGCCCGTCACTAG
>NHHQ01000110.1 GCA_002170915.1 Rhodospirillaceae bacterium TMED167 | reverse complement strand
AAGGCCAAATTTAAGGAGCCGGGCTGCCGGGCCTCCCGCGGGCTGGAAAAGCGTTTCAAGTGCCTGTTTGACTGAAGTCTCTCCGGATGGTCCGTGCTTCATTCCGGTCCCGTCCCGCGCCTTTAAAACCACCTTCGTCTCTAAGTTATTGGCGTTGGCCACATGGACCCGATCGCGCAGCGGGCCGAACAACTCAACGGCGGTATCGTCCCCGCCAAGCAGTAGCGAACCGCCGTTGCATAATGTGTCCATCGACCGTGTTTGAACTCCCCCGGTCATACGCGCGCTGAAAACGGGCACGCATTTGGCGTGCCTGATGGCGTCGAGGTAGTCGTCGTTTTGCATAAAGCCATGATGAAAACGAATCTTTAATGCGGGATCGTCAATGGTCGCCAGCCGAAACAGAAACTGGGCTTTTTCCCGCATTATGGGCGAGAAAGAGAGGCCTGTGTGTAGCAGATCCAGGTCCTTACCTTCTGACGCGCTGGAGAACTCAAGGGGGTCAAAAGAGAGGGCGTTGGCCGTCAGGGCCAAAACCGGGCAGGGGTAGATACCTCTCAGCTGTCTATGTTCATGGAGACTATTGCAAATGATCAAATCCGCTCGGATCAGATCCTGATACTGGTGGGGGAGTTGAAAATCCGAGTCCATATTGAAAAAAATAATGGGCCCGCTGATGTTGTAGAGGGACTCCGGCAGGCGTGTGCCATAGATGTCTAAAACAAAGACTGCATCCGGTTGAAATCCCGCTGGGAGAATATCCTGCAACGATGATGGCGTGTTTTCCCGGCTCAGCACGACCGATTCCACCCTAAAGCCCGGAATCGGATCCGCCGGGCGCCCATGCTGCGTCAGTGGTCCGCAGAGCATGAGGATATTGATTTGAGGTTTTGCTAAAAGTGCCTGAAGGTATGCCCAATTTTGTCCCGCCGCGTCTGAGTTGCGAAGTGGCCCGGTTTCGCCGTGACACCAGTGAACGAGGGCCTGGATATGTGCGTTGCCGGCAGTCGATATGGGCGGTTCTTTTGGTAAGACACCGCACATTATTTTCGCCGCAGCCGCCAGCGGTTCATTGCCGCATTCCAAGGCTTTTACCAATGCAGCATAGGGGGCGCCCGCCGCGAGGGCGACCTCAGCCGAGGCATGGCTGTCCAAAACATCCTGAAGGGTAACGGAGCGGGTATAATCCGGCCGGAGCCGCTCTGACATCAAGCGGCCTCAAACGCCTGCGGCAGCTTCCGGGAACAGGCCTGCTTTCATGATTTGTCCCGGCAGTGGGGCCTCGAAAAATGTTTCCGTCCATTCCGAGACACCAATCAATTTTGCCACGTCTACGCCCGTGTCAAAGCCCATATTTCTAAGCATGTAACAGAGATCTTCAGTGGCAATGTTGCCGGTGGCCCGCGGGGCGAAGGGGCACCCGCCGATGCCGCCCACGGAGGCGTCCAGGAAGTCGACCCCTGCCAAGGCTGCTGCAGCCGCATTCGCAAATCCGGTGTTACGTGTATTGTGGAGATGAAGACCGAGACCAATATCAGCCCTAAGAAAATCCCTTACCTGGCCAAGTAACTCCGTTATCTGTGTGGGGACCGCCGACCCAATAGTATCGGCCAATGCGATTTCTGTGGCTCCACCATCCATCAGGCGTTGGACCAAGATGGCGACCTTTGCCGGATCTACGTCTCCCTCAAAGGGACAGCCAAAGGCAGCGCCGACAACGCCTGTGAGTTTTAGCCCCGCGTTAGTCACTTTTCCAGCAATATCAGCGTAGCCTGACATAGTGTCGTCGACGCTAGCGCCCTGATTTTTCTGATTGAAGGTCTCGCTGGCAACAACGACATAGCGGACTTCATCTACGCCTGCTTCAATTGCCCGGTCTGCGCCTCGCGTATTCAGCGCTAATCCTGCATAGGTAACCCCATCCTTCCTGCTGATGCCAGCCATAACGGCCTCGGCCTCCGCCATCTGTGGCACTCTTTTCGGATGGACAAAGCTCACAGCCTCAATGCGGGCGACGCCTGTTTCGGACAACCGATTTATTAGGTCAATGCGTTCATTCGCAGACCAAATGCGCGCCTCACTCTGTAATCCATCTCGCGGACCGACTTCACAAATTTGTATCTTCACCATCGAAATATCATAACTCTGACGCCACTGAAAAGCCAGGATTATGGACCAGTGGAATGTTTAAAGCGCAATTAATAAGATATTGAATAACGCTCACTGTGATAGTCAATCACTTATAATAATAGTAGCAAGAAATATGAGCAATTCGAGCAATCCAGCCGAATTGGCTGTTAGGATATTGTAACTTTGATCAAGACAATTGATGATCCACGTGTTAGGAATTGGTTCTCGATTACTGATAAATGAATGTCTTCGGTTAATGTTTTATCAAGGAGTTATGCATGAAAAAACTTATGCTGGCAGGCGCGGCCCTGCTTATGTCGGCCACTAATACGAACGCTCAAGGGATCACACTATCAAGTTCTGCAGCTGCGCCAGGTTTATCCACAGACGTAGTTGCTAAGTATGGTGCTGAGATTGCAGCTGCGAACAAAATTGCGACGATTCAGGTGCAAGGCGGGCAGGTTCTGACTAAGACGATAGTTCAAGTTTCTAAGGGCGAGACAGACATGTCGGCGACGGCATTTATTTTGAACTTCTTGATGTCTAAGGGGTTGGGCCCTTACTCTGGCTTAGGTAAAGAGAAGGGTAAGGCATTAGCGAGTAATATGCGTCTACTTTACCCCTATCACCTAGCAGCGTTTTGCTTGGTTTCATTTCAATCAACAGGTATTGATAGTTACGCAAAACTTAAAGGAAAAACAGTACATAACGGCCCTCCGAGGGGTGGAGCACTTGTTACGGCCCGGAATGTTATCAGGCTCAGTTCCAACGGATTTAAAGAGGGTAAAGATTATAAAGGTAAACAAATTGCCTGGGGCCAGGCGGATTCAATATTTTTAGATCGTTCAGTTGATGCCGCGGTTCGGCCTTGCGGTAATCCCTCAAGTTATATCCCAATTATGGCAGCTGCTGGTAAGGTCAATATTGTCTCTGTGCCAAAGGCTAAATACGAAAGTGCTGGTTTCCAAAAATACATGAAGGCTCCGGGCATGGGAAAAGTGGAATGGTCTGTTAAGAACATGAGCGTTTATGGTCCAAATGTAAAAATTATTTCTGATGATAACATTTTTCGATCCGCGGCGAATTCGGGTGGTACCGTGGTAAACAAAAAAATGGACAAGAAGCTAGCGAGAGATTTAACCGCTGCATTCATAAAAAATATCAATCAATTGTTTCAGAAAGCATCATTCATGAAATATCATTACGCTGGAAATGTGGATGATTCACTTCATGGTGTTTGCAAAGCTGGAATTAAATACCACCCTGGTGCAGTTACCGCTTGGGAAGAGGCGGGTTTTAAAATCCCTGCCTGCGCAAAATCGTAGCGGAGTAATTTAAAGTTGGAGTGAGGGAAAAAAATATTTTCTCTCACTCTTACTATCTCTGTAATCCCACCTTCAGTTTGGTAAATAATGTCGAATTCACTCCATGGTGGCTGGATAGATAGGCTAGCCTATAGCCTCGCGTTTATTTTGGTCTTAATGGGGCTAGCCAATAATTTACCCAACATCCCCGGGTTGTTGGAACTGGTCCAATCAATACCGGGTTTGAGCAACCTGCCGCGCATTAGCAAATTTAATTCGGAATTCTTTTTTCCACTCACATTCATGTTGATGACAGTAGTGGCGTTACTTCGTTCTTCGTTTAGCCGAGATTGGAAAAATAAGGAAAACGGAAAATATATTTGTGGCGTTGCACTCGATGTGTTGATGCTCACAGTCATTATTACTTTCAGTTTATTCTACCTCATTGAAAATGAGCAGGTCTGTTTAATTGACACCTTAAATGGGGACAGAGCACGTGCGATGGCAGAGAACATGGCACGGGCACAGGAGTATATGGCTATATTCGGGACTGAACCCGACGACGACTTTCCAGATTGTATAACGAACAGCGGTTTTTGGGTCATGCCGTTTCTTATTCTCGCAATTACAACGTTTTTTATCTACATCGTGAAGGTCTGGGGTTTCCCAATAGTTGCCGTGGCAATCGTAATTTCCTTATATACCGTTATTTCGTCGTTCGCGTGGTATTTTGACTGGACAGATAACAAGTACTTAACAACAAGTGTCGGAACTATAGTTGATGGTGTGAGGGGTTATACTGGAGCTGTAGTTGGTGCGCGAAATGCAGTAATCCTAGAATCAAACGGAATATTAGGACAATTTTTAAATATTACTGTTAATGTAGTCTTTCCATACGTTGTTTTGGGTTCTTTGTTTGGGGCCTCGGCGGGTGGTCGTTCGTTAATAAGAATGGCTGTAGTGATAACCCGCAAGTTGCGAGGTGGTCCTGCTCATGCTGCTGTAATAGGTTCTGCGACTTTCGGGACAATTTCAGGCGGGCCTGTCGTCAATGTTTTAGGTACAGGTACACTGACCATTCCTATGATGATCAAAAATGGTTTCACGAAAACCTTTTCTGGGGGAGTTGAGGCAGCGGCCTCTAGTGGCGGCCAGATTATGCCACCCGTCATGGGCATCGCTGCTTTTGTATTAGCAGCATTATCGACGGTACCTTATTCAGAGGTTATCGTAGCTGCCTTTATTCCTGCGCTTGCTTACTTCTTTAGCCTTTTTTTGATGGTCATTTTTGAATGTCGTAGAATGGATATCAAGGCTATTAATAACTTAACAGAAGAACAAAAGCTGACCCGAAAAGATTACAAAAATCTTATCATGATTGCTGGGCCTATTTTGGTCATATTAATACTTTTGTTGAGCTCTAAAGATAGTGTGGGGCAGGGGCTTTCGGCTTTCATATTTGGATTCGATCCAGCCTCCGGTGATAGTTTACCCTGGATATTAGAAGTTTATCAAAATGCAGCGGGTGATCCGGATTCAGCTGGTTTTTATGCCGTAATAACTCTTCTTATCCTACTTTTTCTTGATCCCGAGGTTAGAAACGCACCCGGTAAAATCATAAAAGCACTGGCAGATGCCGGTGTTATTATAGCTGAATTGTTTTTATTGCTCATAGCCGTTGCTGTAATTGATGTTTGTCTATCGTTCACAAACTTTACAGGTATTCTGACTATCGATGTTTTGAACTGGCTGAAATCAGTCTCAACTTTTGAAATATTGGGCCAAGAGTATGTGATTGGTGGCTCTTTATATTTAATGTTGGCATTAGTAGTCACCATGTTTGCCACTATATTACTCGGGATGGGAATGCCTACACTGCCTGCTTATGTAAATGTCATCTTGATTATAGGACCACTCCTAGCAGCTCTTGGAACAGCTAATTTCACAGCACATATGTTCGTATTTTATTTTGCCGTCGCCTCAGCAATAACTCCACCAGTGGCAATTGCCGCATTTGCGGCGTCAACGATATCAAAGGCAGAGCCACTCGCTACAGGGTTTGCCTCCGTTAGGGCTGGTATCGTGATGTTCACCATTCCTTTTATTTTTGCATTCTATCCAGAAATTTTATTGATTGAAGCCGCTCAAATTATGCAGCCTCTGGATGGAGATAGGAGCGGGGGTAAAGTCTACCTTCCGGGTTACGATGGCACTATAAACATTGTTTCGTTATCTTGGGTATTAGTAAAACTTGGAATAATGTTATATTTGGTTGCGACAGCTCTAAGTAGACAGGATAGATACGCCCTTAATACATTCGAAATAGTTCTACGCTTGGTCTTTGGCGTATTAATACTGCTAAAAATACCTGCCATTGCACATACAGCTCTAGTATTTACCGTGTTGTATCTAGTCTATCATCACACCTTGGGAGCGCGGAAACATGGTTTAGAGTCAACGTGATTATTTTTCTCTAATTGAACGCCGTAGACCGGTATGGTGAGCGAATTACGTATTGTGGGAATCGTATTCTTTTCGCTAAACATACTGGACCTATGGCAGTGAAGCGTTAATGCAGAAATAATTGTGCGATGTCTTTGTTTAACAAGATTGAGGCAATGCTACCCCCTAATCTGGCTCATCGGCTAAAATATAGCCGATAAAAATAGGCACTCTCGGGCCTAAAAACTTGGCACATACCTTCAATAACATGACTTCGGATGAACCCAATTTAAGAGGTATTTACGGCGGCACGGCCAATCCTCTTAGGCAGGTTTTTATGATGGGCGCTATCTGGCGTTTGGCGAGCGATTTTGGCGGAGACAAGCTCGACCTAGTTGAAGTTGGCTCATGGGCTGGTGCATCGGCACTAACTTGGGGGCAGGCACTTCACGAATATAACAGCGGCCGTGGTTCTCTGACTTGCATCGACGCTTGGAAGCCCTATTTTGCTCCGGAGAATATTACCGATGCCTTTGGTCGAGAGATAAATCAGGCCCTTGAGGCAGATGAGCCTTATCAAGTGTTTCTGGAGAATATAAAATTCGTACCGTCTTCAATCGAGGTGGCGGTCCTTCCAGGCTGGTCCTCTGATATCCTTCCCACTCTTCGGGAGGATGGCTACCACCTGATTTATTTAGATGGCGATCACAGTTATAAAGGTGTTGCTCAGGATATTAAACTTGCCTGTCCTCTAATCCGGGATGGAGGCATTATTTGTGGTGATGATCTTGAGCTTCAAAACCATGAAGTGGATGGCTCGTGGTCAAGAGACCACCCTGGGGCAGACAAGTGGACCGATCATAAAACGGGTGCCGTATTTCACCCAGGCGTGTCACGGGCGGTCGCGGAGAGGTTCGGCGTGGTATCGTCCTGGTATGGATTTTGGGCGATGAGGCGAGATGGTGATTCTTGGGTGGAAGTATCTCTTGAGGGCATGCCCGGTCACATACCAGTATATCTGGATATTAAAAATTTGATGGGATTAAAGGCGCTTTTAATGCAGCTCCACTAGACGGCCTGCTCCTTCAAGTGCATGCCTAATAGGATCTTGGGAGGTCCAAAATATGCTCTGCAAGATACGCTAAAATCATATTTGTTGAGATTGGCGCTACTTGATAGAGCTGGGTTTCCCGGAATTTTCGCTCTACATCATATTCTTCGGCAAATCCGTAGCCACCATGGGTTTGAAGGCACATCTCCGCTGCCACGCNNGCGGCTTCTGATGTCAACATTTTAGCCATATTGACTTCGGAGCCGCAGTGCTCTCCTGCATCGAAANGGTCCGCCGCCTTTTCTAGCATGAGGGCCGCCGCTTCGGTTTGTGCATAGGCCCGTGCCATGGGAAATTGGATGCCCTGGTTCTGACCAATGGGGCGGCCGAAAACTTCCCGGTTGCGAGCATAATCTGTCGCTTTCTCGATGAACCATCGGGCATCACCGACACATTCCGCAGAAATCAGAATGCGCTCAGCATTCATTCCATCCAAGATATANCGGAAACCCATGCCCTCCGTGCCGACGAGGCTGTCCACCGGGATTCTTAAATCATCAAAAAAGACCTCAGTCGTTGCGTGGTTAATCATGGTACGAATGGGCCGGATGGTGAGGCCGGCACCGACGGCTTCGCGCATATCCACCAGAAAAACCGAAATGCCATGGTGGCGTTTTTCCTGACCCTCCCGAGGGCTGGTGCGGGCCAGCAGCAGCATAAGGTCCGAATGTTCGGCCCTCGACGTCCAGACTTTTTGGCCGGTTACCCGGTAGCCACCCTCGTCCTTTACCGCCATGGTGCGGATGCGGCTGGCGTCCGAGCCGCTCGAGGGCTCTGTAACCCCGAAGGCCTGGAGACGAAGTTCGCCCGAAGCAATTTNTGGCAAATAAGTCTCTTTTTGGTCATCGCTGCCGTGCCGGAGAATTGTGCCCATGGTGTACATCTGGGCGTGACATGCAGCAGCATTGCCGCCACTTTTGTGAACTTCCTCTAAGATGGCTACGGCAGCTTTGATACCGAGACCGCTGCCGCCATATTCTTCCGGGATGAGCACTGCCAGATACCCGTTACGGGTCATAGTTTCGACAAACTCAGACGGATAGGCTCTCTCGCGATCGAGCTCCCGCCAATACTCACCCTGAAAGTCAGCGCATAAAGAACGCACGCCGCTGCGAATATCCTCAAACGTGTCTTTGATGGTTGACGTCATATCCTGGACTTCCCTCAATTTGGTCCTAGTGTTGATCTCTAAGATAGTGCACCACGAGGGATATGGAAATTAGACGTTCTGCCATTGCAGGAGATAAGACCATATGAGCCTANNTGTTCCCCAATTTCTTAGGANGACGNTCGTTCTCTGGCCTTATGCTGCGCTGNTTGTCTCAATGCTATTTTTTGCCAGTAACCATGTCCTGGGTCGCCTTATTCCGGGAGAGGTGCCGCCTATTGGGTTATCGCTTTGGCGATGGGTGCTTGCCTCATTAATTTTGTTACCGTTTACCTGGAAAGGGCTGATCCAGAACGCTCCGCTGATAAGAGTGCATTGGAAGCTGTTCCTACAGCTGACAATTTCCCTGGTACTCCTGGGTAATACAACGGTCTATATCGCCCTCAACTACACCACGGCGATCAATGCCGGCATAGTGGCTATGGCCCAACCAGCTGCAACGATTTTACTGACCTGGGTTATTTTTCAGGAGACCGTGTCTCGGCGTCAAACTATCGGTGCTATAATTGCCGGAGTTGGCGTGATGATCGTCATTTTGAGGGGGGACCTGCAAGCCCTCACTGAGATTCGCTTTAACATCGGTGACGTGTGGATGGTAGTATCAATTTTAGGTTTCACGACGTATGCCATATATCTGCGAAAGGTGCCTAAAGGTCTGCCGCCGTTAGTCTTGCTAAATATTATTCAGATCCTCGGGGTTTTTGTGCTTTTGCCATTTTATCTATGGGAAACAGCATATGTCCTGCCCATGCGGTTCAACCCGACAACTGTGATTTCAGTGCTTTGGGCAGGAATCGTCGTCGCAATTGGCGCCCTCCTTCTTTGGAATGTTGGTAATCAGGCGTTGGGGGCTAACAAGGCGAGTGCTTTCATATATCTGCGCTTGCTGATGATCACGGTTCTCGCCATGATTATCCTTGATGAGGAAATCTCACTTTATCACGCACCGTCTTTTGCTCTCATTGTTGCCGGGGTCTATCTGGTCTCAAAGGCGAAGCGGCCAGTAAGCTAAGGGAAAGTATGTCATGCCATTTATGTCCGCCTCCGCCACGCTAGATCATATTAAAGTTCTTGATCTCACGCGCGCCCGGGCGGGGCCAACGGCGGCGCGTCAGTTGGCGGATTTCGGAGCGGACGTGATCAAGGTCGAGGTTTCCGGTGATCCGAACTACGCGGATATGGGAACCCGACATGGTCCTGACTTCCAGAACCTCCATCGGAATAAGCGCAGCTTAACATTGGACCTCAAGGCGCCGGAGGGACATGAAATTTTCATGAAACTAGCAGCCCAGGTAGACGTGATTGTCGAAAACTACCGCCCGGATGTGAAACGTCGGCTCAAAATCTCCTACGACGATGTGCGCGCCGTTAATCAGGGGATCGTCTATGCCAGTATTTCAGGGTTTGGTCAGACTGGTCCCTATGCCAATCGTCCGGGCCTAGACCAGATTGCCCAGGGGTTGGGCGGGCATATGTCGGTGACCGGAAAACCAGGTGAGGGTCCGGTGCGCTCCGGCGCGGCGATTTCGGACATGACAGCGGGGTTTCTTATGGCAGGCGGTATCATGGCCGCACTGCTCGAGCGTCACAAATCGGGTGAGGGGCAGTGGCTCCATACGTCGCTATTACAGGCACAAATNTTCCTGCTGGATTTCCAAGCTGCGCGTTGGACNGTNGACGGTGANGTNNCNCCCCAAGAGGGCAATAATCATCCCACNAANGTTCCCATGGGCACCTTTAAGACCNAGGACGGATANGTGAACATCGCGCCCATGGCNTCCATGTGGCCAAAATTTTGNGCCGTCATGGGCTTAGAGGACATGGANCAGGANGAGAANTTNGCNACAGCAGGAGGCGCGGTTCCGCAATCGCAGGGATGTAGACCAGCGGATTGAAAACGAGACGGTCACGCAACCAACGGCGCACTGGGTGGATATCCTTAACGCTACCGGCATCCCCTGCGGTCCGATTTATCAGATGGATGAAGTGTTCAGGGATGAGCAGGTTAAACATCTGGGGGTTGCTCAAACCGTCAAATCGCCGGGCCGGGGACACACCAGCATCCTGGCCCAGCCAGTGACTTTGGAGCGCACCCCATCCCAACTTGCCGTTGGTAGTCCTGAATTAGGGCAGCATGTGATGGAAATTTTAGAAGAGCTTGGTTACTCCGCAGATCAGATCGATGCACTGCGAGAGAAAGGCGTGGTCTAAACAATAGTCGCCTTGGCTCGACAGAGTATCCGTCAATTATTTACTGACCCGCCATCCACGACGACGCACTGACCCGTCATGAAGTCACTATCAGTAGAGGCCAGGAATATCATTGCTCCCGTCAGGTCCTCGGGCATTTGGCGGCGTTTAAGGGCCCGGGTTTCGGTGTTGGCGTCCACGCCAGTGTCTGAGAAGGTGTCTCTCGCTAATACGTTCTCACTCATGACGAGGCCAGGCGCCAGTGTGTTAACGCAGATATTATCGCCGCCGACCTCCCGAGAAATACATCGGGTCATAGCGAGAACAGCGCCTTTAGAAGTGACATAATGGAGCAGCATCGGGGTGCCCTTGAACAACGTGCCGGACGCGATGTTGATAATCTTTCCATATTGCTGTTTTCGCATCTGACCAGTAACGGCTTTTATCGCAACAAAGACACCACGCACATTAACAGCCATAAGAGAGTCCCACTCGTCTACGCTGATCTCCTCGAAGGGTTTCGCGTCTAAATGGCCAAAGATGGCAGCATTGTTTACGAGAATATCAATGCGGTCAAAGGTGTCGATGGTTTGCGCGGTCATGGCCGCGCAGGATGTCTCATCCGATACATCTGTGACGACGTTGAGCGCGGTGCCGCCCGCTGCGGTGATCTCGTCAACGACCTTCTGTCCATCGTTCATGTCCGCGACGACTACAGAGGCGCCCTCCGCCGCCATGGCCTTGGCATAAGCCGCGCCAATGCCCTGTGCCGCACCGGTTACAATTGCTACTCTGTTGTTTAACCGTCCCAAAATGACCTCCTTGGTCCTATGTGTTGTTGTGATATTATGGCTGACTACCCCGTTCTCTCAAGCCCATTTCATCGGTTCAATTAGATAGATCAAACCCGTGGAACCTCATGACTTTTTACCTTTGCAGGTCATCTGGGACCTCCCGGACAATTGGTGTGAAGAAGCGCATTTGACGGGGGTCTTGCAGGCTGCGGGCCCCATGCTGAAAGGATTGGGTCTGGCCGAGCGTTTTATTTTTGTTGTGACCGCCGATAGTGATCAGGTCGCGATGAAACACGCGGATCGGGTGGTAGTTCTGCAAACCAGCGATGAAGGGCATGAAATTCCGGAATATGCAGCGGATGTGTTCATGATATTCAAAAACTACCAGCCCTTTGTTTCAATGCCCAGGAATTTGCGTGTGGTGCCGTTGGGTTGCAACAAGGATGTGCCTGTGCTGCCACGAAAACCTATGGCGGAACGTGCTTTGGATGTGTTTTTCATCGGCCGGCCAGAATATCGTGAGTCATTCTTTCGTGCTGCCATACCGGCTTTTGACGATGATGAGGACCTCAGTGTGGAGATAAGCAAAGCGCCAGGGTTTCGCATGGGGCATACCCCGCAAGATTATGCGGGGCGGCTGGCCGACACAAAAGTAGCCCTCTCCCCCAGGGGTGTGAGTCACGAGACCTTCCGGACATATGAAGCGATGCGGGCGGGATGTGTTGTCATTGCCGAACGCCAGTTGCGGTCGTGGTTCAATGAGGGGTGGCCGGTCAATGAGGTGGCGGACTGGTATGGTGTTGGCGGCCTTGTGAGGAAATTGCTGAACGATCCCGTGCGGCTCGAGGAACTCTCGCGGCAATCTCTCGACTGGTGGCGGGAGAAATGTTCCGAGGAAGCCGTTGCCCATTACATGGTAAGGGAACTGTCTCTTAAATTGTTAGGGGGCTTCGAATCATGAGCAGCGCCGGTAAAATCCCGGTGTCGCTTTTTACCGGTTTTTTCGGTGTTGGCAAAACAACGGCAATCAAATCACTGTTGGCCCGTAAACCGGCGTCGGAGAAATGGGCCGTTTTGGTCAATGAATTTGGCGAGGTCGCCATCGATCAAATGGCAGTTGATCCAGATGATCACTCTGACGTAGTCATCCGGGACATTCCCGGTGGCTGCATGTGCTGTGCCATGAACGTGCCCATGCGTGTAGCGGTTACGGATATCCTCCGTAGGGTGCAACCGGACCGCCTGCTCATTGAACCCACTGGGATTGGCCACCCGGCTGGGATACTGGATGAACTGCGGGCTCCCGGCATTGCTCAGGCCATCGCGTTAAAAGCCGTTCTATGTCTGGTCGATCCCAGGCATGTCACAGATCCCCGTATTCAGGCCGTGGATGTTTTCCAAGATCAAGTCCACTTGGCCGATATTCTGGTCGCCAGTAAGTCTGATTTGGCAGATCTCGATGACCTTGTTGCGTTTCGCGACTGGGCGCACAGGCTCTATCCCGCGAAATACCGGGTGCTGGAGGTGCGGCAGGGTGACTTGGATTTGGATCTCCTAGATATAAATCCCCAAGANACACGCGTGCCGCTGTTTCCTAACGCCCATGATCACGATCATGACGAGGGGCCTNCCGCCATTTCGGNCCAANATTTTTCGGTGGCGCCAGGCCGGCCCTACCGGGCAGAAAATGCAGGCAGCGGGTATCGGGGCTGTGGCTGGATTTTTTCAAGCGAGCATGTCTTTGATCGCAATGGCGTGACCAATCTGCTCGGTCTGCCCGGCTTGCCAGGGTTGTCTGAGGGCGCGACGGTAGAGCGCCTGAAAGGCGTGTTCCGGACGGGGAAGGATTGGGTGCTCATTAACCGCGCTCGTAACGAGGTCACGGTCACGCCCATTGCCTATCGGAATGACAGCCGCCTTGAGATTATCGTGCCCGAGGGAGTGCCNGCTGATTGGGAAGCACTGGAAAATGCCCTCATCAGGGTGTCTGGCTNGTCCTCANCCTCATCCTGAGCATNTTGAGGATGGAAACCCGCAGNACCCATCTCGTTTTNCCAGGCTTTAATCGCTGGCTCTCCTAGCGTTTGGCCAGCGGCTTCACCTTCCGCTGTGTCCGGCCGTCGTAGGCACTTAACGGCCGGATCAGGCTGTTGTTGGCGTTTTGCTCAAAGTAGTGCGCCGACCAGCCCGTTGTCCGGGCCATAACAAAAATGGGCGTATACAGATTGATGGGAAAACCCATGAGGTAGTAGGCCGGTCCGGAGGGGAAGTCCAGGTTGGGATGGATGCCTTTTTCAGANACCATGATGTTCGCCATNGTATTATAGATTTCCAGCCATTTGGTATCGCCAGACCATTCTGTGAGATCCTCGAGGCAGGCCTTCATGGTGGGAACACGGGAGTCACCCTGTTTATAAACCCGGTGGCCAAATCCCATGACCAGATCTTTATTCGCCATGGCCTCCCTCAGCCAGTTCTCTGCATTGGATGGCCGGCCGACCTTCTTCATCATCTCCATTACCGCTTCGTTGGCGCCACCGTGGAGTGGACCCTTGAGTGCACCAATGGCACCAGTAGTGGCGGAGTATATATCTGAGCGCGTGGAGGCGATCACACGGCCGGTGAAGGTGGAGGCGTTAAAGCTGTGTTCTGCATATAATATCAGTGAGACGTCAAACGCCTTGATGACTTTCTTGGGGGGTATCGTGCCAAAGCACATGTTGAAGAAGTTTTCCGCCATGGAAAGATCTGTCCGCGGCGCAATACGACGCTTGCCTTGGCGGAGGCGGAAATCGGTCGCGATCATGGTTGGNATCTTGGCGAGCAGGCTCATGGCCCGCTCCATATCCGCTTCCAGAGTTTCTGCGCCCCATGCGACCTCTGTTGTGCCGAGATACGCAACAGCCGCCTGAATGGTGTCCATAGGATGTGCCCGGCGTGGAAATTTCGCAATTACATCGGTGTGTGCCTTGCTGATTTTTCGGAGCGCACGTTCCTTCTTTTTGAAGGCGGTGAGTTGACTTCGGGTTGGCAGTTCTCCCTGTAGGATGAGGTAGGCAACTTCTTCAAAACTACAGTGTGCCGCCAGGTCCTGCACCGCATAGCCCCGATAGGTGAGGGAGTTGGTCTCCGGCATGACTTTTGAGATCGCCGTCGTATCGGCGACGACACCCGCCAGGCCCTTAAAGATTTTAGGTTGAGCCGTCCCGGCTTTGGCTTTTTTTACCGTCTTTTTCTGAGATGCCCGTTTTGCCATGTTATGNCCTCTGAGTTCTGAAGTCTAAAGTTTGAAATTGAATAAATTCTGGTCGAACTGATTATAATCTTCGTATTGCAAGACCTCGTAGAGCCGTTGCCGTGTCTGCATNTTAGCAACGATTCTGGCNTTCGTACCGTCATCCTTGAGTTGCCGATAGTTATCTTCAACAGCTTTGTTCGCGAGCCGCAAAGATGTCACGGGATAGATCGCAATATTATAGCCAAACGATTCCAGCTCCGCCTTCTCGTACAGTCGGGTCTTTCCAAACTCTGTCATGTTAGCGAGTAGGGGGACGTTGACCGCCTNTCGGAAGGCCTCATATTCTTCCGGTTCAATTAGCGCTTCGGGGAAGATTGCATCGGCACCTGCGTCGACATAGGCCTTTGCCCGGTCAATGGCGGCGTCTAAACCTTCGACGCCTTTTGCATCGGTCCGCGCCATGATCAGAAAGTTCGGATCTTTCCGGGCACTGGCGGCAGCCGCGATTTTCTGGACCATGGCGCCAGTTTCCACCAGGGTTTTATTATCCAGATGACCGCAGCGCTTGATGTTGATCTGGTCTTCCAAATGGCAGCCCGCGAGGCCAAGTTCCTCAACCTCTTGGATGGTTCGGGCNGCGTTGAGGGCCTCGCCAAATCCGGTGTCTACATCGATCATGGCAGGCAAGTCGGTCACACGGGCAATTTGCCGGCCCCGCTGGGTAACCTCGGACAATGAAGTGAGGCCGATATCAGGGAGGGCCAATTCAGCTGATAGAGCGCCACCAGAGATGTAAATACCGTCAAATCCGATTTCTTCGACCATGCGCGCAACAATCGGAGAATGAGCACCCGGCATTTGCAACAGCCGGCCTGTCGCTAAAGCATCCCGGAAATCTTGGCGTTTCTCGGCAGCGGATTTTTGGGCAAATAACATTAGAAAATTCCATCAGCCGTGACTTCGGATGGAGACACTTGAGCCGGATCAAGCTGGACATTGAGCGCTTGCACTCCGCGGGTATCCAGATTGGCTAGATCCTGAACAAGGTCGAGGAAGCGCNCGCTTTCCGNGGGATCGACGATCCCTTCGGTAAGGGTGGTGAATTTGCCGATATAGTCTGCCCGGNCAAANGGTCTCGCACCGGCNGGATGCGCATTGGCGACAGCCAGTTCGTCTNTGATGGTNTCGCCCGACGTGAGTTTCACCTCAAGGCGACCGCCAAAGGCGCGCTTATCGGGGGCGGGATCGTGATACCGTTCCGTCCACACAGTATCTTCGATTGTGGAAATTTTACGCCAGAGGCGGACGGTGTCCTCGCGGTTTGCCCGCTCGGGNGCATAAGACCTAACGTGATGCCATTCCCCATCCTGCAGGGCAACGGCTAGGATATACATGATAGAATGATCCAATGTCTCCCGGCTGGCGTGCGGATCCATCTTTTGCGGATCATTGGCACCCGTGCCGATGACATAATGCGTGTGATGACTGGTGTGAAGATAAATCGACTCGACCGCCTCCCAATCTGTGATTTTTTCGCGGACGCGGAAGGCAAGGTCTATGAGCGCCTGGCTTTGGTATTCGGCTGAGTGTTCCTTTGTGTAGGATTCCAAAATGGCACGCTTGGGTTCGCCCGCTTCTGGAAGAGGCACTGCGTAGGCGGCTTCGGGTCCGTCAAGAATCCAGGCAATCACACTATCCTCACCCTCATAAATGGGAGAGGGTGCACCTTCTCCTCGCATGCACCGATCGACGGCTTCAATGGCCAGTTTGCCGGCATGGGAGGGGGCAAAGGCTTTCCAACTAGAAATCTCGCCCTTGCGGGACTGTCGCGTAGAGACTGTGGTATGCAGCGCTTGTTGAACGGATTGATACACCGTCTCTGTTTCCAGCCCTAGCAATGTGCCGATACCGGCGGCTGCGGAGGGTCCTAAATGCGCGATATGATCGATTTTGTGGGCATGTAGGCAGATGGCCTTCACCAAGTCGATCTGTATTTCGTAGGCAGTCGCCAGGCCGCGCATGAGGTCTGCCCCGTTCTTACCTGTTTGCTGGGCCACTGCAAGCAGCGGCGGAATATTGTCCCCGGGGTGGGAGTAGTCTGCTGCGAGAAATGTATCGTGGTAATCGAGTTCGCGAACGGCGGTGCCGTTTGCCCAGGCGGCCCATTCCGCGTGGAACCGCCGGGCGTTAGAGAGCCCAAATACAGTGGCGCCCGAGTCCCGGGGATGTGCCATGGCCTGCGCCCGGGCACTGGCCACCGAGTGCCGGTTCACTGATGCAATGGCCACAGATGCGTTGTCGATAACCCGGTTGATGATCATATCTTCTACTGCAGGCTCTACCGCCACAGGATCAGTTGCAACGGTGGCAATTTTCCACGCAAGTTGATCTTCCCTGGCCAGGGGTTCGGAGGACGGATACACACGAACGGAATGCAGTTTTACCACTGGGATAGCCTTTGCTGGAATTCTAGGGTGGAGTATTATCAAAAGACCAGATTTGGGCAGGCTCTTCAAGGGGAGCCGGCCTGACTTGAACCGCTAAGAAAACTATGACTTGATCGCCGCCTCAACAAGTTTGGCATCAATTTTGGGAGACGAATTTATGGTTGGCTCTAAAGACAATTCGCTCACCGACGGTCACGCAGCGCTCGGCTTGGTGCATTATGCTGTGATGTCTGAATTTACCGGTAAGGAAGGGGATAGGAGCGCTGTTCGGGATGAGCATCTGGCCTATCAGGGGCAATTGGAAGCAGAGGGACGGCTCTTCTGTGCTGGCCCGCTCCTAAAAGAAAGTGGCGACATGGCTGGCATTGGTCTGATCATTTATAAAGCCGCATCTTTAGATGAAGCCAGGGAAATCGCCGACAACGATCCATTCCACAAAAGCGGATTGCGGGCATATAAAATCTGGCCTTGGAAAATCAACGAGGGCGGAATTGACTTAAATAGATGAGATGTATGGCATCTGTGAAGAACATGCACAGTATGACGATGAAGAGATCGATGAGATTTCTATTGCTAACGAGA
>NHHQ01000109.1 GCA_002170915.1 Rhodospirillaceae bacterium TMED167 | reverse complement strand
AACAAGATGTATGGCGGGGAGACTTCTCACCTGCCGCTGAAGATTAATACCTCGGGTGTTATTCCGCTGATTTTTGCTAGTTCACTCCTGCTCATGCCAATCACGGTTATCCAATTATCGGCAGGATCTGGCCCAGAGTTCCTGACCACTATCACGACGTTTTTGGGTCGTGGACAGCCAGGCTATCTTATCATTTTTGGTGTCTTGATAGCGTTCTTTGCCTTCTTTTACACCGCGGTTGTTTTTAACCCTCAAGAAACCGCGGACAATTTGAAAAAGTATGGTGGTTTTATTCCTGGTATACGTCCTGGCAAAAATACAGCTAACTATCTAGATTATGTCCTAACTAGATTGACCGTGGTTGGAGCCATCTATCTCGTAGCCGTTGCCTTGTTGCCGGAGATGCTGATTTCCGAGCTATCGGTTCCGTTCTTCTTTGGGGGAACCAGCCTGCTTATCGTGGTCTCTGTGACGTTGGACACGGTGGCCCAGGTGCAGTCACATTTGCTAGCTCACCAATATGAAGGCCTGATCAAAAAATCCAAGCTGCGAGGCCGGCGCGGATGAACCTAATATTGCTCGGTCCCCCGGGTGCTGGCAAAGGCACGCAAGCACAGCGTCTTGTGGACACCTACGGCTTAGTTCAGCTTTCAACCGGCGACATGCTCCGGGCGGAGGTGGAGTCCGGCAGTGAATTGGGGGGGCGCGCAAAAAAAATCATGGATGATGGCCAACTGGTGCCGGATGATCTCATGATTGCAATGATTTCCGGGCGGATTGACGCCATGAACGCTTCCGACGGCATCATATTGGATGGCTTTCCGCGAACGACGGCGCAGGCGGAAGCCCTGGATACCATGCTCGACGCTAAGGGCCTTGCGATGGATCATGTGATCCAATTGGAGGTCGATGAAGACACCATTATTGCTCGCTTATCAGGACGTTTTTCCTGTGCAGCATGTGGGGCAGGATATCATGACACCTATGCCAAACCTGCGGTAGAGGGAGTGTGCGATAAATGTGGCTCCACGGAATTTGCCCGCCGCTCGGACGACAACGCTGACACGGTTAGATCTAGGCTGGCGGCCTATAATGAACAAACGGCACCTATCTTGCCTTATTACGATGGAAAGGGCTCGTTAAAACAGGTGGATGGCCTGAGTACTATGGAAACTGTATTTGGAGAAATTAAGGGAATTATTGACGGGGAGTAAAGCTGGTATACCTAGTTGACTTCATCAACTTTGCGCCTATAATCCGGCGCTTTCCTGCACTCTGTGACCTATTGCAACTTATTGAAAGCTAAGGAGATTTGGCTTTGACACGTATCGCTGGCGTTAACATACCCACGCAAAAGCGGATAGAAATCGCTCTCACCTATATTTATGGGATTGGGCGGACTGCCGCGAAGGACATCTGCTTGAAAGTTGGGCTCCCTCCAGAACGGCGGGTGCATGAATTGACCGACGATGAAGTCTCTCGCATTAGAGATGCTATTGACAATGGCTACCAAGTGGAAGGAGATCTCCGCCGGGAAGTGTCGATGAACATAAAGCGTTTGATGGATTTAGGGTGCTACAGAGGCCTGCGTCACCGCCGTGGATTGCCTGTTCGCGGGCAACGGACTCACACGAACGCTCGCACTCGCAAGGGTCCGGCCAAGGCGATTGCTGGTAAAAAGAAAGTCACCCAATAATAGGGTATATGGGGTTTATTTTATCTGGGGTAACCCGGCACAGGCCCGCACAATGGGCAAGAAGGATTAAAAGTTCGAGATGGCAAAAGCAGCAACTGCACGTCCTCGTCGCCGCGAGCGGAAGAACATTACTTCCGGTGTGGCGCATGTAAATGCGACGTTTAACAACACTCTGATTACCATCACCGATGCGCAAGGAAATGCGATTTCCTGGTCCTCGGCGGGCAGCCAGGGATTCCGGGGGTCCCGCAAATCGACCCCGTATGCGGCGCAGGTCGCGGCGGAGGATGCGGGTCGCAAGGCGCTGGAACACGGTATGAAGACCCTTGAAGTTGAAGTTAAGGGGCCTGGATCGGGACGTGAGTCTGCTCTCCGGGCGCTTCAGGCCATAGGCTTTGTCGTAACCTCTATCCGTGACGTAACACCTATCCCCCATAATGGGTGTCGTCCCCGTAAACGCCGTCGCGTTTAACATATTTTCGCACCATCCGGTTATCCAGAAACGGAAAACTGGAGACTGGTATTTTGTTTTAACCTGCAAGATTGAGGCGCTCCCGTGATCCAGAAAAATTGGCAGGAATTGATTAAACCTAATAAGCTTGAAGTTGTTCAAGGCACCGTCCCGGAACGCAGGGCCAGCATCGTTGCTGAACCTCTAGAACGGGGTTTCGGCCTCACCCTTGGTAATGCGCTTCGCCGCGTCTTACTCTCGTCCCTTCAGGGTTCCGCAGTGACAGCTATTCAAATTGATGGCGTGCTGCATGAATTTTCCTCAATTCCGGGCGTTCATGAGGACGTCACAGATATCGTTCTCAACATTAAATCCCTGGGCATTCGGATGCACAGTGAGGGTACCAAGAGGGTCTTGCTGCAAGCCGAGGGACCGGGCGAAGTAACCGCTGGTATGATTGATAGTGGTCACGATATTGACGTGATGGACCCGGACCTCGTGATATGTACCCTGGATGACAACGCTTCCATTCGCATGGAACTGACAGTTGCAACTGGTAAAGGATATATTCCGGCCGGACAAAACAANCCGGAGGAGAGCCCTATTGGATTGATCCCGATTGATGCTGTATTCTCTCCCGTCCGNAAGGTAGCNTATAANGTNGATAANGCTCGGGTCGGNCAAGTGACGGATTACGACAAGTTATCCGTCGACGTGACCACGGANGGTACGATNTCACCGGAAGACTCNGTCGCGCTNGCNGCCCGGATCCTNCAGGATCAATTGCANCTCTTCATNAACTTTGAAGAGCCGCAGCTTGCNATCCGNGAAGANGCCCGNGACGAANTGCCGTTTAATAAAAANTTGTTGCGCAAAGTGGACGAANTGGAANTGTCAGTCCGATCCGCCAACTGTCTCAAAAACGACAACATTATCTATATCGGCGATCTTGTTTTGAAAAGTGAGGCGGAGATGTTGCGTACGCCGAATTTTGGCCGGAAATCGTTGAATGAAATCAAGGAAGTACTGTCTCAGATGGGGCTCCACCTTGGAATGGAAATCGCCAGTTGGCCACCTGAAAACATCGAAGATTTGGCCAAACGTTTGGAAGAGCCGTTTTAAATCACCAGGCTCCCGCTAAGTTATGAGTTAGAGGATAAAACCATGCGCCATAGAATGAGTGGCAGAAAACTGAATAGGACATCGTCCCATCGCAAGGCAATGTTCGTAAATATGACGGCGTCTCTGCTGCGACACGAGCAAATCAAGACTACCAAGCCAAAAGCTAAAGATTTGCGGAGTTTCGCGGAGAAAATGATTACTCTTGGGAAGAGGGGCGACCTTCATGCACGCCGGAAGGCAATGTCGTTTCTTCAAGACAAGGCTGTGGTTTCAAAATTATTTGACACACTGGCAGAACGATACAAAGATCGACAGGGCGGGTACACCCGCGTCCTTGCGGCTGGTTTTCGTTACGGTGATTCGGCTCCGATGGCGGTGATTGAGTTGGTGGACCGAGATCCCGATGCCAAAGGCGCCGAGGACCGTGAGAGGCATGAAGCCATGCTTGAAGCTGAAGACAATGAGGTCGTCCCTGCGTAAGGTGGGACAACGGGTTTCCGTATTGAAGTGATCAATTAGGGTAGCTTACCGGCTGCCCTTTTTGCGTTTAGGCAGGTATACTGACACGATGTCTTTGATGCGGTCAATCTGTGTGTTGTTGATTGTGCTCGGGGTTGAGAGCGTGGCGTCGGATGCGTTGTCCCAGAAACGTCTGCCAGCCTCTCAGGCTGAGATGGCCTTGTCGTTCGCACCCCTGGTGAAAAAAGCCGCGCCGGCGGTGGTAAATATCTTTACCAAAAAGACGGTCCGCAGTCGCTCTTTTTCGCCGTTGTTTGACGATCCCTTTTTCCGCCGATTCTTCGGTGAAAACTTTCAGTTTGGCCCTAGGGAGCGCCGGAAAGTGCAGAATTCGTTGGGATCTGGTGTAATCGTGAAGTCAGACGGTACCATCATCACAAATCACCATGTGATCGCAGGGGCAGATGAGATTACGGTGGTTCTGTCTGACCGCACAGAGTTCGATGCCAAAATTCTTGGCAGTGATGAGCGGACTGATCTAGCGATTTTAAAAATAAATCCCGATGGGCGGAAGCTCCCGTTCTTACCGTTTCGAGACTCCGATAATCTGGAGGTCGGGGATCTTGTGCTAGCCATTGGGAACCCTTTCGGGGTCGGGCAAACGGTGACAAGCGGTATTGTTTCCGCCCTTGCCCGGACGCAAGTGGGGATCAACGATCTGAACTTTTTCATCCAGACCGACGCGGCGATCAATCCGGGAAATTCCGGTGGGGCTCTGATCACGATGGATGGTAAGTTAGTCGGTGTAAATTCCGCGATCTATTCTAAGGGTGGCGGATCCGTGGGCATTGGTTTTGCCATTCCAGCAAACATGGTGCGCTCGGTGTTATCTGGTATCACCACTACGGGACGGATTGTCCGTCCCTGGATCGGGGCTGAGGGCCAAATGGTGACACAGGATATTGCGTTGTCTATGGGATTACGTCGGCCGGTGGGAGTGTTGATCAGTTCAATTTTTCCGAAAGGGCCTGCCGACCGGGCCGGTGTCCGTGTTGGAGATGTTGTCACAGCCGTTAATGGCCGGGAGGTGAACGATCCGGAAGCCCTGAAGTTCCGTATTGCCACCCGCCCCATTGGAGATCGGGTGATCATGGATCTCCTCGGAAGGGGGCAGACCCGGCGTGTGAATTTTCCAATTGAAGCTCCGCCGCGGACGCCTAAGCCCAACCGCTCGGCATTGAAGGGTGTTCACCCTCTGCAAGGGGCCGTCGTGGCAAACTTATCTCCAGCGTTGGCGGACGAAATCGGGATGAGTCTTCTGACGTCGGGAGTAGTCGTTCTTGAAACGCTTCGGAGCGGTGCGGCAAACCGGTTTGGTTTTCGGCGTGGCGATATACTCCTTAAGATCAACGGAGAAGACATTAAATCGGTAAATCAACTGAAGACGCTTGTTACTCGCGAAGTTGCGCGTTGGGCAGTCTCAATTTTACGGGACGGGAAAATACGTTCCCTCGTTGTGGAACGGTGAGCACGCTTTTTGAGTCGCAAGCCTATCGTCCTCTGGCGGATCGATTGCGGCCAGATCGTCTTGATCACGTGGTCGGGCAGGATCACCTGCTGGGTGAGGGCGCACCCCTCCAGCGTATGGTCTACTCACAACGTTTGTCCTCACTTGTATTATGGGGTCCGCCGGGCACCGGTAAAACGACAATTGCCCGATTGCTGGCCGAAAATACGAGCCTATATTTTGAACCTCTTTCAGCCGTTTTCTCTGGTGTGGCGGAATTGCGAAAGGTCTTTGAAGGTGCGCGCAATCGCCAGGAAGCCGGTATTGGCACGCTGTTGTTCGTGGATGAAATTCATCGGTTTAACCGGGCGCAGCAGGATGGATTTCTGCCATATGTTGAGAATGGCACGGTCATTCTCGTCGGGGCCACAACAGAAAATCCATCATTTGAGCTGAATGCCGCTCTTTTGTCGCGCTGTCAGGTATTTGTCCTTCATCGGTTGGATGAGGCAGCGCTTGAACGTCTTCTGTCTCGCGCTGAGGCGGAAGAGAGCCGGACCTTTCCCCTGATTGACGAGGCGCGAATAGCCCTGAAAGCGATGGCGGATGGTGATGGCCGGTATCTTTTGAATATGGCCGAGGAATTGTTTCTTTTGCCTTCGGAGCCTCGACTTGATACCGACGGTTTGTCGGAGATCATTCAGCGCCGCATGCCGCTTTATGATAAATCTCAAGAGGCGCATTACAACTTGATCAGTGCGCTTCACAAAAGCATGAGGGGGTCTGATGTCGATGCGGCGCTGTATTGGCTGGCACGGATGCTGGCAGGAGGAGAGGATCAGAATTACATCGCGCGGCGGTTGGTGAGGTTTGCTGTCGAGGATGTCGGCATGGCGGACCCGACAGCGCTTCACCATGCCATGGCAGCCTGGCAGGCGTTCGAGCGTATTGGATCGCCGGAAGGAGAATTGGCGCTCGCTCAGAGCGTGATTTACCTGGCAACGGCGCCGAAATCTAACGCGGGTTACCGCGCCTATAGCCAAGCCAGCAAGGCTGCTAAGGAGACAGGGGCTCTCATGCCTCCGAAACATATCCTCAACGCGCCAACCGGCTTTATGAAGGATTTGGGCTATGGCGCAGAGTACCAATACGACCACGAGGCCGAGAATGGATTTTCCGGCCAGGATTATTTTCCGGAAGGTATGGCCCGAAGTCGTTTTTACCAGCCGACAAACCGAGGTTTCGAGCGGGAAATAAATAAGCGTTTGGATTATTGGGCAAAATTAGGGGATGAACGGTAGGCTGTCCATTTCGCTTCCTGGCGCAATAATTTATAGTCTTTCTATGAAAATTATTTTGGTCATTGCTGCGGGGGGTGCACTCGGTGCTGTTGGCCGCTACGTCGTGATGATGTTGGCTGGCCAATGGGCCGGATTTGGATTTCCCTATGGGACCATGGCCGTCAACATTGTGGGGTCTTTCTTGTTGGGGGTATTGGTAGAAATTATGGCCCTTGTCTGGACTCCCAGCGAGGAGATGCGCGTATTTTTGGTTGTCGGTGTTTTGGGCGCCTTTACGACATTTTCGAGCTTTTCATTTGATACTGTCGCGCTCCTTCAAAGAAATGAACTGGTGCTCGCCGCACTCTATGTCGCGGGCTCTGTGATAGTTAGTGTTGTTGGTTTTTTGGCCGGTTTGGCTCTCTTACGGCTGGTACTGACATGAACGGTGTACAGACGGTAGCCGTAGAGGAAGACGCGGAGGGTATGCGTCTCGACCGTTGGGTAAAAAAACGGTTTCCAGGACTGAGCCAAGGGCGGTTGGAAAAACTTCTCCGTACGGGGCAAATCAGGCTAGATGGTGGCCGGGCTAAATCCAACTCGCGTTTGATTTCTGGCCAATCCGTGAGGATGCCGCCATTGAATGCGGATACCGCTAATCCCTCGGCCGACCGAGCACCAGCCCGCGCCTCAAAGGCAGATAAATTAATGCTCGAATCTGCTATTCTTCATCAGGATCACCATGTGCTTGTCATCGATAAGCCAGCTGGCTTGGCAGTTCAGGGAGGCAGCAAAACCACTCGGCATCTGGATGGCATGCTCGACGCCCTGACGTTGGGTGCAGCAGAGCGTCCCCGACTGGTTCACCGCTTGGATAAGGATACATCTGGTGTTCTGGTCTTGGCACGGACGGCAAAGGCAGCGCGATTGTTGACCGAGGCTTTCCGGTCAAAAGACTCCCGTAAAGTCTATTGGGCCATCGTGACGGGTGTACCCCGTCCTGCCATGGGACGTATCAACCTTGGACTTGATAAGCGCCCCGGCCGGGGCGGAGAGAAGGTTGTCGCTGATGCAGATGGTAAACCGGCCATTTCCGACTATCGGGTTATCGAACATGCCGGTCGTTCAGCCGCTTGGCTGTCCTTGGAGCCGGTCACTGGCCGAACTCACCAGCTGCGGGTGCACTGTGCTGCCTTGGGCACGCCCATCCTGGGGGATGGAAAATACGGCGGTAAAGCGGCGTTTATCGAAGGCTCAGACAAAGCCGCACGCCAGCTTCATCTTCATGCCAGAGCCATTCGCATTCCGAATCCCAGTGGTGGCATGCTAGTGGTGAGCGCCCCGCTTCCCGACCACATGAAAAAAACGTGGAAATTGCTAGGTTTTGAAGAAGGTCTGGAACCCCATCCCTTTTATGATGAGATCCAAAAATGAATACAGTGCCTCTTAAACTGGCCGTCTTGGATTGTGACGGCACGATTGTAGATTCGAAAACCGCGATCGTTACGTCCATGACGGCCGCCTTTGTACGTGCAGACTTAGCGCCNCCCGAGCCGCGAGAGATCGTGAGAATTGTCGGCTTGAATTTGGCGGATGCCATGAACGTTCTTTTGCAGGGACAGAGGCTGGAAATGGTTTCAACTCTGGTCGACGCTTACCATGAGGTCGTGACTCAGCAACGGGCAGATGGTCATTGGGAAGATCCACTGTACCCACATGCAAAAGGGGTTATTCAGGCTTTGAACGCGGCAGGCTGGTTGTTGGGTGTGGCAACAGGGAAATCCAAACGCGGACTGGATGCGGTCTTTGCCACACACGAAATCGGCCACTATTTTATTACCGCGCAAACCTCAGACATCGGTCCCGGTAAACCAGCTCCGGACATGCTGTATCGAGCGTTGCGAGAGACCGGTGTTGATGCTCACAATACGGTGATGATTGGGGACACTACGTTTGATATGGAGATGGCTATGAACGCCGGGGTGCCGGCAATTGGCGTGTCATGGGGGTACCATACGGATGCGGAACTTCTCGCGGCTGGCGCTCGGGTCATTGTCCACGGTTTTCGGGATCTGCCTGGCGCTTTAGAGAGTACGATCGGGAAGCGGACATGATCATCAAGCTAATCTTTGCCGTGGCGTTTAAAGGGTGGGTATCCCGAAGATGTCGTTCCGGGCATAATGGGCAAGGTTCATGACCGATTGGCGTAACCTCAAACGATTTTACACGGAGGCTACCGCGATCAAGATGGACGATGGTTTTAGCGTCGCCTTGGACGGAAAGCCCATTAAAACACCTGGCAAAANAAANTTGGTGGTGCCGTTGNANGCGATCGCTGAAGCNATTGCCGGAGAATGGCAGGAACAGGGTGAAACCATCGATGTGCCTGCCATGGCCATGCTCCGCCTCGCGGCCACGGCTATCGACCGGGTTGCCATCAATCGTGCAGAGGTTGATGCGGTGACGTTAAAATTCGCAGAGACCGATCTTTTGTGTTACCGGGCTGGGGAGCCCCCNGAACTCGTTGCCCGGCAAANAAAATCCTGGCAGCCGCTGCTTGATTGGGCNGCGTCGTATCTACANGCGCCACTTGTCATAACAGANGGNATTGTGCCCGTGNTTCAGCCNCATGAGGCATTGAGTGGACTCGNGGNNGCGTTAACTGGNCTNTCTGATCTCGAAGTGACNGCGGTTTCCGGGATNGCGGCGGCAACCGGCTCTTTGGTCATTGGATTCGCGGTAAAACANGGTCGTCTCTCNCCAGNNGANGCNGNCGATNTTGGATTACTGGACGAGTTGTTCCAGATGGAACAATGGGGAAAGGACAAGATAACCCAGGAGCGACATTCGGCCATTCGTCAAGAGATCAATGAATCCGCCCGTTTTCTCGAACTTCTCTCTTGAATAAGAGAAATTCTACAGACGCCTGGTTAAACACGTGGCGGGTAGACAGGGTAGTATATTTTTGAGGGGTGGCACCCGACGTAGTCGTTCGGTAAATAAACCAGAAGGNATAAAAGTGAGTTCATGCCATGTTTGATATTATTCGACAGCTTGAAGAACGGCGGGCCCGTGCCCGTGCCGGTGGTGGAAAGAAACGGGTGGAATCTCAACATGCGCGCGGGAAATTAACTGCGCGGGAGCGCATTGACCTGTTGCTGGACCCAGAGTCATTTGAAGAATGGGATATGTTCGTNGAACATCGTTCCACCGATTTTGGCATGGATAAGTCCCANATTCCAGGCGANGGGGTGGTNACCGGACATGGCACCATCAATGGCCGCACGGTCTTCGTCTACAGTCAGGACTTTACTGTGTTCGGTGGGTCTCTTTCTGAGACCCATGCGGAGAAGATCTGTAAAATCATGGATCAGGCCATGAAGGTGGGCGCGCCGGTTATCGGTCTAAATGATTCCGGCGGTGCCCGTATTCAGGAAGGGGTGTCGGCTCTTGCCGGCTATGCCGAAGTGTTTGCCCGCAACGTCGAAGCCTCGGGCGTAGTGCCGCAAATTTCAATGATCATGGGACCTTGTGCGGGTGGTGCGGTTTATTCACCTGCCACCACGGACTTCGTGTTCATGGTGAAGGACACATCCTATATGTTCGTGACCGGCCCGGACGTGGTCAAAACCGTCACCCATGAGGAAGTCACCCAGGAGGAATTGGGAGGTGCCACGACGCACACCACCAAATCCGGTGTGTCCGATATGGCTTTTGAAACCGACATCGATGCGTTGGAACAACTGCGTCGGTTTATGGATTTTCTCCCGGCCAGTAACCTGGAATATCCACCGGTCATTCCAACCGACGATCCTCCCAACCGCCAGGAACCATCTCTGGACAGCCTTGTGCCCGAAAACCCCAATGAGCCTTATGATGTGAAGGAGCTGATCGTCAAGCTGGTGGATGAGAATGATTTCTTCGAACTCCAGCCAGATTATGCCAAAAATATCATTATTGGCTATGGTCGGATGGAAGGGTCTACCATCGGGATCGTAGCCAATCAGCCCATGGTGCTAGCGGGCTGTCTCGACATCGATGCGTCTGTAAAAGCAGCCCGTTTTATCCGGTTTTGCGATTGCTTCAACATTCCCATTGTTATGCTTGTTGATGTTCCAGGTTTTCTGCCGGGGACCCAGCAGGAATATGCTGGGCTCATTCGTCATGGTGCCAAACTTCTTTTTGCCTTTGCGGAAGCGACTGTGCCGAAGGTCACTATCATTACCCGCAAGGCCTATGGCGGGGCCTATATCGTCATGGGATCGAAGCATTTACGCGGCGATGTTAACTACGCCTGGCCGAGTGCTGAGATCGCAGTGATGGGCTCTAGAGGCGC
>NHHQ01000108.1 GCA_002170915.1 Rhodospirillaceae bacterium TMED167 | reverse complement strand
CTTCGCCTGGCGCGCTTCAACACGAATATCGATGGTCCTGAGCTACCCGCTTGGGCAAAAAATTTCTTCACTGGTGTACCAGCTCCCGCCGGAGGCGGCTTGGTTCTGCTACCCTTAATCCTCTCTTTTCAGCTCGAGTCCGCCGTCGTGCGTGACCCCGTGGTTGTCGGGTTGACCATCCTCGCGGTTGCATCCCTACTGGTCAGCCGGCTCCCCACCTTTTCCTTCAAGAACTTCCGGGTATCGCAGCGCTTTGTTCTGCCCACCATGCTCCTTGTGGGGTTGGTGGCCGCCTTTTCCGTCAGCGCACCCTGGCTCACGCTGACAATTATTTTATGCCTCTATATTGCGTCACTTCCTTTTGCGCCCCGGACATTCAAGAAGCTGGAAAAAGAAGCGGCAAAACTCTCACCCGGTGAGGACGGCGGGCAGGAAAAAGAAAACACTAGTGGCAACTGACTTATTTCGATGCGGTTGGAATAGCGTCTCGGGATTGCCGGCGCACCTTCGTCCAACGCTGCACGTTAGCTCTGATTATCTAGGCCACGCAGCAGAGGGGGTTAAAGCGATACAATGTCAGGGACCGACGCCTTATGGCAAAGTCGGTGAAAACTGGTTTGGCTTGTTACCATAACGGCAGACATCTCCCCGGCCATGTACCGGACATGCTCCTAGTCATGCCCCTAATATTACCCCAGTTCTGGTGTGTCTCAAAGAGCCAATGGAAACCAGCATTGGGCCAAAATGTGAGAGTGCCCATAATCAAATGGGCGCCCATCGCGAGACCCTTCTCCTTTGCGTGCCTGATCCTCAGAAGGGACCCGGTCTAGAGGTTAAGCAGACTGGCGGCGTTCCCGCCTCTGACAGCGGCAAATTCATCTTCTGACAAGCTGTCAACTTTCTGCAGCAACCCGACCGGATCTTCCTCGCCCATGTCATAGGGGTAATCTGTTCCCAGCAGAATATGATCCGCGCCATACTTTTGGATTAAGAATTCCAATTGATCCGGCTCAAAAACCACCGTGTCGAAGTAAAACCTTTTCAAATAATGGGTCGGCGGGTGGGGAAGACCCTCCCGAACGTCTGCGCGGGCATGATATGCGTGATCCATCCGGCCCGCATAGGAGGGCAAGTAACCCCCGCCATGAGAGACAACGATCTTCAGTCCGGGATGGCGCTCCATAACACCGTCAAAGATCAGATAGCTTACAGCAATGGAGGCTTCGACCGGGTGGCCAATGAGGTTCAGAAAATAATGTTCTTTCAGGCGGTCCGGATGCGTAAACCCAGCCGTGTGAATGAAGACGATAACGCCCATTTCCTCCACCTTGGCCCAGAACGGCTCAAGCCGGGCGGCGGACAAATCCGAACCGTCCACCTGGCTATTGATTTCCACGCCCTTGAAGCCCAGGTCGTTCACACATCTCTCAAGCTCGGCGATTGCCATCTCTGTGTTTTGCAGGGGGATTGTCCCAAGCCCAATCAGCCGGTCCGGATGCTTCGCAATGTCTTCGGCCATCTCATCGTTGATCATTTGAGAAACCTGACGCCCCAGTTCCGGCGCGGCCCAATAGTAGTATTGGTACGGCGAGACAGAAATAGCCTGAATATCGACCCCCATGGCATCCATATCGGCAAGGCGGGTCTCTACGGACTCCATTTTTGGCTTGATATAATCAAGCTGTTTGCGATTGACCTCTTTCGTCAAGTCACTGCCGAAAGAAAGAGCGGCGAAACCGGCTTTTTCCGCCTCTACCTTCATCAACTCGCCTGCCGGGTAACTTTGCCGATGGCAGTGAATATCGATAGTGTGTGTTTTAGACCCATTGGATGCTTTGAAACTTCCGCCATGATCAGCGGCATGGGTATGGTGGTGTCCTTTGTGCGAACAACTGAATAACATGATAAAAAGGTTCCTTGTGGCGACAAAATCCTGATGTGGAGCAATTACCTCGGAATTTTCAAATTGTCCCGCAATTATTTTGGATTTTTACCGAGGTCTGTGAAGGAGAAAATGTGATATGGGCGCCATTCTAACGGTTTTGATATTCACCGGCGCAGCCGCCACTGAGATATTCGGCACCTATACAGCCTGGGCCTGGCTCAGAGAAGATGGATCCAAGTGGCTGTTGATCCCTGGATTAGCGTCGTTGATTCTCTTTGCTCTGTTGCTGACACGGATAGACTCGTCTTTCGCCGGCCGGGCCTTTGCGGCTTATGGCGGCGTCTATATCACCGGGTCTCTGGTTTGGCTGTGGATGGTAGAGGCCAAACAACCTGACAGGTGGGACCTTGTTGGCGGGGCAATCTGCATGATTGGCGCCGCCGTCATCATTCTCGGTCCCCGGGAAGGGCTTGGATAACTTCACGAGCCCATCTCCCCATGGGATACGCCGCTGGATGGCTGGCGGTCAGCCACCTCTCTGATGATCAGACTGATCAGCACCAGCAACAGGGCCCAAAATCATCGGATAAAACTTTTTGACTTTTTTCGCTGACGGTAATCAACAATATCTTTCTCTCTTTTTAGCCCCGTATGCTTGCCAGTCACAGGAGGTTTACGTGAGGCGATTGAGGAATTCTGGGAGGTCCACTTCAGGTCGGCAGCCCTGGGCCTAGAGGGTTTGGTGTGGTGTCGTTAAAAGCCGATATGCTCATGGGTATCAATGCCGGGGGTGTCCTTCGGGATGGCATATATAAGCGAGGTCACGACCGTAATATCCCGAATATCAAATTGACCCTATCGACGCCAAATTGCGTGACAGGACCCCCGGATATCACCGTCTTGGACTCATCACCCACGCAAGTAGGCTATCGAAAGACCTTCGATCTCGTCCTGCCAATCCACATCGACGAACACATCTTCACGCGCGCCGCAGAATTGGGACCACTGGACATTGTGATTCACAAAATTAGTGACTGGCCAGATTTCACCGCTCAGGACCAAAGTTGAAGAAAATCGTAAACAACAGGTGGGCCGGCAGTTCGGTTTCCCAGATAGGTCGAGAAGTGGATTTAAATTGGTGTCTCCACTGAACCCGATGCTTGTCGAACCTGTTTGGGATGCAGTCTCTGAAACAGTAACAGGCTGCTCAGAGCCGGGCGTTTTCCCGCTAAATGATCCCCCAACAGGCTCGACGAGCGTAACACCAAATGCCTTTGTGAGGGTGGCACCTCTGTTATCCTAGCTTCTGGCTTTTTTTCTAACAGCGCTAGCGCTTCTCATTCTGGATTTTCCGGTCTATCCTTTGACTAAGAAAAGGGAAAAGAAGAAGAATGACAACCCGACGACATTCAGCCAGCCAGCGGAAGCGGAGAGGAAAATATGGTTTTAATGGCCAGCGGCGGCAAAAAATATATGGTGCGTTGGATTTGGGTACGAACAACTGTCGGCTACTCATCGCCCGCCCGAACAGCCCCGGCTTCCAGGTCGCGGCCTCTTTTTCTCGGGTCGTCCGGCTCGGAGAAGGGCTCGCCTCGTCAGGACGCTTATCTGATGCGGCCATGAGCAGGGCCATCGATGCGCTCAGCGTGTGTGCCGAGAAATTGAACGAGAACAAGGTCAACGTGACCCGCAACATCGCCACAGAGGCCTGCCGCCAGGCCGATAACGGTGACCACTTCCTCGCCCGTATCAAACGAGAAACAGGCCTCGAATTTGAGACAATATCCTGTCAGGAAGAGGCCCGCCTGGCGATCACAGGCTGCCAATGTCTGCTTGATGAGAACGCCCCCTACGCGTTGGTCTTTGACATCGGAGGCGGAAGCACGGAACTCATCTGGTCGAAACGTGGCCAAAGAGGCAGCTACGAAATTGCCGATGTGCTCTCTTTACCCTTTGGCGTGGTCAATCTCGCGGAGCATTGTGGCACCGATGTCATCGATCAGAATTGCTATGAGATGATGGTCTGCGACATAGCTAAACAACTTTCCGTCTTTTGCGTAAGCAACAGCATAAATACGCGCGTGCAAGATGGGTTGGTCCAAATGTTGGGGACATCCGGAACAGTTACCACGCTCGGGGCCATGCATTTGAACCTCCCATACTATTCCAGATCCCGGATCGACGGCCTGGAACTTAAATTTGAGGATATTTCCGCCGCCTCTCGGCAATTGACGGACCTGGATTACGAGGGACGGGCCGCCTTGCCATGCATCGGCCGGGAACGGGCCGAATTGGTTATTCCTGGCTGTGCCATTCTCGACGCGATTTGCCGCGCTTGGCCGGTCGGCAAACTGCGGGTCGCTGACCGGGGGCTGCGCGAGGGCATGCTTCTGGAACTCATGATGGCCGATGGACTGCCAGTCTCCGGGAACCCGCCCGCGATCGAGATGGCGAGCGGCATCCCTCAGTGAGCAACGGCAGGAAAGGCCCCGGCACTGGCAAAAAGCGCAGCACCGCCAGCAGCGGCCGCAATCTCCACACCCGGGTCAAGACGGCGAAACGCCGGAAAACATCCTCCACGAGATGGCTGCAGCGGCAGCTAAACGACCCCTATGTCGCCGCCGCACAGAAAGACGGATATCGGTCTCGAGCAGCCTACAAACTCATTGAGTTAAATGACCGCTTTAATTTTCTCAAACCTGGAACCAAAGTAGTCGATCTGGGAGCAGCGCCGGGGGGCTGGACCCAGGTTGTTTTGGAAACCCTCGGGGACCCAGCCGCCGGCGCGTCGAGCGCAATTATCGCTCTCGATCTTCTCGACGTGGACCCGTTGCCGGGCGTTGACATAATGATCCAAGACTTCATGGCTGATGACGCCCCCAAAATGCTGAAATCCAAGCTCCCGGGGGGGGCGGGTTTGGTGCTCAGTGACATGGCCCCCGCCCTCACCGGCCACACACCGACAGACCATTTGAGAATCATGGCTGTTGTCGAGGCCGCTTATCTATTCGCCTGCGAGGTGCTGACCCCCGATGGCTGTTTCATCGCGAAGGTATTTCAGGGAGGGACCGAACAAGAGCTTCTGGCGGAGATGAAAAAACGGTTCCGCTCTGTAAAGCATGCCAAACCTCCGGCGAGCCGGGCCGAATCATCCGAGGTCTATGTTGTCGCCCAAGGCTTTCGACACGTGTAAGCGGCGCGTCATCAGCGTTTCATATCCCTTATAATCGCTTATAAAGCCATGCCAGCCAAGGACCACTTGGCAAGACCTGAAACTCCTATATGCTTCGGCGTCAACTCTAGTCTGGAGATGACATGGAAATTCTCGACGGCTTTACCTTTGATGACGTTCTGCTCGAACCGGCAGCGTCCAGTGTGCTTCCCAGCGGGACAAATACGTCCACCAGGCTGACGAAAAATATCGCCCTTGGCATCCCTCTGCTATCCGCCGCAATGGACACGGTGACAGAGAGCCGGCTCGCCATCTCCATGGCCCAGGCCGGGGGCATCGGGGTGATCCACAAAAATCTATCGCCCAAGGAACAGGCCGACGAAGTTCGCAAGGTCAAAAAATTCGAATCTGGTATGGTTGTTAACCCGATCACCGTCCATCCTGACATGAAATTAGCGAATGTCCGATCCCTCATGGAGGCAAACGGGTTTTCAGGCTTCCCTGTTGTTGAGAATGCAGACAATAAATTGGTTGGCATCCTGACCAATCGCGATGTTCGATTTGCGTCCAATCCCGGGCAACCGGTTCGGGAACTCATGACAGCCAACCAGGGCGACTCCCGGCTTGTCACGGTTCCTGAAAACGTCGACTTAGAGGAAGCCAAACGGCTTTTGCACCAGCACAGGATTGAAAAACTCGTGGTGGTGGATGGCGAATATCGCTGTGTCGGGTTGATCACCGTAAAGGACATGGAAAAGGCGCAGGCCTATCCGAATGCCTGTAAAGACGAGAAAGGCCGTCTCCGCGTAGCTGCGGCAACCGGCGTTGGTGATGCAGGACGTGAGCGGGCTGAACTGCTTCTGGATGCAGGTGTGGACGTCATTGTCGTGGACACGGCCCATGGACATTCAGAGGGCGTGTTAAGAGCGGTCGAACAAATCAAAAAACTCAGCAATTACACCCAGGTTTTGGCCGGGAATATCGCGACCTCTGATGGCGCCAAGGCTCTGATTGATGCCGGCGCCGATGCCGTTAAAGTGGGAATTGGCCCGGGAACCATCTGTACCACGCGAATGGTCGCGGGGGTCGGCATGCCACAATTTTCCGCCATCGTGGAAACTGCGGAAATGGCGCAGAAGTCAGGTGTGCCCGTGGTTGCGGACGGCGGCATTAAATATTCAGGCGACATCGCTAAGGCCATCGCGGGTGGCGCCGACTGCGTGATGATCGGCTCTCTTTTCGCCGGTACGGAAGAGAGCCCTGGCGAGGTTTTTCTATACCAGGGCCGATCCTATAAATCATACCGCGGCATGGGATCCCTGGGCGCCATGGCACGTGGCTCGGCCGACCGGTATTTTCAGCAAGAAGTTTCTGACAGTTTGAAACTGGTGCCAGAAGGCGTCGAGGGTCGGGTGCCTTATAAAGGGCCCGTGGAAAATGTCATCCACCAGCTTGTTGGAGGGCTCCGCTCCTCCATGGGTTACACGGGCAATGGGACAGTCGAAGAAATGCAAAATAATTGCCGCTTCCGAAAAATCACCGGGGCAGGCCTTCGGGAAGGGCATGTGCATGACGTCACCATTACCCGCGAAGCCCCAAACTACCGGGTTGAGAGTTAGCATCTTGGCGGGCCACCTGCCGTGACCCCGGGCGCACGCATTAATGCGGTCGTTGAGCTTCTGGATAAAATTGATCGCTCTTTTTCTCAAGCCGACGAAGTTGTCTCAGCCTATGTTAGGGGTCGACGCTACATCGGTTCAAAGGACCGGCGTTTTATCTCTGAGACCGTCTATTCGATGTTGCGCCACACCGCGCACCTTAACTGGTGGACCCGTTCAGGTTCTTCCCGAGATAAGATGATCGCCTATTTGGTCGGGATTGAGTCAATGCCGGCACGTGAACTACACCAGCTCTTTAATGGCACGATCTATAACCCAGCGCCGTTGAGCCCAGCTGAAATGGACCTCACAACAAACGCATCGCGTGAGCCGGTGGCGGCGGATCTGGCCCTGCCGGGCTGGGTCCAGGCGGAATTTCCGGAGTGGCTCTATGAGGGCATGGCATCCTATTGGGGACAAAATTTTAACACGGAAGCACAGGCCCTCAACATGCCAGCACCGGTAGATCTCAGGGTTAATACTTTAAAAGCCAGTTGCTCCCGCGTTCTCGAAATATTGAAAAACGATGGACTGGCGGCAGAACCGACACCCTACTCTCCCCTCGGGCTGCGCCTAGCTGCTCGACGCAATCTTCTAGCGACGACAGCGTTCAAGGGCGGTTTCGTCGAGATTCAGGACGAGGGCTCACAGCTCATCGCACTGTTGGTGGATGCCAAGGCAGACCACAAAACCATCGATTTTTGTGCCGGGGGCGGCGGAAAAACGCTTGCCCTTGCCGCCGCCATGAAAGACGGCGGACCGCTCCTCGCCTGTGACACCGACAAAAGACGCCTGGACAAGCTCACACCCCGGTTAAAACGGGCAGGCGTGAGCAATGTGAGCCGGCATCTCCTGACTGGACCGGAGGACCCTTGGCTGCAGGAGCACCGCGCATCTGCCGAGCGCGTGCTTATTGATGTGCCCTGTTCGGGCAGCGGGGCCTGGCGCCGTGCACCGGCATCTAAATGGCGGCTGACGGCCGACACCCTGCACGGCTATACAGCCCTGCAAGCGAGCATCCTGGATCAAGCGTCATTGCTCGTCAAACCGGGCGGACGGCTGATCTACGCCACCTGTTCCGTGCTGCCGCAGGAAAATGAAGATCAAATCGCCGCCTTTCGAGCGCGTGCTGGGATGTTTCGTTCGGTCCAGATTGATGCGTTATGGGAAAAAATCGTTGGTGGGAACTGCCCATCCCCGGGCGATAATCTCTCCCTCACGCCGGCGCGCACGCAAACGGACGGCTTTTTCTGTGCTATCTTGGAGAGGCTCCCGTGATCGTCTGCCGGCCAGCTCGGCTCGCCGACACACGGGCCATTTCAGAGGTCTATATCGATACCTGGCGGTCAACCTACGCAGGCACCCTGCCCGACCATGTTTTGGTCGGGATGAAACCAGACAAATTGTCGGTTTCGTTCGCCCGCGCGTTGAAGCATCGCACCGAAATCATCATGGTGGTCGATCAACCGGGACATGGCATCACCGCCATGGGCAGTGCCGGAGAGAACAGGGATGCTCACAGCTCCTATGCGGGAGAGGTCTATACCCTCTATGTGCACCCCGACTTTCAGAACGAGGGCATCGGGGAGACACTGATGGCCCATTTATTCAGCGCCCTCGTCCAATCCGGCTATAATTCCGCCGTCATCTGGGTGCTCGCGCCCAATCCCTCGCGTTTTTTTTACGAGCGGATGGGCGGNCAGCGGGCNGGAGAGCGGAAAGAAACGCTCTGGGGCACGACGCTCCAAGAATGGGCTTACGGCTGGACNGACCTAAAANAAGCCATCCATCATAAACGCCCCCGGCTGTACCCCCTCTGACCCTGGCCCCATCCCTGGCCTCCCTGNCCTGAGTCNAGCTCAAACCCAACCTNTNGGTCCGGTCGNTGGCCTTTGCAANATCGANTTATTTGGGTAACTAAACGTTNNNCATAAAAAACGGATCAGACNCATATGACAGANATAAANCTGGGCCATCCCNCCGTCGAAGGAGAAATGACCTTTGCCGTGGNTANGGGGGNGAAACCTGCCACCTTCCCGACCGAGCTCGACCCCAATACTGGCATCGCCCGCACCACCGGCCTCTACGAGACCCGTAACGTCTCTATTTTGAACGGCCGGTCGGTCCGCGATGATCTCGACCTTGACGATCAGGGCTTCATTCTGGTGGATCACGCATCGTCAGTGAGCGATTTTTATGATGAGGACACCGTTCAGGATCGCTATTACAGCGAGTGCACCGCGCTAGTTAAAAAGCTGACGGGCGTGGAGAAGGTCGCTATATTTGATCACACCATCCGCATCGAAAACGCGGATAAAAGAAACTCAGGCGAGATCTACCGGGCACCGGTCAGAAGCGTTCACAATGACTATACAGACTGGTCGGCGCCAAAAAGGGTACGGGACATTTTACCGGCAGACGAAGCGGAGGAGCGGCTGACACGCCGCTATATCATGGTGAATGTCTGGCGGCCGCTTATGGAGCCGGTGCAATCCTGGCCGCTCGTGCTGTGCGATGCCAAATCCATAGGGCCCAAGGACATGATCGCTGCAGATCATATTTATCCTGACCGGCGGGGTGAGACTTATCGGACAGCATATAGCGCGGGCCAGCAGTGGTATTACTTCCCAGAGATGACCATGAAAGAAGCGGTTATTTTGAAATGCTTTGATTCAGAAACGGATGGCCGGGCGCGCTATTCAGCGCATGGCGCCGCCGACTTAGCAGGAGAACCACCGTCCGGCTACACACCCCGTGAAAGCATCGAGGTTCGGACAATTGGATTTTATGGCGACTGACTGCTTGCCGGGTATCCTACGGTGAGCAGCAGTTCGGAAAACCACGGGAATGTCTTTGACGTGGCCATCGTCGGTCTGGGCCCGGTGGGTGCCACGGCGGCAAACCTGCTTGGTAAGCACGGATACAAAACCGTCGTCATCGAACGGGAACCGGAGATTTACGACAAACCGCGTGCCATCTCTTTTGATCAGGAGGCCATGCGGGTTTTCCAATCGATCGGCCTCACAGAGGAGATACTGACCTGCACCACACGGTACCGCCCGGCTCTTTATCTCGGCGCCGAGGGTCAGGTCATCCGCCGGATCGATCCGTCACCGGAACCCTTTCCCTTGCACTGGCTGCCCAACTACCTGTTCAACCAGCCCGGTTTGGAAAAAGCGCTCAGACACGGCCTTAGACGTTTCGAATCCATCGATGTGAGGCTGGAGCACGAAGTGCGGTCGATGGCCCAGAAGAGGGATTACGTTAGGCTCACCGTCCAGGATCTTCAACGTGGGACGGAATATGACCTTTCCGCGCACTATGTCTGGGCCTGTGACGGCGCTGGAAGTCCGGTTCGGCACCTGATGGACCTGCCCCTCGAGGACTTGGACTTTGACGAGGAATGGATTGTGATTGACGTTAAGGTGAACGATCCAACAATATTGCCGGAAACCAACATTCAATATTGCGAGCCCACCCGTCCTTCGACTTATGTCGTGGGGCCCGGCAATCACCGACGCTGGGAACTCATGCTCAACCCCGGTGAGTCGCCCGAGGAGGTTGCGAAAGAGGAGCGTATTCTGGACCTGCTGCGTCGCTGGGGGGAGCCATCGAATTTCGATATCTGGCGCGCCGCCGTCTATCGCTTCCACGCACTGGTGGCGATAACCTGGTCGAAAGGCCGTGTTTATCTTTTGGGTGATGCCGCCCATCAGACGCCTCCTTTCATGGGTCAGGGAATGTGTCAGGGCATCCGGGACGCCGCGAACCTGATCTGGAAGCTCAATCAAGTTGAACGCTTCAAGGCACCGGCCACGCTTTTTGCGCATTATGAACGGGAACGGAAACCCCATGTCAAAGCCCTGACGGAGTTCACAAAATTATTGGGTAAGACCATTTGCGAACGGGACCCGGCCAAGGCCAGGGCGCGCGATGCCCGCCTGGAGGAAGATCTTCGCAGCGGCCGCATGGTGACCGTCCGGCAAAATCTGATTCCCAATTTGACAGAAGGCGTTCTCGATCTCGCAAATGGTGTGCCAGTGGGTCCGGCAGGCCGTTTGTTTCCACAGCCAGCCGTGATCGACTGCGCAGGCACAGAGGCCCTGCTGGATGACATCATCGGCGCAGGCTTTCTCCTGGTCGTGCAACGGCCGGACATGCTGGATGGCCTCTCCGGCGAGGACCGGGATTGGTTCGAGCGCAGTGGCGGCCAAATCGTCGTGGTCACGGACACACCCTCCGGCGCCGAGGGCCAGATCACGGCCATGAACACTGTCTTATCCAGCGTTTTCGATGCGTGGGAGTGTTCGGCCCTGCTGGTCCGTCCGGATAAGTACATCTTCGGTGCCGCAGCCGATGCGCACGCCACCGGCGCGCTCCTGAACAGGTTGCGGCCCTTCATTTCTTAGTCGCGTCCTATTGCGCCCCTTGCATCCGGTTTAACCCTGTCTCTTTTCTTAGCCGGGCGACTCGGCTAAGAGTCGGGTCATGACAGACCGCATTCTCATCATCGACTTTGGCTCTCAAGTCACTCAGTTGATTGCCCGCCGGGTCCGGGAATCCGGAATCTATTCTGAAATCCATCCGTTCAATAAAGTCTCTGAAGACAGTATCAGAGCCTTTGATCCGAAGGGTGTCATTCTCTCCGGCGGACCGGCATCGGTGACAGAAATAGACACGCCACGGGCCCCGGATGCCCTGTTTGAAATGGGTCTCCCTGTGCTGGGTATTTGTTACGGACAGCAGACGATGGTGGAACAGCTCGGCGGGGCGGTGGAACGCCATGACCAGCGGGAATTCGGCCGTGCCTCGGTCGCGGTTACGGCGGACTGCGCTCTCTTCGACGGTGCCTGGCGGCAAGGATCGGACGAACAAGTCTGGATGAGCCATGGGGACCGAGTAACCTCATTGCCAACGGGCTTTCGCGTTATCGGGACCAGCAAGGGCGCCCCTTTCGCCGCCATTGCGGACGACGAGCGGAAATTCTACGGCGTTCAATTCCATCCTGAAGTCGTCCACACCCCTCATGGTGCAGCCCTATTGAAGACCTTTACCCATGCCATCGCAGGCTGTGCGGGCGACTGGACCATGGCCGCCTTTAAGGATCAGGAGATCGCCAAGGTCAGGAAACAGGTCAAAGACGGCAGAGTGATCTGCGGATTATCAGGTGGAGTAGATTCGTCTGTCGTTGCGGTCCTGCTGCACGAAGCCATTGGCGATCAGCTGACCTGCGTCTTCGTGGATACAGGCATGATGCGCGAGGGAGAGGCTGATGAAGTTGTCGGGCTGTTTCGGGATCATTACAATATCACGCTAATCCACAGGGATGCCGCTGAATTATTTTTAGGCAAACTCGTTGGCGTCTCGGACCCCGAGCAAAAACGGAAGATCATCGGCGCAACGTTCATAGATGTTTTCGAGGAAGAAGCCCGCGGCGTGGGCGGTGCCGATTTCCTGGCCCAAGGCACACTATACCCGGATGTCATCGAGAGCGTGTCATTTCACGGCGGCCCCAGCGTGACCATCAAGTCCCATCATAACGTAGGTGGCCTGCCGGAACGCATGAACATGCAACTGGTGGAACCCCTACGTGAGCTATTCAAGGACGAGGTCCGCGCGCTCGGGCGGGAATTGGGACTGCACAACAGGTTCGTCGGTCGCCATCCGTTCCCAGGCCCGGGCCTCGCGATCCGCATTCCCGGTACCATTACCGAGGAGAAATTGGACGTTCTACGTAAGGCAGATGCTATTTATCTCGAGGAAATACGCCAAGCCGGTCTGTATGATAAGATATGGCAGGCGTTTGCCGTCCTGCTGCCAGTGCAGACCGTCGGGGTCAT
>NHHQ01000107.1 GCA_002170915.1 Rhodospirillaceae bacterium TMED167 | reverse complement strand
GTTTAATCGACCCTTTAATGTTGCAACTCGCCATTGAGTCTAATTCTGGTGTGGGTTACCTCATAGCTGCTGCGGGCTTTGTGGTGATGTTGGTGGCCCATAAATTAAGGCCGAAAGCTCAGAAATGTACGTTATTGATTGGCTCCATTGCCGTGCTCTTCTCTCTCACACTTGCCGGACATGCCCTACTGGGTAAATGGCTCACACAATCACTTTTAGTTTTACATTTGTTGGGCATAGCCTTCTGGCTTGGAGCTCTTCTTCCTTTTCACTGGATTTGTTTACAAACAGACACAACTAATTTACGTGCTTTGGCTCACCGCTTTGGCCTGGTTGCACTGGTGTATGTAGGTTTGATTATTATTACAGGCTTGGCTTATGCCTACATATTGCTGGGAGAACTCTCTCTTATTTTCACGACAAGCTACGGTAATGTACTTCTGATAAAACTTTTTTTGGTAGGGGCTTTGTTGTCTCTAGCCGCACTAAATAAGTTTAGGATAGTGCCGTCGTTAGAGCAAAGCCCCTTGCGGGGGGTAAGACAATTTAAGACCTCTCTTCAATTTGAGATTGCCCTAACGCTGATAATACTAATTGCTGTGAGTCTTCTAACCACTTCATTCACGCTACCAACTGGATAAAAATATCTCCAATCTCTGACTTAATCCACTTTTGGCGGCTTTTGTCCTCTAAACGGCCGGCGCGAATTTTAATGATCCAACAGTTCTTTCGCTTTCTTCAGTCATGCTCTCAAACTAAAGTGTGTTTTGTGTCACCGAGACAAAAAGTCCAAAATGGAACATATTCAAAAATGGGTTATGATCCGTAAAATTCGATCCCTGCCCCAAACAAAGAAATAGACATTCCATAATGCTTCGATTGCTAATTGCATTTTTAATAGTCGTTATGACTTTTCCAACTCAAGCTGATGATCGTTTAATAGAAAATTTTAGCTCTCATCCAGAAATGAGGTGGAAGTTTATTGCCGATACGGTTATGGGCGGAATCTCCTCGGGCGAACTTAAATTTAACTCCGAGAGGGGAGAGACCTATGCACGAATGACTGGTAATGTAAGTACCGAGAATAATGGCGGTTTTATCCAATTTCGGATGAAAATGTTTAATCCATTACCTGAAGAGGCGCGTGGTCTCCGAGTAGTTGTGAGAGGCAATGATCAGCGTTATTTTATACATTTAAGGACCAGAGGTACTTTTTTACCCTGGCAATATTATCAAGCTAAATTTGAGGTATCAAAGAAATGGACTGAGGTGCTACTTCCATTCAGAGACTTCAAAGCTTCTAGTGCTCTTCTTAAAAAAACCCCTTATCCCGGAGATTTGCGATCAATTGGCGTTGTCGCCTTTGGCCGTGATCACAGGGCAGAGGTTGAGGTCCTTGAAGTAAGCTACTTCTGAGGGCAGCAAACCCCCGCCCGCCCAAATGAGAGCTCGGTGGGAACTTAACCGGGGCGCCCTAGCGATTGCGTTCCCAAATAGTTAATAACGGAAGGTTGCATGTCCAAAGAGCCCCGTATTCATCGGGTTTATTCAACGGCGGTCTCCTTTTTCAATAACATTTCAGCTTAACGCAAATTCGTATTCGGGACTCACCGATATCATCATAACATGGCATTCGTTGGACTATAATGATACTCATTCTGTTCCGGTTGGGGCATAGTAACCCTGCGGTTGACGTTAATATAAGTATTCAGGGAACTTAAGCGTTATGGCAAAGAAACATTTCATATGCACACACACGTGGGTAAGCCCCGAGGCACGCGTAGAGTTTTTAAAAATGACGAGCGATATCACTGACCGTGAATTTTTCGAATCTGTAAAAACTGAACGAGCCGAGACACTGAGACATTGGATGGGAAAGGAAGATTTTTTTTATTGCCATTGGTTTGCAGAAGATGAAGACGCTATTTTTGATGCCCTTGAAGGGATTGGAGGTAACGATTTTATGGCAACTCTTCCAATAGAAACCGAACGATATGTCGACTCATCCGATATCAAGGACCAAACACTTGCTAACCCCTACGACGACTAACGCCTTGAGAACTGGCTTTGGTGGGAGTTCGTTAAATCCATCCGAGGACATCTCCGGAAATGAATGAGAAGAGTGACAATAGGGCCCTCCTATTAGACTTAAGGAAAGAGAACTCTAAATTAAAAATAGAGGCTCAACTTCGCAAATCGCTCTCTTTGCAATTGGAAAAACAACGGCAAGCAATAGCAAAAGCAAAGACCGCCGCTCAGCAAAAATCAGAAGAACTTCAGCTGATCTCAACCCAATTGGCAAAATACTTATCACCTCAACTTCACAAGAGGATCTTTGACGACAAACAAAGTGTTCAGGTTAAGAGTGAGAGAAAGAAACTCACGATCTTCTTCTCCGACTTGGTCGGATTTACCAGTATGTCAGAACGTCTCGAGTCAGAGGAGGTAACCGCATTACTTAACTTTTATCTCGATGAAATGTCCAAGATCGCTCTAGAATTTGGGGGAACAATCGATAAGTTTGTCGGCGATGCCATTATGGTATTTTTCGGAGATCCCGAGACGCAAGGCGCTGAAATAGATGCAATTAATTGCCTAAAGATGGCAATCAAAATGCAGGGCCGTATGGCCACGCTATCCAAAGAATGGAGTAAAAAATATAATCTACATTCACCACTCCAGGTTCGTATAGGATTGAGCAGCGGCTTTTGTACTGTCGGAAACTTTGGGAGCAGTGACCGCCTCGACTATACGGCAATAGGCTCACCAGTAAATTTGGCGGCACGTGTCCAATCAGCCGCGAGTCCCTCGTCCATCTTAATTTCTGAAGATACGTATTCATTGGTCAAAGAACATTTTGGGTTTGGAACGCCTATCGAACTCAATTTTAAAGGGATTGGCCATTCCGTTATCTGCTATCAGGTCGTAGACACTGCAGATGAGAGAGTGCTCAACAAAGAAATTAACGGCGAAAACTTTATCTTAAAATTTAACGAAAATAGTTTTTCAACGAGCGATTGGGCTGAATTGACCGAGATAGTTGCGCAACTTGACCCTAAAAATAGGTCGGCATGACGGGGTTATTAGACGAAAGTGGCCCGATCACGGACCTCCAGAGCGAGTTTATAAGCTAATCTCTTTTTTGGTTTTAAACAGACATCGGATACAAGTAGAACCAATGACTTCAACTACGTCGTGCGGAAATCTATGTCCGAGATTCAACCAACCATTCCGATTTACACAAAACATGATGCACTCCTGTGTGAAAATCTGTGACACAAAAGTTTAAGGACGTGTTCTGAGTTAAGCTAATTAGTTGTAACTAATGGGTACGTTAGAAGTACCTTTGAAATGGCGGAGAGACAGGGATTCGAACCCTGGGTACGCAAGCGCACAACGGTTTTCGAGACCGTCCCGTTCGACCACTCCGGCACCTCTCCGCGCGATTTTTTAGCCAAACTGGGCACGGTTTAGCTCATCACGAACGCCATGGAAAGCGGCAATATGTTATGATCTATTAACCCTATCTACCTACCCTGCCTCTCAGCCATGTTTGCTCTTTTGAACCTAATCTCTCTTGCTGGCAAAAGTTGGTTGTTTTAAGATCAGTCAGTTTAGACTTAAACTAAATCGGGGTACAACTCGGTATACCGGGTCGATACAATGGGGATGGAGCAGATGGATAGTGATCAACACGGCATCCCTCAAGCCGAGAGTGATTTTGAGAGCGGTCTAAATGACGACGACCGACTAGACCTCCGAATTTGGCTTCGCCTGCTCACCTGCGCCAACATGATCGAGCGCCGNGTGCGCCAGAACCTAAGAACNAACTTTGACACNACCCTGCCCCGCTTTGACGTGCTTGCNCAGNTCGACNGGGCNCCGGAAGGCCAGCCCATGCGCGAACTCTCTCATCGCCTGATGGTAACTAATGGCAATATCACGCCGCTTGTGGATAGGTTAGAGGAAGAAGGGCTAGTTATACGAGAACCCTCTGCCAAAGACCGTCGCGTGCAACACGTTAAATTAACCAGTGCCGGCACCAAAGCTCTCGACGCCATGATCCCGGAGAATAAACGCTGGGTCTCAGACCTGATGCAGCATGTGGATCGGGACCGGGCGTCAGATCTGTATACCTTGCTCGGCGACCTCAAAGAGTCAATCTTAGCATCAGAGAGAGATCAGTAATCTTTTCAGCCGACACCCCTTCTCCAACCTTCTCATTGGCACTCTCTTGTGCCCTCTCGTGTACCTTTTCTTTTACCCTGCCCCCCACGACAGAGGACTAGTAGCATTATGGCAGATAGCCGATCTTCCCACCCCTCCGCGCCCGGCGGCGTTCCGTCCGCCCACCAAGATACCTTTGCCAGGGACCTGCTGCCGCCGCTGGCGTTGCAACCGGTGTTTGATTTCACCGGTGTTCCGGAACTCGCCGCATATGGCAATTATCAGAACGCGGCGACAGAACTGTTGGATAACATGGTGGCTGGCGGATTCAGTGACCGGCCCGTGCTGCTTTATGAAGATAAGAGCTGGACCTATGGTGACCTCCTCACCCTCAGCAATCAGATAGCCCGGGTACTGGTCGAAGATTGCGGCATGATCACCGGCGCGCGCGTGCTTTTGCGGGCTGCTAACACGCCAATGCTAGTTGCATGCTGGTTTGCCGTTCTTAAAGCCGGTGGGATCTGCGTCACAACTATGCCGCTGTTGCGCGCCCGGGAACTCGCCTATCTTATTGACCGGNCCGGCGTAACCATTGCGCTCTCTGACGTGGAATTAGCGGATGAACTGGAAGAGGCCGCAGTCAATTCACCTGAACTACGGCATTTGCTGTATTTCACCACGATGGCGGACGGGGGGCCCAAGGCAACCCTGGAGACCGCCATGGATGGGAAGAAGTCAGACTTCCCCAATGTCAACACCGCCGCTGATGATATCGCCCTGATTGGCTTCACCTCTGGTACTACGGGCAACCCAAAAGGCACCGTGCATTACCACAGAGACCTGATGGCAATCACCGATTGTTTCCCGCGCTATGTCGGTAAAATNACACCCGACGATGTCATCACTGGAACCCCACCCCTCGCCTTCACTTTCGGGCTTGGTGGTGTGACCCTGTTCCCCATGCGCTTCGGGGCCTCGACCCGGTTTTTTCCGGCGAGCGGCCCCGAAGCCCTGTTCGAGACCATTGACAAATACCATGTCACCCAGACCTACACCGCACCAACGGCGTTCAGGGCTATGGCCAATCTGATGGAAAAATATGATCTNTCCTCTCTCCGCCAGGGCATATCAGCCGGAGAAACCCTGCCCAAGGCCACGTGGGAGGCCTTTCACGAGGCAACCGGAATTAGGCTGATCGACGGGCTAGGCACCACCGAAATGCTGCATATATTTGTTTCCGCAAGCCCGGAAAACATGCGCCCGGGCTTCACAGGNAAAGCCATTCCCGGATATCAGGCCAGGGTGACGGACGCCGACGGCACCGAATTGGCCCCCGGCACGCCTGGGTTTTTGGCTGTGAAAGGCCCGACCGGATGTCGGTATATGGATGATCCCCGCCAGGCTAACTATGTCAAAGACGGATGGAATTACCCGGGCGATGTGTATGAGATGGATGAGCAGGGATATTTTAAATATGTAGCTCGGGCCGACGATATGATTATCTCCTCAGGCTACAACATTTCAGGCCCCGAGGTGGAGAATGTCCTGCTGGAACATGCCTCGGTGGCCGAGTGTGCCGTCATCGGCGCGCCCGATCCAGAGCGGACCAACATCGTCAAAGCCTTCATTGTACTCCGTGAGGGCCAGGACGCCGGAGAGGCGCTGACGCAAACGCTCCAGGACTTCGTGAAGTCGGAAATTGCCCCTTACAAATATCCCCGCGCCATTGAATTCGTCGACGCGCTGCCNAAAACGGCGACCGGCAAGCTNCAACGCTTCCGNCTGCGGCANGANGAAGNNCAGNGCTGACNATTAATTNNGNTCCCGGGTCAGNTANCGGCTNATTTCCGNNGGNCGNANGATCCTGAGNCCCCAGCCGATNGNCCCNTAGANNAGCGTCAACANCGTGCCAAACATCAAGGAAGCGGATGGCTGGCGCCTCGACGGCATTGCCGGCCGCCACCAGCATCTCATATCCGCCCCACGCCGCCACACCAAACAAGATGGCATTTTGAACAATGACCAGACCATGGCGCTCATCCCCGTGCCGCGCTAGAACAATATAGGCCAAAACAATCACAAATAACGTACTCGCCAGTGTCGTGGCCGCCGCCGCCTCAATCCCAAACCGGGGAATAAAGATCAGGTTGAGCACAACATTCATGATGGCCCCGGCGATCATGATGACCATCTGTGCCCGCTCATGATTCCATGTCATCAATTGAAGGTGATATACAACGAGCACGTGAGCCGCCGCCAAATTGATCATGAGAAGCCGAAGGGCCTGTTCGGCACCTGCAAAACCTGCCCCAAACAACAGATGGATGATCTCTGGTGCCAGGAGAAATCCGCCGCTGGCGATGAGGCCGCCGGTAAAGAGAACAGACTGGGCCAAATGCAGGCTCGCTTCCCGGCGGGTCTCGCTCTCTGCCACCAGACGGGACAGAACCGGCATGAAGGCGCTCGTAAAGATACCGGCAACAGATAGGCCCAAGGTGAGCACCCGGCCCGCCGCGACATAGAGCCCGACATCTTCCTTGCTCAGAACCAACCCGATAATCACCACATCGATGGAAAAATAGATCGCGTTGACAACGCCGGTCACCGCAAAGGGCATGGAGGCTCGCAGTATCTTTTTCCAGGCCGTCACGTTAATCCTGAGTGGCAACACAGCCACCGTTCGCCGGAAGATGACGACCGCGTATAACGCAGCCACGAAGGCGGCCGCCTGAAACACGATCACCGCCGTGACCACCGATCCGCCGTACTGCATAAATACAAGGATGCCAACGAGGGCGGTCACGGCCGAAATCATTTGCCGGCGGGCGGCAACGTCTAGCCGCTCCAGCCCCTGAAAAGAAAAATCTAGGGTTAAAGCAGCGATAAACAGACTGGCGGCCTGTATTAAAATTACAGAATTGACGGTGGAAGATTCCCGCCAGACGCTGATCAAAACGACCAGCAGGACAAGAGACACCAGACTGAGAGCGAAACGCAGGGAGACAATATCCGCCGTCACGGTGCTTATCTCCAGGTCCTGGCGCGCGATGGTTCGCGCGCCCCACATATCCGTTCCCAAGGACGCCAGGATACCGAAGTACGACACCACGCTGACAGCAAACCCAAGAATGCCATAGTTCCCCGGTCCCAAAACCCGGGCAAGGTAGGCGTGCGTCACCAGGCCACAGAGCATCGCCAAGGCTTGCCCGGAAAAAACATGCAGAATATTTTGCAAAATTGAGCGGCGTGACATAGGGATAGGTTCACCTTCAGAACGGCGCACAGGGGGCGTGACCAGCGGGTACAGACATATCACAAATAAGCGGCAGAGGGATCCCCAACTGACCCGTAAAAATTGCCGACGCCCGCGCGACTGCGGTAGCACCAGGCGTAAGGATTGAGACGGCGGCAACGGGCCATTATGATTTTTTTTCCTCTTCCGTCTCGAATGCGCAAAGGGCCTTGCCCGCAAGTTCTAAAAACCGGGCGCGCTCTGCCGGATCGAGCCCGGGTAATATGGTCTCCTGTAAGTCCGTCACCACCGGCAGAATGTCTTGCAGAACCGCCTCCCCTTGATCCGTCAGCCAAACCGCTCGGCGGCGGCGGTCTTGTGGGGACACGTTTCTGGATACGTAGCCCTTTTGCTCAAGCCGGTCGATGACCCCGCCGATGGTCGCCCGATCATAGGCGATATCCGCCGCGACGCCGGCTTGATCTATGCCGGGATGGGCCGCAATGGTGTCCATGGCTGCAAACTGCACTGGTGTCAGATGAAATCCGGCTCGCTGGGCGCCCAGGGCAAACACCTGGGTTGAATGCTGATTTAACCGCCTGATCACATGCCCGGCCATCTCGCGCACGTTCATAACACCGCCTCCCCGCTTCTTGGACACTTCCATTTCTAAGCGACAATATCCATGGGCGCAATTTAATATGTATGCTTATCGTTTATTGACTCGGGTAATAAGTATACATATTAAATGGTGAAAATGTGCGTTAAGTAAGATGATCAAAAGGACGACGCAGTGATGCAGTATTACGGTGACGGATTTCGGGGCGGCGACCCGGACATTAAAAACGCGGCAGCCCAGCGCCGTGACCGCAATGAGTTTGCGCCACTACCCGAAGAGGTCGATGTTTTGATTGCGGGGACCGGCCCCGCCGGACTCTGCCTGGCCGCGCAACTGTCTCTCTTCCCGGACATCACCACGATGATCGTGGATCCGATACCGGGCCCGTTGGAAAAAGGCAAAGCGGACGGCATTAATACCCGGACGATGGAGATGTTCCAGGCCTTCGGTTTCGCTGACAAAGTCAAACGCGAGAGTTATTGGGTCAATCAAACCAGCTTTTGGATGCCAGATCCCGCGCAGCCAGAGAATATTAAGCGTATCGGCCGCGTCCAGGATGTCGCCGATGACACTTCTGAGATGCCTCATATTCTGATGAACCAGGCCCGGGTCCATGAACTGTTCCTGGACGTCATGCGAAATGCACCGACGCGCTTGATGCCGGACTATGGTTGGGCGGTCCAGGATCTAGAGATCGGGGCAGGCTCCAACAGCCATCCCGTTGCGGTAACTATCAAAAATACCGGCGTGAATACCGGCGAAACGACCATCGTCCGGGCAAAATACGTCGTTGGTGCCGACGGTGCGCGCTCCACGGTACGCGCCGCCATCGGTGGCGAACTCCACGGCGACGCGGCGCACCAGGCCTGGGGCGTGATGGATATTTTGGCCAATACGGATTTTCCGGACGTGCGGCAAAAATGTCTGGTTGCTTCCGCCAAAGAGGGCAATATCCTCATTCTGCCGCGCGAAGGCGGGTATCTTTTCCGCATGTATGTGGAGATGGACAAGCTCAACCCGGACGAACGGGCCGCCAGCCGCAACTTGACCGTTGATGATTTGATCGCAAGCGCCAACCGCATCATGCATCCCTTTACGATCGAGGTGAAACAGGTCCCCTGGTGGTCAATTTACGAGATTGGCCATCGCCTATCAGATAAATTTGATGATGTCCCCTCTGACGAAATCGGTATGCGCACGCCCCGGGTTTTCACAGCAGGAGATGCCTGTCACACCCACAGCCCCAAAGCTGGCCAGGGGATGAACGTGTCTATGCAGGACACCTTTAATCTTGGCTGGAAATTGGTGCATGTTCTCCAGGGACGGACCAGCGCCTCGTTGCTTCACAGCTACTCCGCCGAGCGGTGGACTGAAGCCAAACGCCTGATCGATACCGACCATGCGTGGGCGCGCACCATGTCCGCACCTCCGAAACCGTCCGAGGTGGACGGCAGTGTTGAGCCGCGCATTGTGCGGCATTTCAAGCAGAACCTGGAGTTCACCGGCGGCCTGGCAGTTAAATATGATCAATCCGCTCTGACCTCTGCAACGGCTTATCAGGCGCGCGCCACCGGCCAGGAAATCGGCCGCCGCTTTCATTCCGCGCCCGTCGTCCGTCTCGCCGACGCGAAACAGATGCAACTGGGCCATGCCGCGGGCGCAGACGCGCGCTGGCGGATCTATGCGTTTGCGGGACAGAACGATACATCCGCACCGGGATCGGCCATCCATCAGCTCGCTGACTGGCTGGAGACGGATCCGGCCTCTCCTGTGGTGAAGCACACGAGGGCGGATGAAGATATTGATGGCCTCATCGACCTGCGCGCCATTTTTCAGCAGACCTTCGACGCACTCTCCTACGAAGACATGCCATCACTGCTCGTACCAATCACGGGAAAACTCGGCCTACAGGACCACGAAAAAGTCTTTTGCGTGGACCATAAAGGGGCGGGCGACATCTTCGACATGCGCGGCATTGATCGTGAAACCGGGTGTATGATCGTGGTGCGACCCGACCAATATATCGCCCATATTCTGCCACTGGATGGTTATGAAGACCTCTCGAATTTCTTTGCCGGGATTTATGTCGCGGCGTAACCAGCGCTTCTGCCTCCCCGCGATTAGCCGAGAATTCCCGGCAGGTTCAATTGATGTTCCCGAGCGCAGGCAATGGCGTCCTCGTACCCTGCGTCTGCATGGCGCATTACGCCGCTGGCAGGATCGTTCCAGAGAACCCGCCCGATCCGCGCATCGGCCTCTTCGGTTCCATCCGCCAACAGCACCATGCCGGCATGCTGCGAGAAGCCCATGCCGACACCACCGCCATGGTGCAAGGACACCCATGTCGCGCCAGAGGCCGTGTTGAGAAGCGCATTCAGGAACGGCCAGTCGGAGATCGCATCGGACCCGTCGATCATGCCCTCCGTTTCCCGATTTGGGCTGGCAACAGATCCAGAGTCGAGATGATCCCGCCCAATCACCAAAGGTGCAGACAATTCGCCGGAACGGACCATCTCGTTAAACGCCAACCCAATACGATGCCGGTCACCGAGACCAACCCAACAAATACGGGACGGCAGGCCCTGGAAGCTGATGCGTTCCGCCGCCATATCGAGCCAGTTATGCAGATGCGCATTATCTGGTAACAGCTCCTTCACCTTGGCGTCGGTTTTATAGATGTCCTCCGGGTCGCCTGAGAGCGCGGCCCAACGGAAGGGGCCGATCCCCCGGCAGAACAGTGGCCGCACATAAGCCGGCACAAAGCCTGGGAAATCGAACGCCGTCTCGACCCCCATCTCCAACGCCATCTGGCGAATGTTATTGCCGTAATCGACCACGGGAATACCCATCTTCCAGAAATTGAGCATGGCGCGCACCTGCACGGCCATCGACGCTTTGGCGGCTTCCGCAGTGCCTTTGGGATCCCGCTCACGCCGATCCTCCCACTCTGCCACGCTCCAACCCTGGGGCAAAAAACCGTTCACCGGATCATGGGCAGAGGTTTGGTCGGTCACAGCATCCGGACGATAGCGGGCGTCGGTTTTGCTTTTCTCGACGATCTCAGCGAAGACGTCTGCGGCATTGCCCAACAGGCCGACAGAAATGGATTTATTCTCCGCATGAGAGCGCTCAACAATCGCGATGGCCTCTTCGAGGCTGTCGGCCTTAGTGTCGAGGTATTTTGTGGTCATCCGGAAATCAATGGAGGACGGCTTACACTCCACCGCGATCAACGAGGCGCCAGCCATGGTCGCTGCCAAAGGCTGGGCACCCCCCATGCCGCCGAGGCCGCCAGTGAGGATCCATTTGCCCGTCCAGTCCCCGTCAAAATGCTGACGGCCCATCTCAGCAAAGGTCTCATAGGTTCCCTGAACAATGCCCTGAGTCCCGATATAGATCCACGAGCCCGCCGTCATCTGGCCGTACATGGTTAGCCCCTTCCGATCGAGCTCATTGAACGTATCCCAGTTGGCCCAGGCAGGCACAATATTGGAATTGG
>NHHQ01000106.1 GCA_002170915.1 Rhodospirillaceae bacterium TMED167 | reverse complement strand
CAGCTGTTGTCGCCAGATGACAGCGGCCTGTTACTGGCCTACGCCCTCATTCGGGTTGAAACCACTGCTTGATGGCTCGGAGTTGAGGCGTAGGGACCCATTTTTTTGTGTTTGGTTTCGGAACCTTAACCCTACTTTAACCGTTTGGGCCTACTAATTTCAGTAATCCTAGAACTGTCTGGGGTTTGAGTGGGTTTAAATAAATGCACCGGCAGTGGCGTGAACGCGCCGCAGTTCAACCAGACAGAATATCTCGGGCGTGGAAAATCGAAGTTTCAACACGTTACTCAAGAATTGAGTAAGGAGCATTGATACATGCCTGGGATAAGAGCAATGGCCGGTATCGCCGGACTGGTGATGCTTGCCGGTACGATGATTATGACGACCCAACCAAATAATAAAGCGCAAGCCGCCTCCTGCCCTGACTTACCCGAAGTTGCTTGGTGGAAGACCAATCACGATAAGATCGTCGATTATGTCGAGCAGCGCTACAGAGGAAAGTGGGAGCCTTACCTCCAAAAGTGGCGGGATTACAGAAACAAGATGCGAGCCATCCACGAAAAGGATGGAACGGCAATTGTTAAATCGCGTGGCATTCGTCTTAGGGGCGCCACCTTGAGGAAACATATCGGTGATGTGGAAAAACGAATTCTCGTGACACAATGCCTTCAGGAAAAACATGGCGGACGGCTGGCCGCTCCCAATCCGGCGGATGAATACCCAATCTCCGGCGCGGGAAGAGCGCTTGCTGGCGTGTTCCGCGCTGCGACGCGACAGGCATTACAATTTACCAGCCTGCCCGGGCCACAAACATCGGGGTCGATTAATGCATCGTTACAGGCCGAAGAAACATTCAACGGCGTGATTCATGACATATTAAATGTAGAAGTTTCCGCAACATGTCGCGGGCGGACGCCAGTTTTTAAGGTGANAAACTTAGGCGATGGGTGGCCGCGCCTGGGTAATATTAATATTTACCAGACCGATGGCAGGACTATTGTAACAAAACGCCGTTTGAAGCTGGATACGGCCGAGCAGGCCACCTTCAACGTCCACACACGAGGAAGAGCGTTGGCCGGTGAATTTGGGATCTGGATAAAGCCGTCTTGGACGGACCGTCCGTTCCAATATGATGCAAAGATAACCTGTCGCTCCTAGTTCACCAGGCTATGCGAGGCACAGGAAAGACCCCGCCGTGTGGCGGGGTCTTTTTGTCAGGGAGGAATGTTTTTAACTTTTCCGAGTCAGAAGAAAATTCATTATCGAAAAAAATAAAGATATTTAACTACCATGCTGTTATTTTTATACGTATGGCAATGACNTGTCAGATTATTGCTTTTCACCCCGAGGCTGGCCTAAATGCTGTCTTGAATTAGTTCTGAAGAAATTGTGATTCTAAATTTTTAATATCGTTCTCTGACCTGGGCCTTGTTGATCTCGTTATGGTATTAACCCGTTTTGGTTGATAAGGGCCTCGACGTTATTAGGCTTGCAGGCGTTGTAAACGTAGCCATAATTTTTATTCCTAGAGTTGCCCGAATACTTTTTAGTATGCGCCTTTGTCGGTGAGGTGTTGGAAATAGATCTTTAGACACTTGTGGCCGAGGTCGCCAGCAGTCCGTTCTATACTCACAATCCCTGTGACCGGAACAGTTTTTCTCTAGCCATTATTCAATAACGCTTACAAAGGTCGCTGCTTNAATTTTAAAACCAATGGTATGAGTTGCCTCGACTCANTCNCTTCTCTCGAAAGNTAATTCGAGGATTATTTAAACATAAAATACATGTAATAACATATGCTATNTCTTTATNATAAAAANTTTATCTNAAATGNGCCTCGCCCAATACTAGCTAGGCAATATTTTTCCATGGTAACTATTTTTTAAGACCGCTCTGCCATCGTCATCCACTAAGAGCAAAAGCTCATTTTCGCGTGAACGCCGGATGAATTTCGGCATAAGTAAATAAGTGTTCCAGTTGGAATGCATGGTGGACGGTGCGATGGAACTTACCAACCTGCCCATGTTTGGGCTGCTAAGAAACCGCATGAATTGGCTGGGACAGCGGCAAGAAGTGCTTGCCCAAAATGTGGCAAACGCGGATACACCCAATTATTCCTCTCATGATCTCAAGGCATTTGATTTTCGACAGGTGTTGAGTGACTCCCATCGGGACCAGAAGGGTGTGGCCCTCCGGCGCACTAATGTGGCTCATATTCAAGATGGGCCTGCTGGTGGGCGAGGTGACTTTGTCTCAGGAGAAGTGAAGGACCCTTACGAAACGGCACCCGACGGCAATGCGGTCGTGATCGAAGAACAAATGGTCAAAATGAATGAGACCGTAACCAATCACAGTCTCATGACCCAAATTTATAAGAAGCAGATGTTGATGTTCAAAACCGTGACCCGCAGAGGCAGTTAATTCTCAAAGTCCGTGACCCGCAAAGGGAGGTGCTCCTTGGCGGTTTTTAGAGAGAGAATAAGGAGAAATACTTTGGCTGACGATTTAATGTCATCTCTTAAAATATCCGCTGCTGGCATGCGAGCTCAGGGTACTCGGTTGCGAGTGATTTCCCAAAATATCGCGAACGCGAACTCATTGGGGACCGAACCGGGAGAAGATCCGTATCGCCGAAAAAATATTATTTTTGAGGATGTTCTGGATAGGAAACTTGGCGTCGATCTTGTGCGAGTAAAACGGCTGGGGGAAGATAATTCTAAATTCGGGGAGCGGTTTGACCCCAGTCATCCGGCGGCCAACGAAGATGGCTATGTCAAAACGCCAAATGTGAATACCCTGATTGAAGTCATGGATATGCGGGAAGCGCAGCGGTCTTACGAAGCAAACCTAACGGCTATCCGTTCTGCCCGAAACATGATGCAAAAGACCATCGACTTACTGCGATAATACATAAAAGAAGCTGCTCCTTAGAAGGGCGGCTTAGAATGGAGTGTGAATGACCATTGAATCAACCAATGCCATCGGAGCCTATAATACAGCACTGAAACGGCTTAGTGAGTCGCCTGGTAATTCTTCCGAGGCGACCAGTGTTAACGATTTCTCAGCGATGGTCAAAAATTTCGCTGAGTCGGCTGTGGAAGTCGGTAGAAAATCCGAGATACAATCTGCCGCCGCCGCCGCTGGTCAGGCTGATCTCAACTCGGTTGTCATGGCTGTGTCGGAAGCAGAGTTGACGTTGAACACGGTGGTGGCTGTTNGGGATAAGGTGATGGAAGCGTATCGCGAAATCTTNCGGATGCCGATTTAATCGGGCCGNGGCGCATGAACCAGGCCGATGTCCTTGAANTNTCTCGTCTGACATTTTTTGTCATATTAAAGGCTGGTGGCCCCATTATGGCTGCGGGCCTCGTGATTGGCTTAATTATTGCTGTTTTCCAGACACTCACGTCCATTCAAGAAATGACGCTGACGTTCGTGCCAAAAATTATCATCATCTTTGCCGCTGTCATTGTGTTCATGCCGTTTATGATGACATCGGTCTTGGAGTTCTCGAATACGCTGTTCGACATGATTATTGGTCTCGGTTAGGAGCCGTCCTCGGCCCATGCTCGAAGAAATCCTCTCCCTTAATATTTTCGCCTTTCTGATGATTTTTGCTCGTGTAGGTGCAGCCTTTTTTCTATTCCCTGGGTTTCAGGGCAAGCAGGTAAACGTCAGGACCCGGTTGTCTATCGCACTTGCAGTTTCGTTTTTGTTAGCCCCCCTTTTAATGGATATATTGCCGGCCATGCCAGGTGACCCATTTCTGTTGCTATTAATTCTGGCGGGGGAAATTCTCTCTGGGGCCGTGCTCGGTACCGCTGCTTTGATTATGTTCTCCGCCGTTCAAGTCGCAGGAACCGTTATTTCTTTCGTGTCGGCCATGGCNAACGCCCTGATCTTTGATCCGGTTTCCCAACAACAGAGTGCGATTGTCGCTGGTTTTCTCTCGACCGCAGCCACATTGCTGNTGTTCGTGACGGATCTTCACCATGTTCTGATACAGGCCCTCATCGACAGTTATACCCTGTTCAAACCGGGCGCGCCTCATATCACGGGAGATATTACTGAGCTAATCGTCCGCCAGGTCTCCGCCGCCTTTAAACTTGGTGTCCAATTGGCAGCGCCCTTCATTGTCGTATCGATTGTGTATAACCTGGCCCTCGGGCTGATGACCCGCCTGTCCCCGCAAATACCAATATTTTTTGTCGCCATGCCGTTCCAGTTGGTGTTGAGCATTGTTCTTTTGATGATCGTCGTGCCCAGCATCCTGATGACGTTCCTCGATAATTTTCAGTACGGTTTGACCCCGTTCTTGGCACCATAGTCAGAGAGACCGGGTAAATGGCAGACCAAGACGATTCAGAAAAAACAGAGGAACCAACCTCTAAACGAATTCAGGACGCCCGCAGAAAAGGTAATATCGCAAAGTCGCAGGAAGTGAACAGTTGGGCCGCATTGGCGGGACTTTTGTTTGCAATTGTAACCTTTGTCCCGTGGATGATGCCCAAGGTGGCGCTGCTCAGTTTTCAGTTTCTGGAACAACCACACGCTATTCCTGTGGATATTGTGTCTCTCCGCGGGGTTTTTAGTACGACGGTTATCAGTCTCTTTTTTATTATGGCCCCTGTCCTTATCTTTTTTTTGGTGATCGGTCTGATATCCACATGGGCCCAGGTGGGGAGTAATTTTTCTACCGAGGCGATTAAACCCCAGTTTAACAGGATGAGCCCTCTTTCCGGCGTCAAACGGCTCGTGAGTCCCCGTTCTTTGGTGGAATTTGCAAAGGGGCTCGTAAAACTCCTTCTGGTGGCCGTTGTGTCATTTTTCATTGCGATGCCAATGCTAGACGATGTCGAGCTTTATGCCGCACAGGATTTATTCACGAGCCTGGAAAAAATACAGGATATCGCCATTATTCTCGTTTTTTGGTGTGTTGCTATCATGACTGCTGTCGCAGTGCTGGATTTTTCTTTTCAAAAATTTGACCACAAGAAGAAGCTGCGAATGTCAAAGCAGGAGGTGAAGGATGAGCATCGCCAGCTTGAAGGAGACCCGAAGGTCAAAGCGCGGCTTGCCCAAATCCGGCAGGAACGTCAGCGCGAGAGGATGATTGCCGCTGTCACNAAAGCCGATTTGGTGATCACCAACCCNACACATTATGCGGTCGCCTTGCAATACGATATGACGACCATGCCGGCGCCGATCCTTGTTGCGAAGGGTGTCGATGATTTGGCTATGCGTATTCGTGAAACCGCAGACGAAAGTAAGGTGCCAATCGTCGAAAACCCGCCGCTCGCCCGGGCATTGTATGCCGCAGTGGAATTGGATGAGTCCATTCCTGAACATCTCTATCATGCGGTTGCGGAAGTTATTGGCTACGTTTTCCGNCTCCAAGGTAAGCTACCGCGAGAGGGACCGATTCGACCACCCGTGCCCGATTGGTCACTTGATCCCGGTTTAGATGAGGAGGACGAGGGGGCGCCCAAGGTCCACTAATCGCTGGTTTTCCGGCGCCCTATCAAGACAGCGATCCCGAGTCATTCCAAGGTTGAAGATCTGTGCGGAATGGCGCAAACAAGAGATGTTGTGATCGAGTTACTTCCTGCATCTAACAGGCCTGAGAATGGACAAAACGCCGTGGCGTCTTGGGCGCCTTTGCGTTGGTTTAATGCTGCCAAGCCGGTTGTTACTTCACACTGGGCCGGCGCCGGGTTCATTGTGATTCTAGCCGCTGGCGCGGTACTTTTGCTGGCTCATAGCGCGTCGGAATGGCAGGNGCTCTTTGGCTGGGGATTGTNTGGCCTGGCTGTTATATTTGCCTGCTTTCACTCCTGGCGCCTCGGGCTCAAGTGGGCAGTCCGAAATGCTCGTAAAGCGCTGATCCATTCCCTTTCTGACACAGCTGACGCACTTTTTCTGACCGAATCCAATGGCCGGGTCATCTATGACACTGATGCTTTCCGGGCTCTCATTAAGAGAGTTAGCGGGAATGATCTTCTGGGATTCGCCAATTTAGCGTCTCTGGCCGAGCTCATTGCGCCGGCCTCGGCACAGAATTTTAAGCGAATGAAGGGTCAGGCCGCCGACGGAAAACGGGGTTCCTGCGATATTGATATCCCTGCCGGGGAGGTGTGCCATCACTGGCGTGTCTCGGTCGAGCCTGTGGGAACACTCAATGGTCTCTCACTCTGGACCTTTGTCGACGTGACATCGCAGCGCCAGTTTGAGGCCCGTCGAGAAGATGATCAGAATTTTCTCGCAGACTTGCTTGATGAACTGCCGGTCGGTTTGTTCTCAGCGGCNNANGACGGNACNCTCCANTANGTNAACAAGACGTTGNCNTCNTGGCTCTCCCTTGGNGGGGATGACCCCGGCCATGCGCCGCCTCTTGCNCTCTCNGAGTTTATCGCTGCTGGCGANGGTAGGNATGATANCCCCGATGTGGAAACCGACAAGTCTGGCATGCACGGNGGGCTGAGGCTNCAAGGCCGNGNGGGGGAGCCATTNTCCGCTTATCTCATTCAGTCTCANAAGGANAATAANGANGGAGAGTTTCAATACAGCCGTTCNNTNGTNTTGCGAGAACCCTTCACNCCCGTGGTCGATGACGGAACCGGGNGGGCCTTTGNTNCGGCGTATTCCNTGGCTGTTNTCCAGCTCGCCGGTNGGNATNGTTTTNTTGGATCTGCAGGGAACNGTNGTCGATTGNAATCGGTCCTTTNTNAAGATCCTGGGNCTTCACCGCGACGGCGTGGTGGGNTGGCCTATTTCNGAGCGNATTTCNAANGAGGANCGGGACAGCGCNGANACCGCCTTNACNAAGATNGTNATGGGCATNATGCCGGCCACCTTGNTGGAAGTNCGNGTACCNGCGGGCGGNGAGAGGGAGTTNACGGCCTCTTTCTATGTAAGCCGAATAGAGGATAGAGCAGGGGAAGTGACTGGACTGGTCCTTCATGTCATCGATACGACAGAACAAAAAAATCTCGAAGTCCAATTCAATCAGGCGCAAAAGATGCAAGCCGTGGGTCAGCTGGCTGGCGGCGTTGCCCACGATTTCAATAACCTGCTGACAGCTATGGGCGGATTTTGTGACTTACTCTTAAGCCGCCACGGTGAAAATGATCCTGATTTCCCTGATATCATGCAAATTAAGCAAAACGCCAATCGGGCAGCCAATCTAGTGCGCCAGCTTTTGGCTTTTTCACGCCGCCAGACATTGCAGCCAAAAATTTTTTCTGTAACGGATTCGCTGAACGATCTCTCCAACCTGTTACGCCGTTTAATAGGAGAGAATATCGAACTGAAGATCCTGCACGGCAAGGACGTTGATTTGATACGGACAGACCCGGGCCAGTTTGATCAGGTAATCATTAATCTCGCGGTGAATGCGCGCGATTCCATGCCCGGCGGTGGGACGATTTCAGTTTCGACAGATCAAGTCGAGGTGGAAACCTCCGTGCAGCGAGGCCACGAGGTGATGCCAGCGGGCAACTATATCCGCATCAATGTCGCTGATACAGGATCTGGTATCGCCCAGGAGAATATCAGTCATATCTTTGAGCCCTTCTTTTCAACGAAAGAGGTGGGAGAGGGGACTGGACTAGGTTTGTCGACGGTCTACGGCATCGTCCGCCAGTCTGATGGCTATATATTTGTTGATTCGGCCCTCGGAGAAGGCACAACATTTTCCATATACCTGCCCGCCTTTACAGCTGCCGAGGCCACAGCTTTTGGCGGCGAAATCTCGCAAATAGGTGGCGTGGAGACGCTTGAGGAAAAAGACCTGACAGGGGAAGCCACGGTGCTTCTGGTGGAAGATGAAGATGCGGTCAGGGTATTTGGTGCCCGAGCGCTAATTAATAAGGGCTACCGGGTGCTAGAAGCGATAGACGGAGAGCAGGCGTTGGATGTCATAAATGAGTTTGACGATGCCATTGATCTGATCATCACTGATGTCATGATGCCCGGCATGGATGGGCATACTCTTGTGCGCCTGGTACAGGAGGAACTGCCTGATGTTAAAGTCATTCTGATGTCAGGATATGCTGAAGATGCTATTCCAGGTGAAATAGCCGGTGATTCAAGTATCAACTTTCTTCCCAAACCCTTCAGTCTTCAGGATCTAGCCGGTAAGGTGAAAGATGTTTTGGCAAATTGAGACGAGGGGCTCACTCATCGGTAATAACCGTTTTATTGTCAACCTGGGAGCGTTGCCGCCGTTAGCGTCAGCATCCTCAAAGGCCTGCATGAACATTTGCGGATGGTTGTTGGGTCTAGAGATATTTTTTGACAGTCCATCGTAAGCCTGGAACGATTTTTCATTATGGGTGCGGAACTCATCTTGGGTAAGCCTGTCCTCTCCGTTCTCATCGATACGGTCGAAGGCAGCTTTTGCCTCTTCCGTCGGGGCGGCATTAACGGTCATATGGTCAATTTTTTCCGCCATGATATGAAACTCTGCGGAGGAGATGGCACAGCTTTTATCGCGGCCGACAGCCTGAAAAAGCTTGAGATGCGGCTATTTTGCGGCTGATGGGTTTTGCAGAGCCCCAATATCCATCGCGTGTCTGTCCTGTCGGTCCGGTACCCATTTGGCCGGTTCATCGTTATCTCAGAAAATGAAGTGCCAATTTCTATGCTTCTGGATCGTTTCCAATTCGGGGCGTTTTTCTCGAGAATAATGGTCTTTGCCTTGGTCTACATTCGGCTGAAACAGCCGTGAAACGCGGAGTGCATGACCATAAGGATTGCGTCGGGCAACCGTCTTTTTTCTGGACCGGCGGAAGCGAGCGTTGGTCTTGGAGGCACCTTAACATTAGAAAATGGTCAGCGGTCCACAAAAACAGTGTCTGGCTCCTCCATAATCATCTGCGAATGGAATCAAAGCGTGACCGGTGGCTGGGGTGTCATCCAATTTGATCGTATTTTATACCCGAATCACGCCTAATTTTTTACGAACAGGAACAGAACATATTTCGAAAAAATGTTTTTTATCAAATAGTTGTAATTTCATATTGCAGATAAGAACAAAACATGTACATTTTCCCCTCGTTGCAACTCATTCGGCCCTGTGAAATAAGGAGTACTACAATGTCTCAACCCGCTCTTCGCCTCGTGGATAAAGCAGATATGGATAAATCAAAAGCACTGGAAGCCGCGCTCGGTCAAATTGAAAAGAATTTTGGCAAGGGCTCGATCATGAAACTGGGCCAACAGGGAAGCGCAGTTGAACTTGAAGCTATCTCGACCGGTTCCCTCGGTCTCGATATCGCGCTCGGCATCGGTGGTTTGCCAAAAGGCCGCATCATTGAGATTTATGGGCCTGAGAGTTCCGGGAAGACCACGCTTGCGCTCCACGCGGTGGCAGAAGCTCAGAAGGTTGGTGGTACATGCGCGTTTGTTGATGCGGAACATGCGCTAGATCCTTCCTACGCCAAAAAGCTGGGGGTTAACGTGGAAGATCTTTTGATCTCCCAGCCGGATGCAGGTGAACAAGCTCTTGAAATTGCCGACACCTTGGTGCGGTCCAGTGCCATTGACGTATTGGTTATAGACAGTGTCGCGGCCCTTGTGCCCCGTGCGGAGCTAGAAGGGGAAATGGGCGACCATCACGTCGGCCTGCAAGCCCGGTTGATGAGCCAGGCGCTCCGGAAACTGACGTCATCGGTCGCCCGGTCCAACACGCTGATTATTTTCATCAACCAGATCCGCATGAAGATTGGGGTGATGTTTGGCAATCCGGAAACCACCACGGGCGGCAATGCGTTGAAGTTCTATTCTTCTGTTCGCCTGGAAATCCGCCGCATCGGCGCCATCAAAGATAAAGACGATGTGGTCGGTAATCACACCCGGGTGAAAGTCGTTAAAAACAAGGTGGCGCCGCCGTTCAAAACCATCGAATTTGACATCATGTATGGTGAGGGTGTTTCAAAGGCGGGCGAGTTGATTGATCTCGGCGTGCAGGCAGGTATTGTTGAGAAGTCTGGGTCTTGGTTTTCCTACGATTCCCAGCGTATTGGTCAGGGCAAGGAGAACGTGCGGACCTTTCTCAAGGAAAATCCGCAAATGGCGGATGAGATCGAACATAAAATTCGCGAAAACGCCGGCATCATCTCGAATGAGATGATGATACCGCCGGAAACGGCGGTCGCAGATACCGACGGTGACGAGGAACAGAACGGGGAAGACACGGTGGAGCTTCAGGCCGGGGAATAGCGTAGAAGGCCTGGGCAGCCCCAAAAGAGAAACGGGCCCGATGAGGGGCCGTTGCTACGTTTGCAAGTGCCCTGATTTGTAACAAACAGCGCAAAAAAATTCCTTGGCATCAGCGTGTCAGGAACTACAGTCCCGCCTATGCAAACAACCAATGACATACGTCAGGCCTTCCTGGATTTCTTTGCGTCGAACGGGCATGAGATTGTCTCCTCTAGTCCGCTGGTGCCGCACAATGACCCAACCCTCATGTTCACTAATGCGGGCATGGTGCAGTTCAAAAACGTGTTTATCGGTCAGGAAAACCGGGCCTATAGCCGGGCCACCACATCCCAGAAATGTGTGCGCGCCGGTGGGAAGCATAACGATCTGGAGAATGTGGGTTATACGGCGCGCCACCACACGTTCTTTGAAATGCTGGGCAATTTTTCGTTTGGCGACTATTTTAAAGCCGACGCCATTGAGTTTGCTTGGAAACTGGTGACCCAGGAGTATGGCCTGCCCCAGGAAAAGCTGCTGGTGACGGTGTTCGCCGAGGACGATCAGGCATTTGACCTTTGGCAGAAAATTGCCGGATTGCCGTACGAAAAAATCATCCGAATTCCAACCCACGATAATTTCTGGTCCATGGGGGACACGGGCCCATGCGGTCCCTGCTCTGAAATATTCTATGACCATGGTGATCACATTCCCGGCGGGCCGCCCGGTAGTCCGGACGAAGACGGCGACCGGTTTATCGAGATTTGGAATTTGGTCTTCATGCAATACGAACAAACCGCTCCCGACAGTCGGGTCGATTTGCCGAAACCGAGCATCGATACCGGCATGGGACTGGAGCGGATTTCCGCCGTACTGCAAGGGACCCACGACAATTATGAGACCGATCTTTTCAAAGCGCTCATTCAGGCGTCGGCTGACGCTGCGGGTGTTGCGCCTGAGGGAGATCATGGCATATCCCATCGGGTGATCGCGGATCATCTACGGGCAAGCGCCTTTTTGATTACGGACGGCGTGTTGCCGTCGAATGAAGGCCGCGGATATGTATTACGTCGTATCATGCGCCGGGCCATGCGGCATGCGCATTTGATGGGTTGCCAGGATCCCTTGATGTTCAAACTGGTACCTGCGCTGATGGGACAGATGGGCCAAGCGTTCCCCGAGCTAATCCGAGCTCAGGCGTTGATCACGGAAACCCTGGAGCTTGAGGAGAGCCGCTTTAAGCGTACCTTGGAACGAGGTCTTAAACTTCTGACAGAGGAAACAGAGACGCTGACGGCTGGTGGTGAACTGGCCGGTGCGGTTGCATTCAAACTATACGATACTTTTGGCTTTCCGCTCGACCTCACCCAAGATGCCTTACGCCGAGAGGGCTACGGCGTCGATCTCGCTGGATTTGAGGCGGAAATGGAACGCCAGAAAGCCGATGCTCGCGCCGCTTGGGCCGGCTCCGGCGATGCTGCAACGGAACAGGTCTGGTTTGAACTTCGCGAACAAGCCGGTGCGACGGAGTTTCTGGGCTATGAAGCCGAGGAGGCGGAGGGCCAGGTCGTGGCGCTCGTGGTAGACGGTGAGTCCGTAGGGGAAGCTGCAGATGGAGCAGAGGCGGCCGTCATCACCAATCAGACGCCGTTTTACGGGGAGTCAGGTGGCCAACTAGGGGATCATGGGATTTTGATGGCCGACAAGGTCTCGGTAAACGTCACCGATACCCAGAAAAAACTTGGCGACTTTCATGTTCATCATGGTATTGTTGCTGGGGGGACGTTGAAGGTGGGGGATGACCTCCGCATGCGTGTTGATGCCCTACGGCGCGCGTCGTTGCGGTCTCATCATTCGGCCACACATCTCCTGCACGCGGCGCTTAGCCGCAAATTGGGCGATCATGTGGCGCAAAAAGGCTCTTTGGTGGCAGACGACCGGCTGCGGTTTGACATCAGCCATCCAAAACCCATCGACATAGCTGACCTGTCGGAGATCGAACAAGCCGTTAATGCTCAAATCCGGGTCAACAGTGACGTGACCACACGTCTCATGACGCCAGACGAAGCCGTGGACGCCGGTGCGCTGGCACTGTTTGGTGAGAAATATGGAGATGAGGTGCGCGTCGTCACCATGGGTACGGACGGTAATCAGGCTTATTCAACCGAGCTTTGCGGCGGAACTCACGTGCGGCGTACGGGCGACATCGGCTATTTTAAAGTATTGGCGGAAGGCGCGGTGGCGTCCGGCGTCCGGCGTATCGAAGCGGTGACGGGTCCAGCAGCGGAGCGGGTTTTGGCTGCCGAGTCTGCCGGGCTTGCGGAGACAGCGGCCCTTCTCAAGGTCGCGCCAGCCGATGTGCCCGCGCGGGTCGGGGCCCTCATGGACGAGCGCCGTAAGCTTGAAAAAGACTTGGCAGATGCCCGGCGGGCGCTGGCAACGGGCAGCGGCGGTGGAAGTTCGGTACCAGACGTCAAGGTGGTTGCGGGGATTAAGTTTGTTGGCAAAGCCCTTGCAAACGTGCCCCCGAAAGAACTGAAGAGCGTGGCAGACGACTTAAAGGGGCAAGTGGGGTCCGGCGTTGTGGCGCTGATTACTGAGAACGAGGGGAAAGCTTCTCTGGTTGTGGGCGTTACGGCAGATTTGAAGGACAAGCTGAGTGCCGTGGACCTCGTGCGCGCCGGTTCCGAGGCTGTTGGCGGCAAGGGTGGCGGCGGACGCCCCGATATGGCACAGGCGGGTGGACCTGACGGCGCCAAGGCCGATGCCGCACTGGCGGCCATTGAGAGCGCTATCGCGGCCAGAACATAACCTGATAGCACGAGAGGCAGTCATGAAATTCGAAGGAACTGATAGCTATGTTGCCACCGAGGATCTGATGGTGGCTGTCAATGCGGCGATCACCCTGGAGCGTCCGCTTTTAATCAAAGGAGAGCCCGGCACCGGTAAAACCGTGCTCGCCCACGAGGTGGCCAAGGCTCTCCGCAAGCCGTTGATTGAGTGGCACATCAAGTCCACAACCAAAGCACAGCAGGGGCTCTATGAATATGACGCGGTCTCGCGATTGAGGGACTCCCAGTTGGGAGACGAAAAAGTTCACGACATCACCAACTACATCAATAAAGGAAAATTATGGGAGGCCTTCACGGCCGATGAGCCGCCCGTTCTGTTGATTGATGAGATCGACAAGGCGGACATCGAGTTTCCCAATGACCTCCTGCTGGAACTCGACCGTATGGCGTTTCACGTTTACGAGACCGGTGAGATGATCGAGGCAAAACAGCGGCCCATCGTGATGATCACGTCCAACAATGAGAAGGAATTGCCAGATGCCTTTCTGCGCCGATGTTTCTTCCATTACATCATCTTCCCTGGCGAGGACGTGATGGCCGACATCGCCCAAGTGCATTATCCCGATCTCCAGAAGGCCCTTCTCCGCGAAGCGCTTAATGCATTCTATGAAATCCGTGACGTGCCGGGGATGAAGAAAAAACCTAGTACGTCAGAGCTTCTGGATTGGCTCAAGCTGCTGGTGGCGGAGGATATTCCGCCGGAAGTGCTCCGCTCGTCGGAACGCAAAAGCCTCATTCCGCCGCTCTACGGCGCGCTTCTCAAGAATGAGCAGGATGTGCAGTTATTTGAGCGGCTTGCCTTCTTGGACCGCCAACGGAACGCTTGAGGCTAGCCGGAACTCCCGGGATGTTTGTCAATTTTTTCCTGTCTCTCAAGGACGCCAAGCTGCCTGTGACCTTGCGGGAATATCTCACGCTCCTGGAAGCCATGAAGAAGGGCGTCGGCAAGTTCGCCGTGAATGATTTCTATTATCTGAGCCGTTCGTGCCTGATTAAAGACGAGCGCAATCTCGACAAATTTGATCGAATTTTCGGCGAATGTTTCGAGGGCCTTGAATTCGGGGAAGATGTGTTTGAGGCGGAAATACCGGAAGAATGGCTGCGCAAGATTGCCGAGCGGGTCATGTCGCCGGAGGAGATGGCCCAGGTGGAAAGCTTGGGGGGCTGGGAAAAGCTCATGGAAACCCTGCGAGAACGTCTCGCTGAGCAGGAAAAACGCCACGACGGGGGTAGCAAGATGATCGGGACGGGCGGCACGTCCCCTTTTGGCGCCCACGGCTTCAATCCGGAAGGTATCCGCATTGGCCAGGAGGAGGGACGTCACGGTAAAGCGGTGAAAGTCTGGGATGAGCGCCAGTTCAAGAATCTGGATGACTCACTCGAGATTGGCACCCGAAACATCAAGGTGGCGCTGCGGCGGCTCCGTAAATTCGCCCGGGAAGGTACGGTGACCGAGCTCGATCTGCCCAATACCATAAAATCCACGGCTCATAATGGCGGGCTTCTTGATATTAAAATGGTCCCTGAGCGGCATAATTCCGTGAAAGTTTTGCTGATGCTGGATATTGGCGGATCCATGGATTTCCACGTCAAAACCTGTGCAGAACTTT
>NHHQ01000105.1 GCA_002170915.1 Rhodospirillaceae bacterium TMED167 | reverse complement strand
ATGGAAAAAACATCCGAAACGAACATCGCCGAAAGCACGCAAGCACCTCAACCAATAAATACCGTTCCACTTCATTTGGACGGAACCGCTGGCATGGCTCCCGTTTTCAACCGGGACACGCTGTGCCACGGAGACACCGTTCCGGGACCGGCCATTTTGGCCGAGCGAACGGGTACCACCATTGTCAAACCCGGCTGGACGGCCAAGGTCAACGCTCAGGGACACTTGATACTGACCCGCCTTGCCCCCCGGGATGACACGCCAGCGATTGGAACCAACGTAGATCCGGTGATGCTGGAGGTTTTCAACAATTTGTTTATGTCAATTGCCGAACAAATGGGCGCCGTGCTTGCCAACACGGCCAGTTCCGTGAACATTAAAGAGCGCCTCGACTTTTCCTGCGCGATTTTCGACGCGGCGGGCGGCTTGATCGCCAACGCTCCTCACTTGCCCGTCCATCTGGGCTCCATGGGTGAGAGCGTACAAACCATCATCAGGCAACGGGCCAACACCATCAGGGACGGTCAGGTATTCGCCCTCAATGCACCTTATAACGGTGGCACCCATCTGCCCGATATCACGGTGATTACACCAGTTTTCGACGCGACAGGGCAAACGGTCCTGTTTTACCTCGGTGCCCGCGGGCACCACGCAGACGTGGGGGGCATCACACCAGGCTCGATTCCTGCCTTCAGTAGTACCGTCAACGAGGAAGGCGTCCTCATCGATGATTTCCTGCTCGTGCAGACGGGCAGACTGCGGGAAACGGAGTTGCGGGAGATGCTTGCATCCGGTCCCCACCCAGCCCGTGACATTGATCAGAACGTCGCCGACTTTAGGGCGCAGATCGCCGCCAATGAAAAAGGTGTCCAGGAGCTGCTGAAGATGGTCGAGCACTTCGGGCTAGAAGTGGTGCAGGCTTATATGCAGCATGTCAAAGATAATGCCGCCGAGTCGGTCCGTCGGGTACTGGATGCCCTGCCAGACGGGTCCTTCGCACTCACCGTGGATCATGGAGGCACCATCAAGGTCAGTATCACCGTGGACAAGGACGCGCGCCGGGCCAAGGTCGATTTTTCCGGCACCAGCAGTCAGGTTCCGACCAATTTTAACGCCCCGCTGGCCGTGTGCCGGGCGGCTGTACTCTACGTGTTCCGATGCCTCGTACAGGATGATATTCCCCTCAACGACGGCTGTCTTGATCCCCTCGAATGGGTTGTGCCGGAGGGCAGTTTCCTGAACCCCGCCTATCCTGCGGCAGTTGTCGCCGGCAATGTGGAAACTTCTCAGGCCATCACGTCGGTGCTTTTTGGTGCGACCGGCGCACTGGCGGCAGGGCAAACAACCATGAACAACCTCACCTTCGGGAATGCCGAGCATCAATATTATGAGACCATCTGCGGCGGGGCTGGCGCAGGGTTCGGTTTCAACGGGGCCTCGGCTGTCCATACGCATATGACCAACACGCGGCTAACCGATCCCGAGATTCTCGAATGGCGATATCCTGTTCTGCTCGAAGACTTTCGCATCAGAGAACAGTCTGGCGGCGACGGGGCGTACCGGGGCGGTGACGGTACCATCCGCCGACTTCGGTTTTTAGATCATATGACCGCCTCCATCGTCTCCAGCACCCGAGAAACCGTTCCCTTCGGTCTCCAGGGCGGCGGCGCGGGACAGCCTGGCCGGAATTATGTAGAACGGACGGACGGTTCGGTGACAGCGCTCAAGGGGGCAGATCAAACGGAGATGGCCCCGGGCGACGTTTTGGTCATTGAAACGCCAGGTGGCGGCGGATTTGGCCGCCGCTGATCCCTAGCTCTCAGGTCGGCCCGTCGGGGGAGCTTCAAGGCGCGCTGCCAGTTGCTTGCGCAGCGGGACCATAAAGGCCAGCACCACAACAAATGCTGCGGTCACGGTCACCATGCCCCAACGGAAGCCAAGCCAGTTGTTGAGGGCGCCCAGCAGGACGGCTCCGGTCGGCACACCTCCCCGCATGATGATACCCCACAAGCCCATGACCCGGCCCCGCATTTCATCATGGATCGCACTTTGCACCAGAACTTGGCCACCAATGCCGGCCGCTGTCACGGCGAATCCCATGCCCGCCACAGCCGCCACAGCAACAATGAACGTAGGGCTGAAGGCAAATACAAGCTGAATGATGACATTGAGAACAAAAAATCCGAGGACCAGGCGCACCAGGCCCTCAACCTTACCCAGGTTGGCTATGAGCAACGCCCCGAAAACCGCTCCGATCCCAGTTGCACCGGTGAGAATAGCAAGCCCCTCCGCACCGCGCTGGAAAATTTCATCTGAAATGCCCGGAAACATCTCGCGGAATGGTCGCATGAAGAGCGAGGTGCTCATCATCAGCATTAGAACAATTAGCAGCCCGTTGGTGCGCCTCACGTATCGGAGTCCAGCCATAAAATCTTCAAAGAACGTGGCGGTTTTCTCTCCCCGATGTTCTTCAGCCGCGCCTTCCCGGAAGCGGATTTTAAAAAGCACCAGAAGATATGCCAGAAATGTTACAGAATTAAAGGCAAAGGCAAATCCGAACTGGGTTTCCGACCTATCGAATACGGCGATAAAGACGCCCGCTACCGCCGGGCCAACGAATTGAGCCAGATTGAAGAGAGATGCGTTGATGCCAAGGGCGGATGAGAGATCCTCCCGGGGCACTAAATTCGGCGGAATGGAGAGCCTGACAGGTGTCCAAAATCCCTCGGCAATGCCGCTCAACACCATCAAAAAAAGAAGAAGCCAAATGTTGATGAGACCGGCAAAAGTCAGCGTGGCAAGAACAGCGGCAATAAGTATTAATCCCATCTGGGTCAAACGCCCTAGAAACAACCGGTCAACCCGATCCACATAAGTTCCTGCGACGGGAATAATCACTGTGGTGGCAAGGCCCTCGGCGAAGACGATAATTCCGAGCCACAGGAAACTCTCCGTAAACGTCCAGGTGAGCCAACCGACGGCAATTCGCTGCACCCAAAGCCCGATATTAGAGAGCCAGCCAGCGGCCGCGTACATGGCATAATCACGGTGACGCAATGCCCGGCCCATTCCCTTATTGGCGAGAAAAAACATCATGGACGAGATCGTGTTCATGCGGTTTTTTCCAACTCGGTCGACAGCCGCTTATATTTCGGCATCACCACGGCGATGGAGAGCAGGCAGAGGACCCCGCCCAGGATCACCGGCCATTGAAATCCCACCACGGTGGACGCCGAGCCCAGCACGAGCGCCCCTACGGACGGCCCCGCCCGGTAGGTAAGACCATAGAGACTCATGACCCGCCCCCGGAACGCCCCATCGACCGTGTTCTGAATAAGGACCTGGGAGGCATTGGCCGTGATCGCCATGGTAAGCCCAGCAAACGCAGCACAAATGAGGGCAAACNAGAANACCGTTGTGGAGGCAAACAAGATCAACGCGACNGCNGTAATGAACAANGTCACCAGGGACACCTTCATCAGGCCCTCNGTCTTGCCATAGTTGGCAAGCCAGAATGCGCCTATTATTCCACCGCCGCCGACGGCAGAAAACAATATCCCCAAACCTTCCGCCCCCTGATTGAAGACCTCGTCCGCAAACCCTGGAAAAAGCTCCAGGAAGGAACGAGAGAAGATGGCGCTCACCATAATCAGCAGCAACAAAAGGCCGATGCTGGTATGGCGAAGTACATAGGTAACGCCCTCCAGAATATCGGTACCGAGACCTTTGCGCTTCCCCCCTCCTTGTTCATGACGGTTAAGCTCGACGAATTGCAAGCCGATGCTAAAGGCGAGCATACCAAATACGGCTGTTGCGAACGCTGCCCCGGCGCCAAATTGTGCAATCACCACACCGGCAATCATGGGACCCAAAAATCGAGAGATATTAAAGAGCGCCGAGTTGAGACCGATGGCCGGGGTCAGATCGTCTTTGGGCACCAAGTTTGGCGCCATAGTCATGCGGACAGGCAAATGGAACGACTGAACGAGGCCGTAACAGACGGAAAGCAACGTAAGCAAATAGATGTTGATCATACCGGCGACGGTCAAAGCTGCCAGGAAAGCAGCGAGCGCGACCTGTATTATTTGGAGAACCCGCAACAGCTTCAACCGGTCCACGCGGTCAACCACCGCACCAGCCACGGCTACCAGCACGATCAACGGAACGGACTCAGCCGTCACCAGCATGCCGAGCCAAAAACCGGAATGGGTCAGATCCCAGGCCAGCCAACCCATCGCAACGCGCTGCTGCCAAATTCCCATAATAGAGGCGAAATTGGTCAGCGAATAGAGCCGGTAGTGCGGGTGACGTAGAGACCGGCCAATACCGGTTTCAAAAAACTTGGTTGCCAGACTGCCACACAGACTCAACGGTCTAAGATTCCTTTTTGTTCGTCAACCACCACTAGCAAGTGCCCAGGGCGATTGCCTTTCCCACAGACTAGCGGAATGTCGCGGTGATCATTTTTTTAAGGAGCGATTTTCTCACTTTAGAGCACGATAATCCGAGGCATTGAACAGAACAAACATATATTTGAGCCGATATTTGAGAGAGTCCAATTGCGCCCCGAAGCAAGACTAACTACACTCCTGGCGACGGAGAAGCACTGACCATCCTTATGGTTAAAGACACACCATCTCCGTGCTACCGATGACAACCCAAGTGGGCCCAACAATTGAAAAAATTTTTTATAAGCGCCGCAACCTTTGCCTTCATTCTCGTGGTCACGGTTCTTATCCTGCCGACCTTTATCAATTGGAATCAATACCGGGAGGAAATCACTTCTCAGGCGCGCAATGCCTTAAGCCGGGAATTGGATATTAAAGGCNATATCGAGCTCGCCATTCTTCCCTCTCCAGCGTTGGTGATCAACGACATCCACTTNGCCAATGTGGAAGGCACATCCGCGGCAGATATGGTGACATTGAAGTCTCTTGAAGTGAACGTAGCGCTCATCCCCCTCCTGGGCCGAAACATTCAGATCACCAGCGTCCGCCTTGTGGAGCCGGTGGTTAATCTAGAGATACTGGAAGATGGCACCAACAACCTGGCCTTTGGCGTGACAGCGAAGGAACAGCCAGAGGGAGGCGCTTTACCTGCCAGGCCCGCCACCGACACAGAAACGGCCCGCGCGCCGGAGGATGCCAATGGGCTGGGCATTCCCTCGGTCGGCGGCTTTGCCGTGCAGATTGACAGCTTCGTTATCGAAAACGGTCAGCTCACATTCCGCGACGTGCCGGGGGACCGCGTAGAACGNCTCGAGACCCTCAACGGCAAATTCCGACTGGCCTCACTCAATGGNCCAATGGACATGGAGGGCAGCGCGGTTATCCGTAAAATTCCGCTGAGCTTCTCCGCGTCAGTTGGTCAAATCGTACAAGACCGTACGCTTCCCTTCCGCGTGGCGGCCAAGGTAATTCCGGGGGACGTGAACATCTCCTACAGCGGGGCGATTTCGAACTTGCGGGAAACCCCCATACTGAAGGGAAAGTTCTCCCTAGAAGGGACTAACCTCAATACCTTTGTGTCCGGTGTCGCAAACGGCACGGAACTTCCGTCAGCCTTGGGCCGGGCCTTCAGCGCCCAAGCAACAATCGCCGCCAGCCAGACCCAAATAGACATCCCTGATATAACCTTCTCGCTGGACGATACGAAGGGCACGGGAAAGGTAACCGTCGCGCTCGGTCCTACCCCGGGTGCAGACGTGATGTTGGCAATCAACAAGGTCGATTTCGACAAGCTTATGGTAACACCATCTCAGCAAACCCCGGCAACCCCCAAAGAGCCGACCACCCCGTCGGCTCCATCGGCCTCCTCGTCCCCTCTGGACATTCCACCCAGCGCTTCCCAGAGCGCCAATACGCCCTTCAGTCTGGCCACCCTACCAGAAAACTTGGCCGCCAGCCTGGACCTGTCTATTGAAGCGCTGAATTTCAAAGGAAAAGCCATCCGCCAAGCAAAACTAACCGCCGAACTGGCAGGCCGGGAGGTGACTTTAAGCCAATTGTCTGCGCTGCTCCCCGGCAATACTGATCTCGCCATGTTTGGATTTGTCTCTCAAAAAGGTCCCGCGGCCGCGTTCGACGGAACGGTGGATATGGCCACAAATGATCTTCGGGGCATGTTGGATTGGCTCGGCACCGACGCAAGCGGCATCGCCCAGGATCGGCTCCGCAAATTATCCTTCTCCGGCAAAGTTCTCGCTGGACCGCAGTCACTCAATCTCTCCGACTTTGATGTTCAGATCGACAATACCAAGATCAAAGGGGCGGCGGTTATCGTACCCGGGGAGCGGGTGTTCCTGGGCCTCAACTTGGATGTGGATAAGATCAACCTGGACGCCTACTTGCCGGCACCGAGAAAATCCGCGCCGCCGGAAAAAGAATTAACCTCGAAAACACAGGGGGCGTCACAAGACCAAACACCCGCCGGATCAAAAGCGCCTCCGGCACCATCTCCCGATGATAATCCTCTGGCACCTCTTGGATTGTTGGGCGCCTTTGATATGAACCTCAAAGCAAAAGTCGGCTCACTGACCGTCAAAGGGGTCCCGGTGTCTAATCTCGCGGTCGACTCTGCGCTTTTGAACGGCCGGTTAAACTTCGACAATCTAAGCGTCCAGAACCTCGCCGGCATTCGAGGCAAACTGACCGGCGGCCTCGCGGGGCTAACACCAGTGGACGGCGTTGCGGACCCAACTTTCAAGGACTTCAAGTTCGACGTTCGGGGAAAGTCCCTCAGGCGGTTTTTCAAGTTCGCGGACATCCAATCCCCAATCAATCCCGGGGCACTTGGCGCGGTTACCCTTACCGGCTCGCTCAACGGGCCTCCCCGGGCTCTCGATGTGACAGCGGCCATGAGGGCGCTGAGGGGTCGATTTGGCATTGATGGAACAGTGAAACCCCTCGGTCCAGTACCCAGTCTGACGGGTCAATTATCCCTTTCCCATCCTAACATTATCTGGCTCGTGCGGACCTTTGGAATCAATTACCGCCCAGCGGGTCGCAACCTCGGCAGCATCAAGCTGAAAAGTAACTTTGCCGCATCATCGGCCGCCATTACGCTCTCTCGCATAACCGGGACAGCCACGGGCGTCTCGTTGCTCGGCGAGCTCGGACTTAAACTCGACGGGCCAAAGCCAGCTCTGACGGCAAATTTGACTAGCGGCGCGTTGGATTTGAACAAATATTTACCGAAGACCCAAAGTGCCTCTTTAAAGGACGATGTACTCTGGCGTCACGCCTTCGGAGCTGAGCCCCCCCGCGCACTCCTCCATAAAACCTCCTGGTCGCGCCTGTCGCGTGCACCGGTGCCGCAACCGCTTCTCCAAAGGGTGATAAGCAGCCGGTGGTCCAAAGACCCGATGGATATATCCGCGCTGAATTCCTTTGATGCAGACGTCGCCCTGAAGACCCCTCGGCTGACGTTCGGCAAACTCCCTCTCGACAACGTGGATCTGGCCGTTGCACTGAAAAACGGCGTCCTCGACGTGCGCCGGGCCACGGGGAACCTTTTTGGCGGCAAGGTCAAACTTGATGGCAAGGCCGTAGCAAAATCGGGCACCGGGCAGTATCAAAGTCGCTTTACCGTTCAAGGCCTCAGCATGCCGTCGGCTCTCCGTGCCTTTGGCAACCGAACCCTCAAATCAGGCACAATGGAGGTGATTGGAAACTTTAAGTCATCTGGACGCAGCGTTGCCGATATGATCTCACGGCTTACCGGCACGGGCTCGATTTCATTGAACGCCTTGGATGTCTCCAAGGGCGCCGGAGCGGGATCCGCTCTTTCAGGCGTCACAAACCTTTTGGCAACATTCTACCAGTTTGCCGGATCCCTGGGCGGTCAGTTAGGTGCGGTCAGAGCTGATCTCCATGGGAGCTTCAAAGTCGATAAGGGCATCGCCAGTTACAATGACATGACCCTAACGTCAGGTGTGGGCAATGGCTCTGCAAAGGGGGTGGTCGATCTTCCCAACTGGCGGATCAACACCTCCGGCACCTTGGATCTGTCCCGGAATTTATTGCTCCAGGTATTAGCAGGTCAAAAGGGGCCGCCCACCATTCCATTCCAGGTGATCGGACCGATGGAAAAACCGAATGTCAAGTTGGACACAAGTAAAATCGCCGGCGGCGGCCTCCGGATTCCCGGCAGGATCGGGAAAAAACTGGACAGAGTATTGAAAAAAAAGGGCTTAGGCGGCGTGCTCGAGAATATTTTCCCGGGCACACGGAGCTCACAATCACCAACACAGCAAAGAGACACTTCTCAAACCCCCCAGCTGCCAAAACAGCAACAAGCCCCTGCGCCGAAGCCGGAAGATTTTTTAAAAAATATTCTCCGTGGTTTGGGCCGGTAGATCCTGCAATCACCCGCCTACCTCTCTCAGGGCATACACCCGTAAGGCACTGGACAGGTTGCCTGTCCGCCCCTCATCCACTTCCGCCACAAGTTGATTGAGGGATAAGCCGCGCCCGTCCGCAAGCTCTTTGAGCACCTCCCAAAAGGCGTCCTCCAAAGACACACTCGTCCTATGGCCCGCGATCAAGACAGATCGTTTTCGCAGGCGGCTAGGATCTGCCACGGGACGTCCGGTTTCGCAGAGCCTTTTTGGCAGTGTTTCGCCTGGCTGCTTCCCAGGCCTTATCCGCCCAGATCGCCAGTCCCTCCGGATCATCCAGGATCTCAACCGGCACTTCGAAATAGGCCATCGTCATCTCACTGCCTTGATGAGGCCGGAACGGTTCAGCGCCGAGCGCTTCGTAATCCGGCTGATTGACCTCATCCACTTTGAAATAAAAGCGGTCCATGCGGCTGAGGATACCGAACATCACGCCGCCCTTAAAGAGACCAAGGCCGCCAAACATCGCGCGTGGCATGACATCTTCCACCAGCGAGAGCTGATCCAGGATATAATCTCTATAGTCCGGACTTACAGGCATCGGAGCGCGCTTACACCAATCGAACCAGACTGAGCGCCGTCACCCACGCGGCATTGATGAGGCAAGCGATCGCCGCGAGGTAGAGTCCCCGGCTGATATCGACGGCCGTCGCTTTTGCTGTCCCATCCCCAATCCAAGCGCCACGCGCAGTGTCCGCGTTCACTTTCCGCGGCCCCGCCAACGCCAAATTAAGCGCGCCAGCCACTGCCCCTATGGGCCAGCCGAGATTGAGAGAGTGATGTTTCCCCGCATCCCGCAGCATGATCTTTGCCGCAAGGCTGGGTTTGGCGGTCGGCACCAGAATCGAGCCCAGTACTGTATAGAGCCCAGCCAGCCGGGCCGGAACGAACAACAGAATATCGTTAAGACGTGCTGCGGTGAAGCCAAAGGCCCAATGCCGATCCGTCTGATGACCCACCAACTCCGCCATGATATCTACTGCCCGGAACACCATCAGTCCAGGCAGGCCAAACAATACATACCAAAAAACAGGCCCCGTCACCCCACGGGCGATCGCAGCAGCCGACGCCTCCAGGCCTGTCCGGGCAAGATGATGGAGATCCATGCTGTTCACCGGCTGGCCCGAAATCAATGCGAGATGTTTGCGGGCTTGCGGCAAGTCCTCGCCTCGGAGGGCGCGGCCGCATTTTTGAACAATGGTATAGGTACCCCGCTGATCCAGCGACAGCGCAATCATGAGGGTCTCTAATATCCAGAACAAGGCAATATTTTGTGTGAGCCAGGCCATTCCCCAACCAGCAGCACCGGCCATCAAAATGATGAACAGTGCGACAATGGCGCCCCGGGCCGCCCGATCCCCTAGTGAGCGTCCTTTCCGATTGAGCTTACGGTCAAACCAGCACACAAACCCGGCGACAAGCACAACCGGCGCCCCTGGCCCGCGTGTCAAAGCCGAAAAACGGCCGAATACAGCTTCGAGGATCAACGCGAAGACGAGCAAAATGAGCGGGTCAAACCCGCCGTCCAGACCGGAGATACCAAACAAGAACATAAAACCAGCATGCTCAGGTGCGATACATCCGTCAATTGTTCAAATCCAGGTGGTCACAGGTCTGATTTTTGTCCGCCATCACCCAACCGTGATTTTTTCCGCCTTGATACGGAAACCCCTGTGGCGCTATGAGAAGACGGACAAAATAAACAATGCCAGGTGCTTCCCATGCCCAAACTCCGCGTATACCTCTATCTGGGTATTGCCATCTTGATCATTGCCGCTGGCCTCAGCCTCCGTTTCTATGCGCCGGCCTTGAACACGGCGGGCTCCGCTGGCGTGACCGTAGTGGACAAGGGCGGTCGGGAGATCAAAGGCAGTAAGCCGCCATCGATTGGAGGACGCTTTACCTTAATTAGCCAGGACGGCAAACCCGTATCGGATTCAGATTACCGGGGGAAAAACATCTTTGTATTTTTTGGCTTCACCAACTGTCCGGACGTATGTCCACTGACCCTCAACAACCTATCCCGGGCGTTGGCATTGCTTGGCGCGGCCGCCGATCAAATTCAACCGCTCTTCATCAGCGTGGACCCTCTTCGCGATACGCCTGATGTGTTGAAGGAGTATTTACAGCATTTTGACGACCGCATCGTCGGCCTGACCGGTACCACGAAACAAGTCGCGGCCGTCCAGCGGGCTTACCGCATCTTTGCACAAAAAAGGTATGGTGGGGGTCAGGATTCCGGTGATTATCTTCTAGATCACACCTCAATATCCTACATGATGGGTCCAAACGGCGAATTTAAAACTTTTTTCAGCAACGGCTCGACGCCGGAAGAGTTCGCCACCAAGATACGCCAACACCTCTGATCAGGAAGGCACCAAGATTTGGCTGCAGCTGAGACCCGACATATGATAGTGAAGATACCATGAGTGGCACTCCTTTCTGGGAACAAAAATCCCTTGTTGAACTCTCCCTCGACGAATGGGAATCTCTCTGCGACGGGTGCGGAAAATGCTGTCTGCACAAACTTGAAGATGAAGATACCGATGAGATTTTTTATACCAACGTAGCGTGCGCTTTGTTAGATATCGGAACGTGCCGCTGCACGAATTATGTCGAACGCACATTCCGTGTGCCTGATTGCGTCGAGCTGACAGCCAAAAACCTGATGAGTCTTAAGTGGCTACCGCCAACCTGCGCCTACCGCCTAATACATGAGGGCAAGGATCTTGCCTGGTGGCACCCGTTGGTATCCGGGGACCCGGACACCGTGCATCGGGCCAAAGTATCTGTGAAAGACCGGGCTATCTCGGAAAACCAGGCGGGCGGGCTAGAGGATCACATAGCGACCTGGCCCGAGGAGATAAGCGGAGACGATGCTCCCTAATGGCGGACATTTTCGAAATCCACCA
>NHHQ01000104.1 GCA_002170915.1 Rhodospirillaceae bacterium TMED167 | reverse complement strand
AGGAGGGCGGGCCGGGATGAAAATTATAGGCCGGTCCGTCAAAGAGAGAGAGAATGTCAGGGCGCACGATTACCGAAGAGCAAAAGGCAATAAGCCGTGCCTTCGAGACATTCTGACCGCCACAGGTGTATTCCAATTCTTGGCCATCGGGCGCCCAAGAAATTGCGAGATCTGTCGCCTGTTCCCTCAACACATCGCGCAGGAATGGCCACTCCGCCTTGCCGGTGAGAAGTATGAGGCACGCAACCATGATTATGTTTGATCCTGTTTTGCCGGATACACGACCATCTGTCACCAGAGGATTATCGTGCCCCGTGGCAGCGTTTGTATTTTTTCCCCGAACCGCACGGGCAGGGGGCGTTTCGGCTAACTTTGCCCCATGTACTTGGATCGTTAGGATCGATTTCTGCCGCCGCCTCCCGAAGTATCATAGGACTTGGGGCAACGGGATTTAATCCAATACCGCCTTCGTCACCTTCCAGCATGATCGGATCTACGCCGGCCTCAAGGAAGGCCTGGTCCTGATACATGTCGTACATTGCCGGGTCGGAACGGCCATACAGATCCAGGTCATCCACACCCGTAACTTGAAGTTCCATTTGGCTCAGGATTAAGGTAATGCGATCGTCCAATTCAGTCAGCATATCATTGAACATCTCAAAGGCCTCAGACTTATACTCGTTAAGCGGATCTTTTTGACCATACGCCCGAAGCCCGATACCTTGGCGTAAATGATCCAAGGCCAGCAAATGTTCTTTCCAGACCTGATCGAGAACCTGCAGCAGTAGGCTTTTTTCCACGTCCCGCATCACCTCCAGGCCCCAAGTTGCCGCTTTTTCAGCCATTTTTTTGGCGACCAGGTCGGTTATTCGGTCACGGACCTCCGCATCTGCCACGCCTTCTTCCTTGGCCCAATCCTGAACCGGCAGATCAAGTCCAAAAACGCGCAGTACTTCTTCGTGGAGGGACTTCATCTCCCACTGTTCTGCATAAGCTTTCTCCGGCATAGCCCGAGATACCATCAAATCAATAACGTTGTTTCGCATATCGACGATGGTGTCAGAGACATCATCAACATCCATCAGATCCCGGCGTTGTTCGTAGATAACCTTCCGCTGATCGTTCATAACGTCATCAAATTTCAGAAGGTTTTTACGCAGATCAAAGTTACGTGCCTCTACTTTTTGTTGGGCCTTTTCGAGCGCCTTATTGATCCACCGGTGAACAATCGCCTCCCCGTCTTCTAGGCCAAGTTTCCGCAGCATGCCATCCATGCGTTCAGAGCCAAAAATCCTCATTAGATCATCTTCTAGGGAGAGGAAAAAATGAGAGGCCCCCTTATCGCCTTGCCGCCCGGACCGGCCGCGAAGCTGATTGTCGATGCGTCGGCTTTCATGGCGTTCCGTGCCAATGACGAAAAGACCGCCGGCGGCCAGTGATTGTATCCGATTCTCTGCCACCTCGGCTCGCACCTCTTCGGCTACCTTGGTAATCTTATCGTCGCCCTTGATGCCCTCGGTCTTTTGCCGAATCAGCATGTCGACATTGCCGCCGAGTTGAATATCCGTTCCTCGGCCCGCCATGTTGGTAGCGATGGTAACAGCCCCCGGAGCACCAGCTTGCGCGATGATAAGGGCCTCCTGCTCGTGGTGCCGCGCATTCAAAACCTGGTGCGGGATGTCAGATTGTTTGAACAGGTCCGAAATCATCTCGGACTTCTCGATGCTGACAGTCCCGACCAGGACGGGCTGGCCGCGCTCCTGGCATTCTTTAACAAGGTCGGCGATGGCGGCATTCTTCTCGTCTGTTGTGCGGTAAACTTCATCGTCCTGATCATCCCGGACACACACCACATTGGTCGGGATTTCCGCGACTTCCAGTTTGTAGATTTCAGAGAATTCGCCGGCTTCCGTCATTGCTGTGCCCGTCATACCGGAGAGCTTGGGATACATGCGGAAATAGTTCTGGTATGTGATCGACGCTAGAGTTTGGTTCTCTTGTTCGATGTGCACATGTTCTTTGGCTTCCAGCGCCTGGTGCAAACCTTCGGAATAGCGCCGCCCGTCCATCATGCGGCCCGTGAATTCGTCGATGATGATGACTTTGTTGTCTTTGACGATGTAATCCGTATCCCGCTCGAACAATTTGTGTGCGCGAAGCGCCTGGTTCACGTGGTGAACAAGCGAAATATTGGAGAATTCATAGAGCCCGCCTTCATTAAGGAGACCAGCGTCTCGGAGAATGTCCTCGGCATGTTCATTGCCGATGTCCGTGAGCGTTACGGATTTCGTTTTTTCGTCCTTCTCAAAGTCTTCTTCTACTAGGCTCGGGATGATTTTATCAACTTCCGTGTATAACTCTGAGGAGTCTTCTGCCTGGCCAGAGATGATCAGTGGCGTCCGGGCTTCGTCGATCAGGATGGAGTCCACCTCATCGACAATTGCGTAGTTAAAGGGCCGTTGAACCATCTCGTCGAGGGTAAATTTCATGTTGTCGCGGAGGTAGTCAAAGCCGAATTCACTGTTGGTCCCGTAGGTTATATCAGCGCTATAAGACTCCCGGCGCTCAGTGTCGCTCATTCCCGGCAGAATACAGCCTACAGTGAGGCCAAGATTATCATAAATCCGGCCCATCCACTCTGCATCACGCTTGGCGAGATAATCGTTCACTGTTACCACGTGAACGCCTTTTTCTGAAAGCGCGTTGAGATAAACGGGGAGTGTACTGCACAGGGTCTTGCCTTCGCCCGTTTTCATCTCTGCGATCATGCCGCGGTGAAGCACCATTCCACCCATCAGTTGAACATCGAAGGGACGCTCTCCGAGTGTCCGTTTGGCAGCTTCCCTAACCGTTGCGAAGGCGTCCGGCAGAAGATCTTCTAGGTCCTCCCCATTTGCCAGGCGTTGCCGCAAGGCAGGGGTCCGAGCGGCCAAATCTGTATCGCTTAAATCCTGAACAGAAGCCTCTAACGCATTGATTTCATCGACGATTTTGGACAGGCCTTTGACATAGCGGTCGTTGGCCGACCCGAAGACGCGCCGCGCAATTGAATCAAACATTCAATTTCCTCGGTAAGTACCGCAAATTAAAAACCGCTCCTGTCATATCGGATAGCGGAATTGACGATCAAGCCGAAAGGAATAGGCCTGGAAGCCTCTTCTGTCAACGATCCCGGTGCTGCTATTCAGTCTTGTGTGGTGCATATTCTGGAAAGGCGGTCTAGGATGCGCCATCACTTCGATTTTTTATGAGAGGTCTGGGACCCATGCCCGTATTTTATCCGATCGTCATCGCTTTGGCTGTCCTAACAACGGGTTCCTTGTGGAGTCCCTTAGCGGGGCAAATGCCGGTTGGCGAAGACAAGGTCGTTGCCACGGTGGATGGCTTCGAAATCCGTATGTCCGATGTGGACGGCGCCCGTCCCAACCTGCCGCCCCAGGCGACCGGTTATCCTAAAAAAGTCGTCACAAATTTCCTCATCACGACGCTAATCGACGCTCGTCTCGCTGCCGTTGAAGCCCGCCGTCAGGGGATCGATCAGGACCCCGCAGTGAAACGGCGGATCGAACGCACGGTGGAACAGCTTCTGCAAAATGCCCTGCTTAAAAAGGTAATGAAGCAAAAACTCGGGGAAAAGCAGTTGCGCGAGGCGTACCGTAAAATGCTGAAGGATGCCCCATCCGGCGATGAAGTGCGTGCCCGTCATATTCTCGTCAAAACCGAAAAGGAAGCATTGGCGGTGGTGAAACGCGCCCAGAAGGGTGAAGGTTTTGCTAAGCTCGCCCAGGAACTCTCCACTGGGCCGTCCGGCAAGAGCGGCGGCGATTTGGGATACTTTACGGCGGAGCGCATGGTGCCCGCATTCTCCGCAGCCGCCTTTGCAACCCGGCCCGGAGAAATCACCGTGACGCCAGTGAAAACTCAGTTTGGCTGGCATGTGATTAAAGTGGAAGACCGGCGTAAGATATCACCGCCCAGTTTCAAAGAAGCACGCCCACAGCTTCAGCAAAAACTAGCGCCGAAAATCCGGGAAGATTTCCATGCAGTTCTCCGGGCCAATGCCAAGGTTGAAAAATTCGGTATGGCAGAGACGCCCGATAAGTAGCGGGGGAAGCCCCCCGGCGCCGAGAGGGCCTGAAGGGGGCTGAGATGAGAGCTTTTCTGGACCCAAAACTGCTTTAAGGATAGAACAGGCTCCAATTTGGGTATTCCTTTTTCCATGGTGAACCATGAGTGATNTGACCNANAANAAATCGCCCTTNGCGCCGGCGCATTTTCCNGACCTNCCCCCNGTCGCGGGNCTGANCTTCGNNTCTGGNCCGTGTCAGGTNAAATACGTTGATAAAACGGATGTGCTGCTGGCNCAGTTCGCGCCCGGCACTGTGGCNGCGGGTNTGTTTACGAAATCCAAGACTGCTGCGGCCCCGGTGGACTGGTGCCGCGCCATCCTTGCGAATCCAGAGGCACGCGGCCTCGTCGTGAACTCCGGCAATGCCAACGCGTTCACCGGCAGTACCGGCGTTGAGACCGTCGAGACAATGGCCGTTTGTGCAGCTGGCCTGATAGACTGTACCCCAGCGCAAGTTTATATCGCGCAAACCGGTGTGATCGGAGAACCGGTCGCGGTCGAGCGCATCACCGATAATTTACCCGGCTTGTACACCAACATGGGGTCTGACTGGGCAGGGGCCGCTGCCGCCATCTGCACCACTGACACTTACCCCAAAGGCGCTACCCGCGCGGTTAAATACGGCGACAAGACGGTCACAATTGCGGGTATCGCCAAAGGCTCCGGGATGATCGCGCCGGACATGGCAACCATGCTAGGCTTTATCTTTACCGACGCCGCCATTTCTAAGGACAGTCTTCAGTCGATGCTCGCAGAGACGGCTGACATGAGTTTCAATGCCATCACGGTGGACTCCGATACATCTACCAGTGATACGGTGCTGGCATTTGCCACCGGGCAAGCAGGAAATGACCCCAACGCCGATTTCGCCGGCTTCAAGGAGGCTTTTCAGGACGTCATGCTTGATCTGGCGCACCAAATCGTTTGCGACGGGGAGGGCGCCACAAAGTTTGTCGAGATCACCGTAAGCGGCGCGGAAAGTGATCGGGCGGCTAAAACCATTGGTCTCGCCATCGCCAACTCGCCGCTTGTCAAAACAGCCATTGCTGGCGAAGACGCCAACTGGGGCCGGGTGGTCATGGCCGTCGGGAAATCCGGAGAAGCGGCAGATCGGGACAAACTCGCCATCTCTATCGGCGGAATTGAAATTGCCAAAAACGGGAGCGTGATCCCCGGCTATGACGAAGCACCCGTGGCGCAGCATATGAAAGGCCAGGACATACTGATTTACGTGGATGTGGGGGTTGGCGGCGGTCAGGCCACCGTCTGGACCTGCGATCTCACCCATGGCTACATCTCGATCAATGCCGATTACCGGTCCTGACCCCAGGTGCCTCGAGGCCGATGAGCGGGGTGTAGGCCGCGATCGGCCCACCGTGCTGGTCTCCGCTGTGGCGCTGATCGATGTGGACGGCCGTGTCCTCATCGCCAAACGGCCTGAGGGCAAGGCCATGGCCGGTCTGTGGGAGTTTCCGGGCGGGAAGGTGGACGCTGGGGAGACGCCCGAGGCCGCGCTCATCCGGGAGCTCCGGGAAGAACTGGCCATCGATATCACTCGGAGCTGCCTCGCGCCACTTACCTTCGCATCCCATAGTTATGACGACTTTCACCTCTTGATGCCGCTGTTCGTCTGCCGGATGTGGTACGGCACGCCCAGCCCGCAGGAAGGCCAGGAGCTTAAATGGGTACGCCCGATGCGCCTCAGTGAATTTGCCATGCCGGCTGCCGATATCCCCCTTGTGGCCCTGCTTCAGGATTTTCTGTGATCCGACGCTGGCCTGTGACCCGGGATTATGCCCGGACGGGCGCAGAGGGCCTTGCCTTGGCCCGCTGTTTACGCCATTCATAGACCATGGAGTATCAAGATACCATCACCGCTTGCGCCCTTGTCATTGGCAACGAGGTGCTCTCTGGACGGACGAAGGACGCTAACCTAAATTGGCTCGCGTCGCGCTGCACGGAAATGGGCATTCGGCTGGCGGAAGCTCGCGTTATTCCCGATGTGGAAGACGTCATCGTCGGCGCCATTAATGAATGCCGGGCCAAATATACGTATGTCTTCACAACAGGCGGGATTGGTCCGACCCATGATGACATTACGGCAGCATGTATTGCCAAGGCCTTTGGCGTGGAAATCGAGCGTCGGAAGGAGGCAGTCGAGCTTCTGGAGAGCTTCATTAAAAAAGAAAACCTAAATGAGGCCCGGTTGAAAATGGCGGAGGTGCCCGTGGGCGCCGAGCTAATTTACAATCCAGTCTCAAAGGCGCCCGGGTTTCGGATGGAAAACGTCTATGTCATGGCCGGTGTGCCGTCCATCATGCGGGCCATGTTCGAAGGCTATGCACCTTCTCTCTTGACGGGCAAGCAGGTGCTGTCGGAATCGGTTGCTTGTTATTTGCCGGAAGGGGCTGTCGCCAGGGGGCTTAGTGAGATCCAAGACCGTCACCCGGACGTTGATATTGGCAGCTATCCATTTATGCGGTCTGGTAATTTTGGCTGCACCCTTGTGTCCCGCGGCACGGACCGGGATGAGCTGAAACAAATTGTCAGCGAAATTAAGGACATGATCGTCTCTCTTGGCGGTGAGCCGATCGACAAGGACCTGGTCACGCCAGAGGACGAAAAAAGCCCGGACGACTACTAACGTCGGTTTTTGGCGTCTTATCCCAATTGCCCGGCGAGAATCCCTCTGCTAATCCAATCGACCCGTTCGAGCCGCCTCCACGCCGGCCGCTACGATGGATTGATATCCTGTGCAGCGGCAGATGTTACCGGAGATCGCTTCCCGGATGTCGGTCTCGCTTGCGCGCGGATTATCCCGGAGAAACGCTGTCAGTGATGTAAGCATGCCCGGTGTACAAAAGCCACATTGGAGGGCGTGATGCTTGGAGAAGGCAGCCTGCAAAGGGCTCAATTCATCGCCGTCTGCGAGGCCTTCAACGGTGGTGACCTCTTTTCCTGCAGCTTGAACTGCCAGCATCAGACACGACCGCACGGCGTCGCCATCGACCAGCACCGTGCAGGCGCCGCAGACGCCATGTTCGCACCCGAGATGGGTACCAGTGAGTTTTAGATTGAGCCTCAGAAAATCCGCGAGGTGCATCCGTGTCTCAGCGGTGCCGGTGTAACTGTCTCCATTCACTGTCAGAGTGATGTCGCGGGTATCGGTCATATTGTGTCTCCGTTTGCCCGGCCAGCGGCTTTGGCCAAGGCCCGTTTTGTCAACGTGGCGGCGAGCCGCTGGCGGTAGGTTGCCGAATAGTAGGCGTCTGACATGGCTTCATGCGACCGCGCGATTTCGCCGGCGGCGGCGAAGCTCTCTTCATTTGCCGGTTGCCCAACCAGCGCGCTTTCCGCGTCTGTCAGTCGATAAGGAACCTGATCGGCACCGGCGATGGCGATGGCTGCCCGGGTGACAGATCCGTTGTCGACGCTGAGCAGGACGCCAACTCCTACGATAGCAAAATCCCCATGGCGCCGGGCAAATTCCTCATAGGCATGGCCCGCGGGTGTCGCCCACGGCGAGATGGTCACGGCGGTCAAGATTTCATCTTCGGCAATGCTAGGCATCATATACGCGAGGGCCCATTCCTGCATTGCCACATGCCGCTCGCCCTCTGGCCCCACAATTGACAGTTGGGCATCATGGAGGAGGGCGGTTGTGGGCAGCTCGGCCGACGGGTCAAGGTGACACAAGGAGCCACCGAGGGTGCCCCGATTGCGCGTCTGAAAATGACCGACCCAGCCGAGCGCTTCCTGCATCACCGGAACCTTCGCGGCAATATCCGGGCTGTTCAGCAATGCCGACTGGCGTGTCATGGCCCCCAGGGTCAGGATTCCGCCAGCGTCTGAGATTCCGTCCAGGCCGGCGATGCCGTTGAGATCAATGACGTGATCTGGCTGGGCAAAGCGCATGTTCAGCATGGGCATGAGGGATTGCCCGCCCGCAAGCAGTTTAACGTCTTCCAGGGTGCCGAGCAGACCGATCAGGTCATCTAGGCTTGTCGGGTCATGGTAGGTAAAAGGTGCGGCTTTCATAGGATACGTCCGTTATTTTTTGCCAGGGGAAAACCAGCCCTTGATCATGGCGGCAAGGGCGCGAAAGAGGAGAGACAGGCCGGAAATGCTGTTGTCGCTGACTGCGTTTGCGGTCGGTCCCGCTGGATCTGGCGTTTCGTCAGTCTCAGCCGTGTTGGCGTCCACGTCAGGAGATTCCTCAGGAGATTGTCGATTATCCGATGCCGGCGCCGGGTCCGTTGGCGCAGCGTCAGATGCCATCTCGGCCTCTAGGTTTTTTACAAACGTAGCGATGATCTGCTGGGCCATCTGATCGATCAAACCACTCGCCCGCCCGTATTGAGCGATGGTGCCCGCTAATGTGAGGTCTGCCCGTACGTCAATGCGCGTGCGTCCGTCTCCAAGCGCATTGAGAGCAAACGTAACATCAGCGTTGGCAGTGCCGCGGCCCTTTTTGTCAGAACCCTTGGCCCGCATCTTGGCCGTATGCGCGTCATTGTCCACGTCGAAGAGTTCTGCTTCACCGGCGAAACTCAATTTGACCGGCCCCAGTTTGACGGAGGCGGTACCTTGATACTGATTGTCAGCGACGACTTCTGTCAGTTCTGCGCCCGGCAGGCAGGGGGCGATGCGGGGGACGTCCAACAACACGGCCCAGGCGTGGTGGACGTCAGCGGCGATGTCAAATTCGTAGGTAAGTTCCATAATATTGTATCCGTTATGATCAGGCGGCGCTCGCTTGGCTGGATCATGATGCCTGGGGCGCGGAGGATTTGTTATGGTGACGGCTGCGCTG
>NHHQ01000103.1 GCA_002170915.1 Rhodospirillaceae bacterium TMED167 | reverse complement strand
CGCTGATCTTTCCGAGGCACCCATTCATCCGGATTGAACAGATTTTGATCACTGGCGTTTTCGACATCCGATCGCGGCACTTGCCCCGCGATTTTAGACGGGATATCGGACACATCGAAATTGGTGATAGCACCAAGACCGGATTGGCCCTCTGTAAGTTTTGACCAGGACGCGTCTGTGCCGCACGCCAGCGGCGTGACAAGACCGACCCCGGTAACGGCTACACGTCTCATAGCGGATTATGATTCCTCGTCGTTTAAAAACCGACGCCGGTCATCACCCGGTCGCCAGCCTCGAAACACCTGAACCGTGATCAGTCTTGTTTCGACAGGAAGTCGACGGCATCTTTGACCGTAAGAATTTTTTCCGCAGCGTCGTCCGGGATTTCACATCCGAATTCTTCTTCAAATGCCATAACCAATTCAACCGTATCTAAACTGTCTGCACCCAAATCATCGATGAAACTGGCAGTTTCAGTCACCTTGTCCTCATCGACACCAAGATGCTCCACAATAATACCTTTTACACGTTCGGCCACATCGCTCATTATTCGATATCCTCGACTAAAGCTTGTTTAAAAGTATACCCCGTATCCAGGGCGGTGAATTGGTCTTTTTCCACATCCGATGGAGTCGGTGCGTATGAATTTTTCGTTTCCTAACACACTTTATTTGGGTTGGCCAGAGACCTTCTGACGCTGCGATTTGCAACTTTGAAGTTCCAACTTTTCGGCCTAAATCATGGCCATACCGCCGTTCACATGGAGTGTTTCGCCCGTGATGTAGGCGGCCTCTGTACTCGCCAGAAACGACACACAGGCAGCGACGTCTTCAGGCTCTCCCAGTCGGCCTACGGGAATGGCGCCCAGAAGGACCTCTTTTTGCGAATCTTCCAGAACGTCCGTCATTGGGGTTACAATAAATCCAGGCGCCACGCAGTTGACAGTGATGTTTCGGGAGGCAACCTCGGCCGCGAGGGCTTTGGTCATTCCGGTCACGCCGGCCTTCGACGCTGCGTAGTTCGCTTGCCCTGCATTACCAGTTGCCCCGACAACAGACGTGATCCCGATAATCCGTCCCCACCGGGCCTTCATCATCCCCCGAAGGCACGCGCGCGCGATTCTAAAACCAGCCGTAAGATTGACGTCAAGGACCGCCTGCCATTCTTCGTCTTTCATTCGCATGGCCAGATTATCGCGGGTGAGACCCGCGTTATTGACCAAAACATCAATGCCCCCCATGGCGGCGGCGGCGGCATCAGCGAGGGTTTGAGCGCCCTCCGGTGATGACAAATCAGCCGGGACGATGTGGGCATTTTCTCCCAACTCGCCCGCCAATGCTTCCAGTGCGTCTGCGCGCGTACCAGACAGCACAACGACGGCCCCCTGAGCATGAAGAGACCGCGCAATGGCGCCGCCGATCCCGCCGGAGGCACCAGTCACCAGGGCCCGTTTAGCGGTTAAATCAAACATGGGTCATCTCCTTGCCGAATACGGGATTAAAGGCTGGATATAAAGGCATCGATATCGTCAGCGGATTGGACCGACATGCCCGCAAGCTCTTTATCAATGCGGCGGACCATCCCTGTGAGGACCTTGCCGGTGCCGACTTCCACAAACGTATCAACGCCGAGTTCTCTCATCTTAAGGATAGATTCCCGCCAGCGAACCCGGGACGTCACCTGCTCGACCAGGAGTCGCCGTATCTCACCAGGGTCATCTTCTGGCGCTGCCGTCACGTTGGCGACAACGGGAACAACGGGGGGCTGTAGGGTGAGACCAGCAAGGACGCTAGACATTACATCAGCGGCCGGTGCCATGAGTGCGCAGTGGAACGGCGCACTCACTGGCAAAACGATGCTTCGTTTGGCACCTTTTTCTTTGGCGATTTTTACCGCGCGGTCGATAGCGCTGGCAGAACCACTGAGAACAATCTGCCCCGGAGCATTGTCATTCGCTGCCGTGCAGACATCCTCTCCGGCAGCCTCCGCGGCAATCTCCTTAGCCACGGCTAGGTCCACGCCGATGAGCGCGGCCATGCCCCCTTGCCCGACGGGAACCGCTTGTTGCATCGACTGTCCCCGCATTTTCAGGACCCACGCGGCATCGCCGAGCGAGAACGCACCCGCGGCTGTTAAGGCGGAATACTCTCCCAAAGAGTGGCCTGCCACAAAAGAGCTTCCCGTCGCGACCTGAAACCCGGCTTGTTTCTCTAAGACCCGGATCAGGGCCACGCTCATGGCCATCAGCNCCGGCTGAGCNTTCTCGGTCAGGGTCAANTCATCNTCAGNGCCNTCGAACATGATNTTGGAGAGCTTTTGCTCCAANGCATCATCGACTTCTTCAAAAACAAAGCGAGCCTCGGNAAACGCNGCAGNGAGGTCTTTGCCCATTCCAACCGCNTGGGACCCTTGCCCCGGAAAAATAAGTGCGCGTGTCATATCGATCCTGTAATATTGGGAGAGTATCAGTGTTAGCCCGTGCCCCCCCCGTGTCAAGATTGGCATCATCAACTTTTCGCCCGCTTGCACTCCGCGCGCGGGTGTGTATAGTGCGGCTCCTTCCACTCCTTGCCATTTTATTGTATGAAATAAATTGGCTATGCCCCTGGAATAAAAGGCAAATTTCAGAGGGTTGAGAAAAGCCGAAAGGGGACAAACATGCCTTATTATGAAAGCGTATATATCGCGCGGCAGGAAATCTCTGCGCAACAGGTGGACGCCCTCACAGACGGGTTCGAGGACGTCATCAAACAGGCTGGCGGCAGCATCACAAAACGGGAAAACTGGGGTCTCAAAAGCCTCGCCTACCGGATTAAGAAAAGCCGCAAAGCTCATTACACCTTGATGAATATCGACGCACCGGCAGGCGCCGTGCATGAGATGGAACGCCAAATGCGGCTGAATGACGACGTTTTGCGTTACCTGACGTTGCGCCTTGACGAGCTAGACGAAGATCCTTCCATTCAGGCTCAAAACAAATCCAACAGATCCTATGATAATGGAACGGGTGGGGAATTCCGGGCACGGCCGAGTGACAAACCAGAAGGAAGGCCTGAGAAAGAAGACGCCGGAGATAATCAACCATCAGCGAATGCGGAAGAAACGGCGGTAGCTAAAGAAGCTCAGACCAGTGATGAGGGAGAAGAGAAATGAACGCCGACACCAGAAGCAGCGGCGACAATTCCGACCGGCCCCGCGGCGGCAGCGGCGGCCGGCGTCCTTTTTTCCGGCGCCGGAAAACTTGTCCGTTCTCCGGGGACAATGCGCCAAAGATCGATTACAAGGATACCAAGCTGTTATTCCGATACATTTCTGAGCGAGGTAAGATCGTTCCGAGCAGGATCACGGCCGTGTCTGCCAAGAAGCAACGCGAACTGGCAAGAGCGATCAAGAGAGCCCGTTTTCTGGCTCTNTTGCCTTACGTTTCACAGTAATGGGGACAGCCCGGTTCCCGGTGCCTCGATTATTAAGCGGGACAGAAATGCATAAAGGTATCGCCTTGGCCTTTGGGTGCGGTCTTGCCAGCGCCCTGATGTCCTATGCCGGACACTCCGGCTCAGGATTGGGGGTGCTTTTGGCAAATTTCGCCATGCTTCCCCTCATCATCGTCGGCCTTGCATATGGCACGCGCAGTACCGCGGTCGCATCGCTGACCGGCGTAATTGCCGTAATTGCATTTTCTAACCTATTGGCCGGAGGCATATATGGAGTCACAATTGCCGCCCCGGCTTGGCTCATGGTGCGTTACGGGCTCATGAGCCGGACCCCTCTGGCGGGGGGTTTGCAATGGTACCCCATCGGGAACACGCTCGCCATGCTCACGGGCTACGGTGCCACGGTGTTGATCCTGGCCGCGCTGACGAATTTTGATGCGGAGGGCGGCTTTAAAGGCGCGGTCTCAAACCTGCTCGGTGATTTTTTCGAGAGTCGGATTGGCGGCAGCGAGGCGGCGCAATCGGCCCTCGTCAGCCGCTCGGTAAACTTTTTCCCCGGCGTCGCAGTCGCGGGTTGGCTTTTGCTGGTAACGGTCAATGCCGTCCTCGCGCAGGCATTTCTCGCCCGGCGCGGCTTGCAGGTGCGCCCAACGCCAAACTACGCCCGGCTTGATGCGCCTGANTGGCTCTATTGGGCNTTGGCCGCNGCAGCCNTNTTGNTCCTGGTCGGCGGNGAACAANTNGCCTTCGTCGGCCGCAACCTCGCAATTGTTTTTGCGGCACCTTTTTTCTTCATNGGGCTNGGNATCATCCATCTNNTNATGCGGAAATTTCCCCTGCCATTTATGGCANTGAGCGCGTTTTATATTTTCATAACTNTTTTGGGCTGGCCCATGTTGGCTGTGGCCGCCCTTGGATTTTTTGAACAATGGNCGGGCCTCCGGCAAAANTATGGGNGCCTNGCCAATGACACTGAGGAGNAAGAGTAATGGACGTTATTCTGCTGGAAAGAATTGAAAAACTGGGACAGATGGGGGACGTGGTCTCTGTGAAGCCCGGATATGCACGCAATTATTTGTTGCCGCAAACCAAAGCCGTCACGGCGAGTGAGAACAACAGAGCTCATTTTGAAACCCAGCGGACGCAGCTTGAAGCGCAGAACCTGGAGCGCAAAAGCGACGCTGAGGCAGTTGGAAAAAAAATGGACGGCACCTTTGTGACCATGGTGCGCCAAGCCGGAGATGCCGGACAGCTCTACGGTTCCGTCAATGCACGCGACATTGCGAGCGGCCTCCTCGAGGCAGGATACACGATAACCCGCAACCAGGTCAGCCTCGCTGAGCCCATCAAAGCGATAGGTCTGCATGAGGTAAGCATCGCCCTTCACCCGGAGGTAAGTGTGATGGTGACAGCCAACGTCGCGCGCTCTGAGGCAGAAGCTGAAATTCAGGAGCAAACCGGTGAAGCGGTTATCACCACGGAAGAAGATACCTTCGACGACGAGAAGACCCCCGCAGAGAGTGCCCCTGAAGACGGCATCGGCGAAGAGGCAGCATTGGAGACGAGTGCCGAAGAGAGCGATGACACCGGCGATGCGGATGATGCTGGCGCGGACGACGCATCTCAAGAAGCCTCAGAGGAGGACTAAGGGGGGGTCCACAGCCGCCTGTAAAAATCGACAATATGGCAGTCAAAGGGCGCGTAATCTTGTGCGCCCTTTTTGCATCCAAAATCTTCACGCCTCTGAAATTCTGTGCTAGCGTTTCAACCTCATCCGACGCGTATCAGTCATAATCTAGGAAACAGAATATCTAAGACCGGAGGCGCCATACATGCTTGTTCTGAAATCGATCCTTCGAAACATGGTTCGGGTTGGGACACTCACTGTCATCGACGCAAAAGGCAAACCATATGTTTTCGCTGGGGAGAGCGGTCCCGCGGTTACCATCAGGCTACACGACCGCAGGATCCCCTGGGGATTGGCATTGATGCCCAGCCTGGCTGCTGGCGAAGGGTATATGGATGGCCGGCTCACGGTTGACGGCGGCACAATATACGATTTTCTCGCCCTCATGTCCCAAAATATGGAAGTAGGCGGATTAAATCGCATCCAGGCAATCTGGGAAATTACTGGCAGTTTCTTTAAGCGATTTCAACAATTCAATCCCGCGGGCCGTGCCAAAAAAAATGTGNCNCACCATTACGACTTATCAAGCGATCTNTATGAGCTGTTCCTAGACAGGGATAANCAATATTCCTGTGCCTACTTCGTGTCACCGGAAACAGATCTGGAAACCGCGCAGGAGCATAAAAAACGCCACTTGGCCGCGAAGCTTCTCATTTCACCGGGCCAGCGCATTCTGGATATTGGGTCCGGCTGGGGCGGTATGGGCCTCTATCTTGCCAGAAAAACCGGGGCTTTTATCACCGGGGTGACGCTCTCGGAAGAACAATTACANGTATCTCAGGAACGGGCGGAGAAAGAAGGGCTCGCCGACCAGGTGGCGTTCCATCTGCGNGACTACCGGGCCCAAACAGGGACGTTTGACCGGATTGTCTCTGTGGGCATGTTTGAGCATGTCGGGGTCGGTTTTTACCCGCACTATTTCGGGAAAATGAAAGAACTGTTGGCAGATAACGGCATAGCGGTCCTGCACACGATTGGGCGCAGTGGGCCCCCGAACGTTACCGACCCCTGGATCCGAAAATACATCTTTCCGGGCGGCTATGTTCCCTCACTTTCGGAGGTGACGCCAGTGATCGAGCGAAGCGGACTGGTGATCACGGATATTGAATTCATCGGCCCGCATTACGCCCGGACCGTGCGCGCGTGGCGGAAACGGTTCCGGGCGAATTGGAATAAGGTGCGGGAAATTTACGACGAACGCTTCTGCCGCATGTGGGAATTCTACCTGGCGAGCAGCGAGATTGCCTTCCGCCATCTCGGCCTGACCGTNTTCCAAATTCAAATGGCCCACNGTCANNNNGNGGTGCCGCCGACGCGNGACTATATTNCGCGGNTNGAAAATNAAATTGNNNAAACCGCANATGANAAAAGNNGNNNNGCNTAACACGGGGNNACNCGCCGGGACNGNACAGNCNCCNAGTCTNNNGGCCNGCNTAGAGNANNCAACAAATTGGNGTAATTTAACAGATTACATNACTTATCCCCGATATCCTCAGGGCTGTGANTCGAATCCGTCTTCACCCNNNCATCCGTTGAGAGTANTTTCGCGGCNATGGCAACACCGTTCCCNGNTACACCCTCCCNAGANCTCTGGNGACAACAGCGNGGCNGGCACCNCTCAGACGCTGTCGTCCTTNCGGTCNCCGCCCCATAACTTNGAGGCGGAAAAAGCACTTCTNGGCGCCATCTTTGCCAATAATAATGCCTACGACCGAGTGTCCGACTTTCTGCGCCCGCGCCACTTCGCAGACCCCATCCACGGCCGAATTTACGAGGCCACCTCCAAATTGATTGAGCGCGGTCAGATTGCTGATCCAATTACACTCAACAACTTTTTTGAGCAGGATGGCTCGCTTTCGGATATGGGGGGCACTCAGTATCTGGCGGAACTTGCGGCCTCCATGGTCAACGTGATCAATGCCGGAGAATACGGCCGTACGATCTATGACCTTCATTTAAAACGCATGCTAATTGATCTCGGTGAGACGGTCGTTAACCGGGCGTTTTCACCTGACGTGGATGATCTCGCCATGCGCCAGATCGAGGAGGCGGAACAAACGCTCTATGATCTTGCCACCACAGGTGAATTCGAGGGAGGGTTCCAAACTTTTAAATCCTCCATTATCACAGCCATTGAGATGGCCGAAGCCGCCCACAAGCGGGACGGCAAAATCGCGGGCGTCGCAACCGGCCTCAGAGACGTCGATAGCATGATGGGCGGTCTTCACCCCTCTGACCTGTTGATCCTCGCGGGACGTCCCTCGATGGGCAAAACAGCCCTCGCCACCAACATCGCCTTCAATGCGGCATATGACTATAAATTTGAAATTGACGAGGCAGGTGATAAGAAAACCGCCGACGGCGCCGTCGTGGGATTTTTCTCCCTTGAAATGTCATCGGAACAACTGGCCGCTCGAATTTTGTCAGAGCAAACGGAAATAGCCTCCGATAAGATGCGGCGGGGCACCCTCTCCAACGACGAGTTCGACCGGCTGATTGTCGCAAGCCAACAACTCCA
>NHHQ01000102.1 GCA_002170915.1 Rhodospirillaceae bacterium TMED167 | reverse complement strand
GACGCCCATAACGCTGGTCTCGATGTGGCGAGAGTTCATTCTGGAGATCCCTCGGTCTACGGTGCGATTGCGGAACAGATGCGGCGCCTGGACATGCTTGAAATTCCCTATGATGTCACCCCGGGCGTACCCGCCTTCGCCGCCGCTGCAGCTGTCCTGGGCCAGGAGCTCACGCTCCCGGAAATCGCCCAGACAGTGATCATCACGCGGACAGATGGGAAGGCATCCCCCATGCCGGAGGGCGAAGACTTGGCATCTCTGGGCGCACATCGAGCAACGCTGGCCCTGCATCTCTCCATTCGCAATCTCTCCAAGGTGGTGCGGGAACTGACCCCTCATTATGGGTCGGATTGTCCAGTCGTTGTCGTCTATCGGGTAACCTGGCCTGATGAAAAGGTTATTTTCGGGACACTGGCAGATATTCGGGAAAAAGTGCGCGCCGGAAAAATTACCCGGACCGCCCTGATTCTCGTCGGCCATGTTTTTGGTAACAGAAACTTCACCGACAGCCGGCTTTACGCCAAAGACCACCAACATATTCTCCGCCACGTGAAGTGACCCCGCCCCGCGGTCCTTTACAACCGGTGGGTTTCTCCCGGGCGCTTTGCCGTAAGGCCTTCACCCCAGGTGAGGACCTCTGCTTCGAGCGAGATCACAGACCCAGCCGGCGCTCGCGGTCGCTTAATCATGAGGACGGGAATGCCAAGTCGGCGAGCGGCCGTCAATTTGGCCGTCACCAGCTGTCCGCCGCTGTTTTTTGTCACAAGTGCGTCGATCTTGTAGCGTGACATCAGATCCATCTCGCCATCGAGAGAGAAGGGCCCGCGGTCGATGAGCACCTCGTGACGAGGCAACGGTAAGGGGCCATCGGGCGAATTAATAAACCGGATGAGAAACCAAGCTTTGGGCAGACCCGCAAAAGGCTCCAATTCCCGCACGCCAATGGTGAGGAAGATACGGCGGGCCGCCGCCAAATGCGAGAGAGCCTCCTCAGCCGAGACGATCTGTGTCCATGCGTCTCCCTCCTCNGGCTCCCAGGCCGGACGCAGANACTTNAGCCGNGGAATTTGGNCCGCACCGCACGCCTNNGCAGCGTGCATCGCCATGCGNGCGGCAAAGGGATGGGTGGCGTCCAGCACGNCGTCTATCCGAGCATCTTCTANATACCTCTGTAGCCCCTCCACNCCNCCAAAACCGCCTGTCCTGACCTCACACGNCGGCACGATGGGCTCGCGCGTCACGCCNGCTAGGGAGTAGATGACACGGACATCTTCCAACGCCGAAAGCGCAGTTGCAAAACGAACAGCATCCCGGGTGCCGCCTAAAACCAGAATTTGGATCATTGGCTGTCAAAAGGCGCTTCGCCCACCACCTGCCCTTGCCGGTCATACACGATGACTTCCACGTCTGCCGCGCCCCTCAATTCGCCCACACATACCGTTCTCGCTTTGGCTGCGACAGCGTCGCCCAGCGGCAATCCCGCTTCCTCGGCCGCCAGGAGCGCTTGCCCCGCCGTTTCAGCCGTCCGGACACGGGACAGCAGGTTCTCTTCATCCGTCAACCCAGCCGCCAGGCTTGCCAATGCGGCAACATTGACCTGAGAGCGTTTGGAATGCAGATCCATATGCCCTTCAGCAAGTTTGGANAGTTTTCCAAACCCACCGGCGACGGTCAGTTTTGGAATGGGATGATCCCGCACATACTTGAGGAGACCGCCGGCAAAGTCTCCCATATCGATGATATTGCCATCACCAAACGTATAACGGGCCGCAACCGCCTGTTCCGACGTGGATCCAGTGCAGCCCGCCATATGATCAAGGCCNTCAGCACGTCCGACATCGATGGCCTGATGGATCGANGCGATCCAGGCTGAACAGGAATACGGCACAACGATCCCNGTNGTCCCCAAAATAGAGAGCCCACCGACGATCCCAAGCCGCGGGTTCCAGGTTTTCTTGGCAAGCTCCTGGCCGTTGTCTACGGANAGCGTCACCTCCACATGTCCTGGGGCGCCGAGATTTTCNGCAACAGCTTGAATATTCTCCGATATGATCTGCCGTGGACCCGGATTAATGGCNGGCTCACCTACNTTCAACGGCAATCCAGGTTTGGTCACGCGCCCCACCCCTGCGCCGGCTTGAAACCCAATCCCCGATTCTTTCCGCAAGCGGACCTCGGCCCGGATGATGGCACCGTGGGTCACATCGGGATCATCGCCAGCATCTTTTTCAATGGCCGCCATGGTAACACCTTCGGACTGGCCTGTCTCCGCCAGGGCAAAAGAAGGGCGNTGGCCCTTGGGCAGAATAATTTCCACCGGATCGGGGAAATGTCCCGTGAGCAAAGCCTGATAGGCCGCACGCGCCGCCGCCGCTGCGCAGGCCCCAGTGGTCCAGCCTTTCCGAAGCTCCCGGATGTCCTCGCCAGATGAAGTCTCGTTTCGCAAAATATATCCTTACGGCTATCGGAAAGGCTGTGCTTTCTTCTTCCTATGCCATTCTGCTAAATTCTACAGCAATGGAAAACCTTCCTGTGAAATTCCCTGTATTCGAACCCGGCAGCGTATGGCTTGTGGGCGCCGGTCCCGGAGATCCAGGATTGATGTCGCTCGCCGGCCTACATGCTCTGCAGACCACCGATGTGATTGTTTATGACGCTTTGGTAGGGGATGCCATCCTGAATCTTGCCCGGCCAGAGGCCCTGCAAGAATNTGCCGGTAAACGCGGCGGAAAACCATCGCCAAAACAAACTGACATTACGGAACGGTTGGTCGAACTCGCTCGGGAGGGGAAGCGCGTACTGCGCCTTAAAGGCGGTGATCCTTTTGTGTTTGGCCGGGGCGCCGAAGAGTGCTTCCGCCTCATCGAGGCGCATATCCCGTTCCGCGTCGTACCCGGCATTACCGCCGGCGTGGGCGGCCTTGCCTATGCAGGTATCCCGATGACAACGCGCGGCACCAATACGGCCATCACCTTTATCACCGGTCATAACGCAGGTGGTGACGTGCCGGACGATATCAACTGGGAAGCCCTGGCNAACGGNTCTCCCGCGCTCATTTTTTATATGGGTGCCACACATTTGGNTCGAATCTCAGAAAAGCTGATGGAGGCCGGTCGGCCAGAGGATGAGCTTGTCGCACTGATAAGCCGGGCCACCCTGCCAGATCAACGCGTTATTGAGACAACNCTGNGTGCCTGTACCCATNCGTTACAGGAATCTGCGCTGGAANCGCCAACCCTCATCGTGGTGGGCCCCATCGTNGCNTTNAGGAAACAGCTGGATTGGCTNAATCCGTGACCCCGCGAGGGGGCNGNGGACTGATTGTTGCGGCGCCGNCATCTGGCAGCGGTAAAACCGTNATCACANTAGGANTGTTGCGGGCCCTGAAAAACAAGGGGACGGATATCGGGTCTCTGAAAATCGGTCCAGATTACATTGACCCGGCCTTTCATTCTTGTGCCACGGGTCTCCCGTGCCGCAATATCGACCCTTGGTCCATGCGCCCGGAAACGCTTCACCAGCAAATTTCATCCACTGGAACGGCGCTCATGATCGCCGAGGGCGTGATGGGCCTGTTTGATGGCGCCGCGGATGGCACCGGCAGCACCGCCGACGCTGCGGCCCTGCTCGGCTGGCCCGTGGTGCTGGTTATCGATGTGAAAGGACAGAGCGCATCTGCCGCCGCCGTGGTGGAAGGCTTCGCCCGGCACCGTAAAGATGTCACCGTGGGCGGCGTCATTTTGAATCGTGTCGGCGGAGAACGGCACCGGAAACTGCTGGAAACCGCCCTCGCGCCCACAGGCATTCCCTGCCTGGGGTACGTTCCCCGGTCATCCGAACTCGACCTGCCCAGCCGGCACTTGGGACTGGTCCAGGCGCGTGAGCACAGCGATGTCCACTCTTGGGTGGCGCGCGTCGCCGCGATCGTTGGCAATGCAGTTGACTTAGACAGGCTCGCGGACCTGGCCGCGGTGCCCCCTCCGGCAACGCCAAAACCGGCCCTTGCGCCGCTGTGCTCGCTCGGCCTGCATATTGCCGTCGCTCAGGACGATGCCTTTGCCTTCGCCTATCCTCATATTTTAGGGGGATGGAAATCAGCCGGCGCGTCGATCACATTTTTCTCACCCTTGGCCGATGATCCGGTCCCAACAGCGGCGGAGGGCATTTACCTGCCAGGGGGGTATCCGGAGCTCCATGCCCCGGTGTTGGCCAAAAACCAGACCTTTCTGGGAAGCATAAGAGACGCTGCCAGTCGGGGCGTGGCCATTTACGGGGAATGCGGCGGCTTCATGGTGCTGGGAGAGACGCTGACCGATGAAAACGGCGATGAGCAGAAGATGGCGGGTCTGTTGCCAGTCCACACAAGTTTTGCCGATCGCAAACTCCACTTAGGGTACCGGACCATGGTGACACACCAAGCGAGCGCGCTGGGCCCAGCCGGGCAGTCCTTCAAGGGTCATGAATTTCACTATGCATCACTCAGTCAAACAGCCGGGTCCTCTCTTTTCAGAGCGGCGGACGCATGCGGGGAAAACGGCGCCCTTGTGGGATGTGTTCAGGGGACGGTGTGTGGCTCTTTCCTGCACATCATTGATGCAGATTGACGCTAGCTCTCAAAAGGTTGCCAAAACAGATTTCAGCCGCGCCACGTTTTCCGCTTGTCCGGGTAGACCAAAACGCAGCCAACCGGGTCGTTCAGCAAACGCACGGACGAGAATACCCTGACAGCCAAGCGCTTCATAGACCTCGTAAGCACGCGCCGTTTCCACCAGCTTGAAAAGATCGGTTCCGCCGATGACGCCGAGGCCGGTATCAGCCAGCAGGAGTTCCAAATCGTCTCCGGCTTGCGAGAGCCGGAGACGATTTTCCAAAATCCAGGCCGCGTCTGATAACGCCCGGGTACCGACCTCCAGTGCGCCGCCGCCAACCGACCAGGGGCCGAGCCGGTCTCTTAATTTTCCGGCAAACGCTGGCGCGCAGATCACACATCCAAGACGCAAACCGGCCAATCCAAAAAACTTACCCATCGACCGTAAAAAAATAAGACCGTCCCGTCCGGCCTGTGGAGCCCCGCTAAGCCCCTCTTCCGTATCCACAAACGCCTCATCTACAATCAACCATCCACCGCGGGCGCCAACGTGCTCCGCAAGCTCCAAGACAAGCCGGGGATCATATCGCATCCCGTCTGGATTATTTGGGTTCACGAGAACCGAAACATCGCCGTCTCCCAAGGCCTCAAATGAATTCACTTCCTGGACGTCATGGCCAGCCATTCGCCAGGTTTTACCATGCTCACTGTAGGTCGGTCCTAGGATCGCAACGGCACATTTTGGTCGCAACAAAGGCAAGATCTGAAGGGCCGCCTGAGTGCCCGGCACGGCCACAAGGGCCGCGCCTGCGGGCACACTGTAATAAGCCCGAGCGGCGCCCTCAAATACGGCCGCATCGCCCGCCGTCGGCAAGCGCCGAACCGCTTCCGCACGTTGCGTCAGGTCGGGATAGGCAAAAGGATTAATCCCAGTGGACAGGTCGAGCCAGCCCTCTTTGGGCACGCCAAACCGGGCGTTTGCCGCGCTGATATCGCCGCCATGTAAGGGTAGCGACGCGCCCAACACTACAAATCTATCCGCATGAGATCATGGGCCAGCAGAAGCTCTCCATCATAATTTTTACGGATATCGCGCACCACATCGTCCATCAGATGTGGACCCATTAGATCCACCGGCATATGAGGCGCGCCCGCTGTTTTGATCATGGGGTTGGTGGAATCAAAATGACCAAAATGGGTAGCGACCAATTTTTTTACGCCCGCCTGTTGGGCGATTTTGCCGAGATCTATTGGCGGCGTGTGTGCGTGGATACCCACATTGCCCTTGGCGCGATATTCAATGAAGACTTCTGGGAAAGTGCATTCATGAAATAACACATCCACGCCCTTCGCGAGCTTAACCATTGCCTCACAGGGTGCCGTATCGCCCGAAAACGCTATGCTTTTACCCTCAGCCTCCAGCCGGACACCGAAGCATTCACTGATTTCCCGCGGGATATGTTCCACCCAATCACAATGGATGCGCACGTCCTCATCCTCATAGGCCAGGCCGGGGCTCACCTCTCGGACATCAGGCCGCACTGCGTCTAAATTATTCTGACGTGCACCATAGGCGCCGCGGGCGCGAAAGTCCGAATCAAACGCACCACCTTCAAACAAATGATCGCAAAAATGCTGGGTCCCTTTGGGGCCGAGAACGATGGGCGATCCCTGCCTATTCCACATCCAGCCCGTAATCGCAAAGAGTGGGAAATCGCATATATGGTCATGATGCAGATGAGTGAGGAAGACCATTTTCACCTCTGCCGGATTGGCGTTAGCGCGCACCATATTGTGGGTCGTACCAGCGCCGCAATCGAACATGTAATGGCTGCCGTTATTCAATGTTACCAGGATGCCCGACTGTGCCCGGTCCGGGTCAGGAAACGCAGCCCCAGTGCCCAGCATGGTTATTTTCATGATAATTTTCCCCTTATGTTTCAGGTTCAGTTTGCATGTTGACGCGGCTCCGTCAAAGCCGAACTTTTTCTGCTCCTGGCACCTGTTTCGCTAAACCCAACCTATTGGGCCAGACCAGAATTATTCCACGAGGATCGCTCGAAAATCATTGACGTTGGTGTGGGTCGGACCCGAGGTTATTAAATCTCCCAGCCCCGCAAAAAAACCATGGGCGTCGTTGTTGTCCAGCATTTGTGCCGGATCCATACCCGCCGCCGCCGCCCTCCGCAGCGTGTCCGGGGTAACAAGGGCGCCGGCATTATCACCAGACCCGTCGATCCCGTCCGTATCACATGCCAGGGCGTGGATACCGGCCGCGCCGTTCAGTTCCAGGGCCAACCCCAGCAGAAACTCCGTATTTGGCCCACCGGTACCGGTCCCCGAGAGCGTCACCGTAGTTTCGCCCCCTGAAAGATAAAGATGAGGCCTGTCCTCCCCCACCTGCACTCGGCGCGCCATGTCCCGGCCAACACGCCGGGAATCGCCCTCGATCGCATCTCCGAGGAGGGTCACACCGAGCCCCTGACGAGCGCCGGCAGCAGCGGCAGCCTCCAATGACTGGCTGGCAGAGGCAATGACATAATGAGATGCGTTTGCCACATGCACGGGCTCTGGAACCTGGTCCGTCAAATGGCGCCGGACCGACGCAGGTACCTGCAAATCATATTTCACCAGAACCGCCAGCGCATCCGATGGTAGCGAGCCGTCCGGAATGGTTGGTCCAGATGCGACCATGGCCGGATCATCTCCTGGGACGTCAGAGATGATCAGGGTATGCAGTCGGGCTGGCGCACAGGCGGCCCCGAGCCTTCCACCTTTCACAGCGGAAAGATGTTTTCGAACCGTGTTGACCTCGGAAATCGGGGCGCCGCACCGCAACAACATATCGTTGACCGTTTGCTTGTCATGCAGTGAAATATCTCGTGCAGGCAGCGTGAGCAAAGCGGAACCACCGCCCGACATGAGACATAACACCAAATCGTCGCTCGAGAGATCCTTTACCAACGCCAGCATTTTTTTCGCTGCTGCCAGCCCAGCCGCATCAGGAACAGGGTGCGCAGCCTCGAGAACCTCGATCTGATCACATGTCTGAGCAAAACCATACCGGCTCACCACCAGGCCATCGAGCGGCCCGTTCCAGTGCGCTTCTACCGTCGCCGCCATGGCTGCCGATGCCTTGCCTGCGCCAATCACAAGGGTTCGGCCTACTGGTGGAGCCGGCAAATTAGGCGGTACGCACAGCGCCGGTTGAGCCGCCGCAATGGCCGTGTCGAACAGAGATCGTAAAAAGCCGCCAGGATCTCTCATAGTTTTTCATAGCTCCCTCAGCACCTTCTGCCCAGCCCAGCTGTTCCCTGAAGCGCAGCGCGAACCGTTCCAGGACCGAGAATTACGAGGTTAGACTTGATCAAAAGTCGTTTCTATACTGTCGTATATATATAAAACCCAGAAACATAACAAAGATAGGATGGTCCATGGAACGGTCCTTCGCCAAGGAAATTGAGCTCCTCAAACTCGGACAAGGGGAAACCTTTAACGGGGAGGGCATTCTTGCCGTCACCAAGGCGCTTCTGCAATCCGGCGTTGCCTATGTCGGTGGATACCAGGGCGCCCCTGTCTCTCATTTGCTGGACGTACTCATCCAGGCCAAGGATTTAATGAACGAGCTCGGCATCAACGCCGAGGCAAATTCCAGCGAAGCCTCCGCCGCCGCCATGCTGGCGGCCTCGGTCAACTATCCTGTGCGTGGCGCCGTGACGTGGAAATCCGTAGTAGGCACGAATGTAGCCTCCGACGCGCTCTCCAATCTGTCGTCAACTGGCGTCCTGGGTGGTGCCCTGATCATTTCTGGCGAGGATTATGGTGAAGGGGCCAGTATTATTCAGGAACGTACCCATGCCTATGCATTGAAATCCACCATCATGTTGGTGGATCCCCGTCCCGATCTGAGCACCATCGTCAACATGGTGGAAAAAAGTTTCGAGCTTTCCGAGGCGTCCAGCAGCCCAGTCATGATGGAACTTCGCATTCGGGCCTGCCACGTGCAGGGATCCTTTGAAGCCAAAGACAATGTGGCATCCCCCATAAACGCCCGGAACAAGGCCGACGATCCGGCCAGTTTTCTATATGACCGGCTGGCCCACCCGCCCGTCACCTTTAAGCATGAGAAACAAAAGGTGGAAGACCGGATCCCGGCGGCACAAAAATTCATTCTTGAAAATGGTATGAACGAACTCTTCGACGGGGAGATTTCGAGCCATGGCATTATCGTTCAAGGCGGTCTCTACAACACACTGATCCGGCGTTTGACCAACCTGGGGCTCGCAGACTCTTTTGGTAATACGCGCCTTCCAATCCTGGTCCTGAACGTCACACATCCGCTGGTGCCGGAGCAGATTTCATCATTCTGTGCAGGCAAGCAGTCGGTCCTGGTGGTGGAAGAGGGTAATCCGGAGTATCTGGAACAGCAGATCGGCCAGATTCTTCGGCGGGCGGACCTGCAGACCAACCTGCACGGCAAGGACGTTTTACCGCTGGCTGGGGAATATACGGCAGACGTCATCACGCAAGGCCTCGTTGACTATCTTGGTCAATATGATGATGCCGGTATTCAGGGAGAGGCGCTCCGCGATGAGGCGGCTCGGCTGGAGAATGTTAGGGCCAATGCCCATGCGGCGCTGGAGGAGAAAGTCCCGCCCCGGCCCCCAGGATTCTGTACTGGCTGCCCGGAACGGCCGGTCTTCTCGGCCATCAAACTCCTAAAGGAGGAGTTAGGCGACATTCATATTGCCGCCGACATAGGCTGCCATGCATTTGGCACCTTCGAACCGTTCAGCATGGGCAACTCAATCCTGGGATACGGCATGAGTTTGGCCAGCGCAGCTGGTGTCCGCAATATCCAGAAAAAACGTACAATCAGCATTATGGGAGACGGCGGCTTTTGGCATAATGGGCTGCAGTCGGGCGTGTTATCGGCCCTCTTCAACGAAGGGGATGCGATCCTAATCATCATGCAAAACGGCTACTCCTCTGCGACCGGCCAGCAAAACATTCCGTCCAGTCGGAACCGCACTAACAACCGGGCCATTACGGGCGAGATCGAACGTACGCTCAAGTCACTGGGTGTCGAGTGGTTAAAAACCATCCGCACCTACAGCGTAGATGTGATGGTGGATACTCTCCGGGATGCCATGACCACAGACTTTAACGGGTTGAAGGTCATCATTGCGGATGGGGAGTGCATGCTCGCGCGCCAACGCCGCCTCAAAGCAGACAATACCCGGAAACTGGAGGGTGGAATTCGTGTTGAGACGCCCCGGTTCGGCATCGACGATGAGGTCTGCACGGGGGATCACTCCTGTATCCGGCTTTCGGGCTGCCCATCTCTGACCATTAAACCCAATCCCGATCCGCTTCGCACGGATCCCATCGCGCATGTAAATAATGGCTGCGTTGGCTGCGGTCTCTGTGGCGAGGTATCCCATGCTGCCATCCTGTGTCCCTCGTTTTACAAGGCTGAGCGGGTACAGAACGCGGGCCTATTGGAAAAGACTGTCCATAAAATCCGCCAAAGCGTAATCGGTCTTATGAGTAACGGAGGGGATACGGCATGACTGGCGTGACCCGGCCCCTGACAGTTCTTATCGCAGCCTTGGGGGGCGAAGGCGGTGGCGTGCTCATGAACTGGATCGTTAATGCAGCAATTGCCAAAGGATTTCCAGTCCAGGCAACCTCCATCCCGGGCGTCGCCCAACGGACGGGCGCGACCACCTATTATGTAGAAATGTGGCCCGAAGAGACCTCAGACGACGCACGGCCTATCTTCTCTCTCAGCCCCGCCATCGGAGAGGTGGATGTGATGATCGCCACGGAATTGGCAGAGGGATCGCGTGCGCTGTCCGCAGGCTATATCACTCCGGACCGGACAACCCTTATTGGCTCCACCCACCGTGTCTATCTCACCGTCGAAAAAATGGGCATGGGCGACGGACGCCTGGATGATAAGAAACTCTATTCAGCCCTGAAAAAAAGCGCAAAGCGCGCGGTTATGTTCGACGCCGCCGACATCGCCCAGCGGGAAGGAACCATCATAAACGCCGTCATGCTGGGTGCGCTCGCGGGGTCAGGCGCCCTGCCTCTAGAACCAGATATCTTCACGTCAGCTATCAAAAAAGAAGGCAAGGCGGTGAAAGCCAATCTTGCCGGGTTTGCAGCCGGCCTTGCGATGGCCAAATCCGGCGGCGCAGGGCCGGCTGTCGATCCAGCAAAACAGGATATTTTTGACCAAACGGAACAGGCCTTAGAGAGCAAGGTGAAAACCGGATTTCCTCATCCCGTGCACGATATATTATTGCACGGTATCCGTCGTCTCACCGACTACCAGGGCGCCGAGTATGCGCGCGACTATTTGCAACGGCTTGAACCCTTCCGGGAGCACGACCCTGAACTTTTGCGGGAAGTCGGGCGGCACCTCGCCATTCGAATGTCCTATGAGGATATTATCCGGGTCGCCCAGGCAAAGGGACGGCCAGCACGCTTCTATCGCATTCAGGGTGAATTGGGAACGGCGGCAGATGACCCATTCCACGTTACAGAATTTTTGAAGCCAGGCCTCCAGGAAGTCTGTGACCTCCTGCCCCCGTTTATGGCTCAGCGCTTGATGTCATGGGGAACAAAATCCGGCAAACTGAAAACACTTCACTGGGGAATGGAAGTCCGGACAACCACCGTCAGCGGATATGTTAAGATGAAGATCCTGGCCGGATTGCGCTGGTGGCGGCCCCATAGCTACCGATGGGCTGTCGAACAAGCTGCGATTAAACGCTGGCTTGCTCTCGTAATGCAGGCTGCGTCCGTCAACACCGACCTTGCGTTGGAGGTCACGGAACTTGCCCGGCTTATTAAAGGATATGGCAGCACCCATCAACGGGGAAGCAGAAACTATGAGCGAATTGTGGCGGATCTTGTTACGCCACTCCTGGCAGACCCCGCACCCGATGGACCGGCACGCATTAAATTCGCCCTCGAAGCCGCCCTCGCCGGGCCGGATGGCAAAGCGCTCAGCCAGACGCTTCATCCCACAAATTCTCCTGCTCCCACATTGGCGCGATGATCTTGTTTGGGCCCTCCGCTAGGGCCTGTCCCCGGTCAGGTTCCTGGGCGGGACGCCGGCGGGCGGACCTGAGAAGGCCGCCATCAAGGGCTTCCGAGA
>NHHQ01000101.1 GCA_002170915.1 Rhodospirillaceae bacterium TMED167 | reverse complement strand
TCTCGTGAGAATAGTAATTTCGTTTTTGATGGCCATATCAGGGCTGTTCCGTATTAAATGTACGATATTTACCTAATTTGCCACACTTATAAGTAGTAACCCACCTCCGCAGCCATTTATTGGTGTGGTCTACAGAGAATTATGTCTTTTTAGAGGGGAAAATCCCTAGAACCCCGAGATATTCCTCGCATCAATCAATGTGTCGTTGTCACCGAGAACGTACATCTCCTTCACTTCAAGTCGCAGGTAAGACTCGGTGTCATCCAGCACCGTAACCTTGGCCGCAGCATTACTCGCCATCGAGACCAGTATGGCCGTGCATAAAAAAATCATTTTGCTCATTCGTTATCTCACTCCAATCTCGCGACCGAACCATTCCTTCAGGATACCGGCATCGAGAAAAATGCAACCTAACCGTATTACGGTAATTACGGTTATGATAATAACGGTAATATCATAGATCGTCTACTTATTAAAATGTATCTTTGAAAAAGTAGAGATTATAGAGTAGGGTAACTGGTGGTATTGCTCGTTAGAAATTGAGGAGGACGCATTGCCGAAGCAGCAGTTATCGAATTACTGCGTGGCCGAGATTACGGACACGCGGATCATCCTTGTGGACCGGGATGAAGGTCGCTCAGTTACGAATGATGCAGAGCGCGTCGTTCGCCAACTCGACGAAAGCATCAGAGGTGGCATCGGTCATAGGAAGGTTTACTACCGAGATACTGATGGCCGGTTCGATGAGCTGATAACAGAAGGTGGTCGTTTCGTCCGGTTTAGCCCTTGTACTGAAGGCCAGCAGCATCAGCTCAGTGCCGCTCTCGGGACAGTCTCGTTATGAAAGTGGTCACATTTCTAAGTCAGGCGGAAGCGGAGCGCATGACTCCCACACCAGGTAGCGCGATCATCTCCATCACCGACCCAGACAAGCCATTGGCCGCCCTTCCCCGCTGGGAGTCCGTTTACCGAGAATCGTTCTACGATGGGGGTTACTCAGAGTCCACGATAAAGGCGATGAAGGGAGCCTTCAGGCTCAACTACGCCTCCTACATCTGCTCTGGGCAAGCCCGCAAACTGGCAAGCCATATTGATGACCTGGTGGCCGCTGGTCGCGAGGAAATCTTCGTTCACTGCTATTTTGGCGAGTCCAGGAGCGGTGCTGTGGCGAAGTACCTCCAGGACAAGCACGGCTACACCCCGAATAAAGAGATTCGCAAGCCGAACAGAACGGTTTACGAGCTGCTGACGGATCCAGACAAATACGAACCGTTGATACAAAGCCTCGAAACGCAAGATATATGCGCGGAAAGGAGCTTGGCGAGCAAAATGTGGTATTGGGTGCTGGTTGCAGCGGGCGTTAAGAGGTAGCAATTATGTCCCATCAGAACAATGACCGCGGGCAAGAGCCGACCTTCCTACCTGCATCGCCAACATTTGCGGCCCTTAGCGCTGAAGCGGCAGGAACCAGCGTTGGCGCTGTCGAAAAGAATCCCGCAATATCCTATCTAATGAGCCTCCAGGCTGAGTCGAGCCGTTTGTCTATGGGGTCGTTCCTCAACAATATGGCAAGAATGATGGGGTTTGAGAGCCTGCGGAACTGCCCGTGGGGAATGCTTCGTAGACACCATGTTCAAGCCATCCTGACGATGTTGAGTGACGCCGCAAAAGCGCCAGCTACCATTAACAACTACTTGGCGGCCATCAAAGGCGTCGCGCTCGAAGCATGGACCCTCAAGCTCATTGATACCGATTCCTACCAGCATATAAAGCAGGTCAAGTCAGTTCGTGGCTCTCGTCTTCCAAAGGGGAGAGCACTGGATCCTGCTGAAGTCAGGCAACTTTTTTTCACATGTGAAAGCGACACCTCTGCAATTGGGGTCCGCGACGGCGCGATTCTTTCCATACTGGTTGGCTGCGGCCTGCGTCGAGCAGAAGTTGTGGCCCTCAATTTGTCCGACTACGACCGCAAGGAGCGCTCTCTGAAGGTTCTGGGCAAAGGCAACAAGGAACGACTGGCCTTTCTTCCAGACGGAGCTTTCCGACGCCTGGAGGTATGGGTAGAGGAGGTGCGAGGCGATGTTCCTGGACCACTATTTTCTCGTGTGCGCCGGTATGACGACCTGACCTATGACCGTCTTTCAAGCCAGGCTGTCTACCACATCCTTAACACGCGCAGAGTTCAGGCCGGTATTGAAAAGTGCGCTCCCCACGACCTCCGGCGAACCTTTGCGTCCTCGATGCTGGGCAATGGGGAAGACCTCATTACAGTAAAAGACGCCATGGGCCATGCAAGTCTCACGACAACCCAGAAATACGACTTCCGAGGCAACGAGCGGCTGCGAGACGCCAGCAAGCGCCTGGATATTGGCTAAGGCATCGAGGAGCAGACCATGACACACCAAGAAGGTTTTGGGGAAACACTGAAGTTCTATGCCGACCGACACCCGGATCCTGGCAAACGGACAGCGTTGAATGTCCAATACACCTATAGCCGCAGCGGCAGAGAGACGGTCAGCGTTGAGATGGTGCAAATTCAACAAGCCGGAGCGCCGCCTGACTGGGGAAGTAAGGTTATCGTGCAACTGACGCAGGGAGAGTTAACGGCCTTCTGTAGCGTTCTCTTCGGTCTGCGGCCAGAGATGAAAGGTTCATACCACGGCGACGCGCACAACAAGGGGGTGGCCGCGTACAATAACGGCCAAAAAGGTGCATCCATATCCGTGTCAGAGAAGGGCCGCCAGCTTCATCACATGCTTCAACCGGACGACCGGCTAGACCTCGGCGTATTCGTTTTGAGACGCCTTGCAGAAGGCTGGAGGGTTTCCCCATCAGATGCAATAGCGCTCTTCGCCAAGCTGCCTGGATGGAGCGGTCCTCGCAACAGTAAACCATCGACAAACAGGAGAATTCATGCAAATCGACATTCACCCCGAGGTGCTCAAGGAGCTGGAGTACCTGGTGGAGTTACATCAGCGCCACGGAGCCCCAAACGCACAGGCCAACGTGGACGACCTGGTGGCGTTTGTGTTGGCGAGCATAGCTGATGGCAGCCGACGCCCCGGCGCATGGGAACGGCAGTTACTGGAGCTAATGGGCCTTGTGGCCGAATCCGAAGAGCACCAGCAATACCGTTCGCATTATGGTCCCGCTGTAGAACCATAAAAGAGAACCTGAACTCACATACAAGGCCACCGTTCGAGTGGCCTTTTCTATGCGAAGTACCGCCCCTCCATCACTGGGATGTACTTTTCTCGCAAAGTTAGACCATCATGCAAGGTAGAGGGGAAAGCGATCCCAGCCCGAACCCTCGGCGTTCTTACCCGACCCCTTACTGGCTGTCCCTCTTCTTTTCTCTCTCTCTTTCTCTCTCTTTCTCAATCTAATCTCAGCGCGGTCGATCAGGAAAGGCACCCCTCAGCCGGAGCGAAGCGAAGGCTGCACATTGGATTTCCCCCTCGCTGCATGATGGTCTAATATCTGTATAAGAAGCGCCCTTTGCGCTGACAGAACAATTCCAACGGAGGCATCATGACTGTCATTTCAGAACAATTCGACGCAATGAACCGGGACATCCGGGCTCTCAACAACATCCTGAAGCGAATGCGGCCAATGGCCGCCCTCGCCTACCCGCTGCCTAATACTCCCAAAGGCATGGAGGGCGAGCCGGTGAAAACAATCCCTGTTCGTGAGCACACTGGAGAAGAAGCTGTTTCGCTGGCCGCAGCCTGCTACCAGGATCTGCATATCAATCCCAGCTATTCACAAAAAGTCGCTCGGCGGACGGTCGGTGCGATCTGGCTCTCCCCTCTTCGGGACGCATCTGCCCTGGAGATTCCAGACTTGGTGGAGCGAATCAACGCTGCAAAGACCGCCATCGAGGAGTATGTAATCGGTACATTCAGCACCCGGCAGGAGCGCTTTGAAGCGCTGCGGGCGGAATGCCCTGGGATCATGACCATGCACCTCTATCGGCATATCCGATGCTTTACCCATGAGAAGGTCCTTTCGGTGCGATTCACATGGCAACGGAAGGATTCACTATCTAAACCAGTGAAGAATGACCTGGTTCGACGTATCTCTGAAGAACTGGAACGGTCGGGTCCAGACTATAGGTTGCCCCTGGAGCAACTCCTCTCCAGGTTAGACCGAGTTCCAGAATCATCACTTCGGGTGCGCCGACAGGTGCGGGTCCAGCCGGTGGCGAACATCCGAGTAGGTGACGGGCTCAAAACGGTGACCGCTCCAATGCCGTTGCTCTTTATCCAGGAGCAACCGATTAAGCATAAAGCTCTGGCAGAGTTTCGTGCTGAAGATCAAAGAAAGACCCGCTCTGACAAAGTGGCCGCAGAGATACTGGGAACCTTTGGCGGCGTCACGATTGAAGCCTTTCCTGCGTGACGGGAAGGGCTTTACAGCACCCCTCGAAACAACGGTATAACTCTCTCTTGCCCTTCTGACCGCTCGCCTCTCTAACATCCAGCCTTGCTCATAAGACGGTGTATCGCGCCAGCGGTGACCCCATTTGCCCTGACGGGTACTCCAATCTCACAACTCTGTTCCGATTGCACAAAATCAGTGCCATCAAGGTGAATATGCGCTATCATCACCGGTAATTACGATAATTACGGTAATATACGAAAGGAGATGAAGATGGCTCGAAAACTCGTATCTCAAGAGGACGTGTATGAAGCGGCTGATGAAATGGTCCGTGCAGGCAAGACGCCCACGACGATAGGCGTTCACCGGATGATAGGCCGGGGCAGCTATACGACCATAGGGAACTACCTGAAGCAGTGGGAAGTGGAAAATGCCGGTGATGACCAGGTGGAGGTTCCGGTAGAAGATGAGGTTGTGCCTGACTCTATTGGAAAGGACGCTGACCTCTTTATCCGGAAGCTATGGGTGATGGCCCGCAAGCACGAGCACGATCAGTTGCAGGGGGAACGAGACGAACTGAAACGCCAGCAAGCCGAACTCCAGGAGGAAGTCCAGGAGGTCGTAGACGCTTCCAACGATATGCAGGAACGCATTGATGATCTTGAGGAGGCCCTGCGCAACAGCAGCGCCCGGTACGAGAAGGAGCAAGAGGCGCGTATCGAGGCAGAACGGCAGGCATCGCTTTCCGAAGCATCGCTTAGCCGCGCACAAAATGATTTGGTGTCGCTGGAAGGGAAATTGTCAGCGGCCACGAGCAAGTACGAAGCCAAGCTGGAAGAGGTGGCAACCCTCAATGGAGACGTTTCTCGCCTGAACACAGATGTTTCACGCCTAAACCGAGACCTTGAGCAAGAAAAAGAGCAAACCGAGCGTTTGAGCCAAAAACAGGCAAATACAGAGGCGTCGCTTAATGCAGAGAAGAGTAAGAATGAGGGACTGCAAGAACAACTGCGCCAGCTCCAGCAAAAAGAGCAAGAGCAGCGTTCTGAACTTGATGAGGCAACGACAGAGAAAGCCCGCCTGGCATCAGAGAACGCTAACCTTGCGGGCCAACTGGAAGAGCGTTCTCGCCAGATGACCCAGCTTGAAAAGCGCCTTCAGAAAGCCACCGAAAATATTGAGGCACTGAAGGCAGCTCAGCGATCCAAAGCGAAAAAGAAAAGCGATGGAGAAAAGGAGGCTGGCGGCAACACTACTAAACAGGAGTAATCATGCACCGCCAACATCGGCAACCGAAGTATAGAGCCCACTGGATCGCTAGGGCTCGCATTCTACTGAGGCGCATTAATGCGGCCATAGCACTCTCCGAACGGTATGGCCGCACTGCATTGGAGTGGCTGCTCCCTATGCGAGAATGGGTCCGGGAGATTGTCAGCCTCGATGCTCCGTCTTGGTGGAGCGAGGAGGATTGTCTGACGGTCATCCCCAACGCAGAGAGCCGGGTCATCCAGTATGTGAATACCATCGAGTCGCTGCACTCGCGCTATCCGAAGCGAGGCGAACAATGGGCCGCGTAACACTGGAGAAACTTCCGCCTGACACCCCGGAGCAATCGCGAATAACCCAATACAAAGGTTCCAGGCTCGTCGTAAAAGCCTATGCAGGCACCGGCAAAACTTCGACGCTGGTGAAGTACGCCCTAATGAATCCACGGGACAGAATCCTCTACCTGGCGTTTAACCGAGCCATACGGGATGAGGCGCTATCCAAGTTCCCGGCCAACGTGGATTGCAAAACGTCCCATCAGATAGCCTTTTCTGCTATCGGTCGCCAGTACGGCCACAAGCTGAAGAACAACCTTCGCCTGACGGACATTGCTCAGGCACTCCCTTCACCGAACTGGACACTGGCGAAAGACATTTCAGAAGCCCTGAACGCTTTCCTTGCCAGTGCAGACCCGCGCATTCTCGATGTTCACTTTTGCCGCTCCGAGCGAGTCCAGGGAAAGACGCGGAACCAGGTCATGTATCAGGGGCAAGTTTTGGATGGAGCCCAGATGATATGGCAGAGGATGACCGACATCGAGGATAGCTTCCCCATAATTCATGATGCGTACCTGAAGCTATACCAGCTCAGCCTGCCGAACCTGGCACGGAAATACACGACCATCCTTTTCGACGAAGCCCAAGACTCCAACCCCGTGACCAATCACATTGTTCTTCAGCAAAAGTGTAAGGTGATATACGTTGGGGACGACCACCAGCAGATATACCGCTTCAGAGGGGCCAGTAACGCACTTCAAGCACCATTCCTTAGCAATGCAGATACTTTGTACTTGACGCACAGTTTTCGCTTTGGGCCACAAGTTGCGATGGTTGCGAATGCGCTTTTGATGCTCAAAAAGGAGACTAAGCCTGTCATTGGCCGAGGCTCGCAAGACCAGGTGGTGACATCTCTCCCAGAGGGAGCTGGTGGATTTACCGTTCTCTCCAGAACTGTCATTGGTGTAATCACCAACGCCTTGGTGGCGGCCATGAGCGGAAAACGCATTTATTGGGTTGGTGGCATCGAAGCCTACCAGCTCGCTGAACTCGAAGACCTGTTCTGGTTCGCCAGGCGACAAAACGACCGAGTGCGCAACCAAAAATTGCTCAAAGAGTATCGGGATTTCGAGGATTACGAGGACATAGCAAAAGCCACCAAAGATCCTGAGATGTTCCGCTCCATCGCACTACTGAACGATTTTGATGACATCCCCGGCCTGATTGCTCTTATGGTCGAACAGACGGTCACTGACCCGGCCAACGCGGACATAACTGTTTCCACGGCCCACCGCTGCAAGGGGCTTGAATGGCAATGCGTGGTACTGGCTGACGACTTTCCAGACGTATTCGATCCAGAACTTGAACCAGAAGACCGCGAAGACGAGGTAAACCTCCTCTATGTGGCCTGTACCCGAGCTATGCAAACGCTTGTGATCAACCAGTCGGTGGCCCTTATTTTGCGGTACGCCAAAGGGCTGGCAGCTAAAAAGCGAGCAGCTTTGGAGGCGTCGAACTCGAAGTAGGGAAAAACTTATGGTAGGTGGCTCTATTCGCCCGTTTTGGGCGGTTCGACGTGCCTGCCGAAAAGGTAAGCTCCAGTAACATTCTCAGCTAACATCCATGAACTGTGTCCTGGACCTATGCTGAGAATCTACAAAACAATTTTGCTGGCGCTTGGGATAACCCTTATCGCGCCGATGGCCCACGCTCAGGAGCCTGATCCTGACAACCGCTTTTACGACCGCAAGGCCGAAGGCTGGTTTTGGTATAAGGAGGAAATCCCCGAGGAGGAGCCTGAACCAGAAAAGCCAGAACCCCAGGTCGTTGCCGCCCCACCACCACAGCAGCCGGAGCCTACAGCTCCCGCGCCAGCGGTCCCTCAAGGCCCCGCTGTCTTTTCCGCTGCATGGTTTAGAGAGAATCTGCCCAAGTATAAAGACGAGGCTTGGAACAACCCGACCATTGAGAACGTCCGGACCTACATGTACCTCCAGCGGTACGCCATGGACCGTAGCGAGCAGTTTGCTGATGCGACCGAATTGGCAGTAGTTGGCGACCCGTTCCTCGATGAAGAAAGTCGGCGACCCTCAGCCACGTTCGCCTCTCAGAAGCTCGACCGATGGGCAGGCCAGGAAAAAGACCAGTTAGCACACAAAATCGCTCAGAAGGCCGGGATCTTCTTTTTCTTCCGGTCAGACTCCGATACTAGCCGCGTCCAGGCCCCCATCTTGAAGATGCTGGAGCTGCGCGACGGGTTCACCATCTTGCCTATCTCGGTCGATGGAAAGCCGCTTCCGGATGGGATATTCCCAGACTTCCGAACTGATCAGGGTCAGGCAGAGAAACTCGGCGCGGAAGTATTCCCCTCTCTCTACCTCGTTTCCGAGGACAGGGAAGTTGAGCCCATTGCTCAAGGCGTTCTCTCCCTGGCTGATTTGAAGCACCGAATTATCTTGGTCGCCAGACGACGCGGTTGGATCACCGAAGAAGAGTTCAACAAGACCAAGCCCATTATGAATCTGGACAACAACATTGCGGCCATTCTCGATGCTCAATCCTATGAGCTTTCGTCCATGGCAAAAGATAGCAGCGACTCTGAAACAAACTTCATACCTCCGGAGAAGCTGAGCGAATTCATTAAACAAAAACTTCACCAGGAGCGCTGATATGAAGAATGGATTACATCGCGTTAAACAGGTCACAGCCGGTGTAGCTTTGGCTTTCGCCGCCCTTACGGTGCCCAGCATCAGTCACGCCGACATTCAAGATGAGCTGGATAGCTTTTTTGGCGAAATGAGCAACGCCACCTCTCCCGGAGTGTTCGAGACGCAGCGACGGGGTGTGTTCTCTGGTGGACGCTACACAACGAAATCCAAAATCTTTGATGAGAACCTGGTTAGCTTTGCTCCGCCCTCGTGGAAAGGGGGATGCGGGGGCATCGACATGTTCAATGGGTCTTTCAGTTTCGTTTCAGCAGAACAGATTGTTCAGCTTCTTCGCCAGGTGGCAGCGAACGCCAAAGGCTACGCCTTCCAGCTCGCCCTGGATAATGTCTGTCCTGACTGTTCAAAGCACATTGAAGCATTCCAGAAAAAGATACAGGCCCTTAACCAGCATCTCGGCAATTCATGTCAGCTTGCCCAAGGCATCGTAAATGACGCGACCTCAGCCTTTGAGCTGAAGGGAAAAACAGATGCTTCTATCGCAGCCACAACCACCGGCCTTGTATCGGATGTGTTCGGCTCACGAGAAGAGACCGAAACCGGGCGTTCACCTGAAGAGGAGCTTGGAGAGGATGAGCTTCTGCGTCGCGAACTGATTGGCAACATCGTTTGGCAGCAACTGAAGAAGCAAAATGCCAAAGCGTGGTTCACCTACGGCGATGATGCACTGCTGGAAACCATGATGAGCCTTACCGGGACCATTATTCGTAAGCCGCCAGTCATTGACCCCAACCATGTCGGTGACCCCGCTGACGCAGGCAAAACCCTTCCCCTTGAGACCAAGCCAGCCAAGCCTGACATTCTGAGGGCAATCCTGGAAGGTGGAAGTGTCAAGATTTACAACTGTGACACCGACGACAAGTGTTTCGATCCGGGTGAAGCGACCGTCAATATCGAGGGCCTTGGCAAGAAAGTGGAAGACATGCTTCTTGGCACTGGCAGCAACCCAGGCATCATCGCCAAGTTCGCCAGAAACCAGGGGACTCTGAATGCCCAAGAACAAGCCTTTATGTCAAACCTACCTGCTGGCGCAGGGACCATCGTCCGCAACCTGGCGGTGCTATCCGAAGATGCTTCCAGAATCTTTGCGCTGAAAGCCTCGAACACCATTGCTTTGACCATGGTTTACACGACAACCGAGGAGCTTTTCAGGGCTGTAAATCTGGTCGTGAGTCAATCAAAGGCCCCTCACCAATCTGAAGCCTTCGAGCTGATCAGTGAGTCACAAGACAAGGTGCGTAACGACTATCAGGAACTGCGCTCCCAGTATGGCGATGTTGCTGACCTCATAGAGCACTACAACAACATGCTGGATAACCTCCGTAAGCAACGGTACGTGCTGAGCAGCCTGACAACACCGCAACGGACGCAGGAGTAACCGTATGTTCGAGATATTTTCCGTTGGGGACGCAGCGTTCCTAGAGCAAATCCTCATGGCTGTCGCAATGGTGACATCCATGGGGTCGTTCGAGCAGATGGTCAGCGTGGGCCTTTTGCTCGGCGTCATCATGATTTTTGTCCAAAGCATCTTCCAGGGGGCGAAGCAAATAAACTTCCAGCAGGTGCTGGTGGGTTACCTGCTTTACGCCATGCTGTTTGTGCCCACCGTTACGGTTGTCATCGAGGACTCCTATACAGGGCAAGTGCGGGTTGTCGATAACGTCCCGTTGGGGATTGGTGGCGCTGGTGGAATCATTTCTTCTGTCGGCTACAACATCACCAATCTCTTTGAGCAAGGTTATGGTGCCATCGTTCCTTATGTCACCGAGTCTCACTTCGCAGAGTCACTCAAGATCCTGAACGATGCCCGTAGGCGCATTGCTTCAACGCCTGTCTATACAGCCATGAACTTGGCGGTCGGCGGTGATGCAGACGTGCGAAAGTCATGGAACAACTATATTCGGGAATGTTCACTCACTGCGGTTGATCTCGGTGAGAAAAGCCTGGACGACATGATGGGCGGGGAGTTGCCGCAGGCGCTTAGGTTTGATTCCAGCCTATACGGAACCAGGCTTTACCTCGGCAGCGCCAGCGGGACGGATTATACCTGTTCTGAAGCATACCCACGGCTCGTGAATGCCACTGACAGCGCAATCAACAGCGCCCCAATGTCTGATGCTTTGCTCAATGTGCTGGGTGTGGACAACACCTACACCGGGACATCCGGGCAAGGCTATGTTACGAACGCGCTGGGTTCTCTGGGGGTTACCTCTACAGCGGGAACCGCCTACCTCACGGCAGCCGTGCTGGAGCCAATCTATTATGAGGCGGCGCAAGGTCGGTACGCGGACTTCCAGGATATGGCCTCTGCAACGATGATTAACCAAGCTATCCAGCAACGGAACACGCAATGGGCGGCTGAGCAGTCAATGTTCATGACAATTGTTCGCCCCATGATGACCTTCTTTGAAGGTTTCGTGTATGCCATTACACCTCTGATGGGCTTCCTCATTGTGCTGGGCAGCTTCGGTATGGGGCTCGCCGGGCGGTATTTCCAGACATTGCTATGGATCCAGTTGTGGATGCCCGTCATGTCCATCATCAACCTCTACATCCATACTGCGGCCAGCAATGAGATGGCGAGCCTTGGTAGCAACCTGACCTCGATCTACGCACTGAATTCCGCCAGTGACCAGCTTCAGCACTGGATAGCGACAGGCGGTATGCTCGCGTCGGCAACTCCTATCATTTCGCTGTTCGTAGTTACTGGCTCAACCTATGCCTTTACAAGCCTGGCTGGACGCATCAGCGGCAAGGATCACATTGACGAGAAGGTTCAAAGCAAAGACCTGGTTGATAACGGACCAGTGATGCAAGGATCTGCTTCCAATGAGTACACCGACCTAACTGGAATGGCGGCATCAGGGGCTGCTGGACTGATGGGTTCAATCTCGTTCGGCTCAGGGTTGAGCAATATGACATCCTCAGCACAACAGAGGATGTCGTCGGCCCAGCAGGCGTTTTCCAGTTCGTTGGGATCGAGCTTTTCTAGTGGGACCATGAGCGGCCAGAGTTACGACAAAGCAGCTTCTCTCGGTCGGACGCACTCCGCTATGTACGGACGGTCTGAGGGTGTCGTAAATGAGCGTGCAAACCAGATCATGGAAAATACCTCTATCGGTTCTCAACACGCCGATGCAGTTAAGGGGATTGTCTCCGCCGTTGCCAGTGGTGCCATTTCCGGCAGCGTGGGAACCAGCATGATTTCACAGCTTGCCGAGTCAGCCATTACAAGCGACGGGGCCTCAAGAAGCACTCCCATCGACCCAGGCAACGGTGAAGGCTCTACAGCGAATCGTACTGAGACTGCGCAACGACGAGCTGCAAGGCAGAACAGCAGAGGCGGTAAGCTCGGCGTTGATGTTGGAGCCGAGGCAAAACTGTCTGCCGGAGCCAATAAGGAAACAACGGATACCCGCAGCTCTAGCGCCAATGAAAGCACCGCCATTTCGGATGCGCTCCGATTTACTCAGCAAGAGCAATCGCAGGTATCAAATAATTTGGCACGGGCAGTCTCCACCGGCAATACTGAGTCGTTAAGCCAAACGCTTGGACAACAAGAGACGCAGGCGCTTACACAGTCAGCGCAGAACCTGGTTAGCTCCAGCGACTCGTACTCCCAAGCGAACTCAATGAACCAACAGTATGGAAACCTGAACAATCTTCGCCTTCGTGATGTGGGTTCCCAGGTTGGCGGTAACAGCCAAGCGATGTCCGACCTAAACAATTACTGGAATACAGGCGGGGTTGGTGCGGAGACGAAGGCTGAAGCTCAGCGTTTGTACGAACGCTACAGCGCACCCTCTACTGAAGGCGGATATGGGCTAGACAACAATTCCGCTTTAGCGGCTGCGCGAATCAAAGCGCTTCAGAATTCAAACAACCATGCTGGCACTTCCGATCAGCAATACCAGAACAACTTCAATGCCGCCCTCAGTGCTGTAGGCACGGGTATGGGGCTCGCCACAGGACAAGCTGGTGGATACAACAGCAACGCCGGATTGGAGCAGGTTGGCAACAACGGACTGACTGCGGAAGTCCAAAGTGGAACTGCTGGAGTAGAAGCCGCCGTTGCAGGTGCTGGTGCAATCACCATGCCCCAGTCGGGTTATCCAGCTCACTCTGACCCGGCATCCTCCACCGGTACACCTGGAGTTATTGCAAATGAAGGGGCAGCGAACTCGGGGGCCGTGCGCGGTACAGGATCCGACTGGCAAAGCTCACGTAACGCCGAAGCTGAAGCTGGTGCTCGCAGCCAGTTGCTCAACAATGGACCGGAATACAGCCGCATGAGTGCTGCCGAGTTCTATGGTGGTGTAGAAAATGCCTCCGACTGGGTTGGCCGCAGGATGGAAGAAGCGGAGAATCTTGGAGAAAGTGTCTTTAATGCAGCTAACGCTGGCATGACTGCTGGCTCAGCCAATTTTGACCAGCGCCTGGATGAGTTGAAGAATGACCCCGCTCTTAGACAGGAGGTAATCAATGCTGCACGAATGAGTGATGCAGAGCTTGAAAGCTCAGGTGTTGGCGGCTCAATTCTGTCCGGTCTTTCAAGCATGGGGCGCTCCATTATGGGAGCCGCCGCTGCCGGTATGGAGCTGGCGCAAGGTGAGATCGGTTTCGATGACCTGAAGAACATGTCATTCGAGGAAAAAGGCATGGTTTACGAAGCAGCGTTGAGTCATGCAATGGAGACTGGCGGCCAAGCTGCTGTTCAAGCGTTTGAACAAACCCACGGGACAGAATTCCGAGAAGCATTCTATGAGGAGGCTATGTCGAGAGGGCTCACCCACGAGCAGGCCCAAGTCTACGCACAGTCCTTCGATATGAACGTGATGGGGGAAAGCCCTGAACGTCAAGCGGCCATCCAGGGGCTGGCAGCCACCTATGCGGAACGTGACGCTCAAGGGAACGTGATGCGGGATGACAGCGGTGCTCCCGTGCTCACAGAGCAGAATCAGGAATTTGTTGACCAGATGGTACACACCATCACCGAATCAGCTAGGGCCGGGTCTACTATGTCTGGCAGTTACATGACCGGCATTGCCCATTACAACAACTCTACCGGCAGAGGGGGTAGCGGAGTATTCTGATACCAACAAAAAAGGCAGCCTCGGCTGCCTTTCTTTTTTAGTAGAACTCCCCAAACGGGTCGCCTTCCTTGATTATTTCATCCACTCCGCCGCGCCCGTTGAATCCCTCTCCATCCAGGCCGGAGCCATTGATGTTCGTTTGAGTCGAGCTTGAGCGTCTTCTGGTGTTGCCGAAAGCTGAGTCAAACGAATGCGTCATAGGAGACACCTTCGGGAAAGGTAGATCACCTTTAGGAAACGCCGCGTGGAATGCGCCAGCCGCAGCCTTCACGAAACGTAAAATCAGGAAGATTACAAACCCTGCACCACCAAGCACCCATGAAATCGGCATTCCCTTAGCCGTACCCAAATAGATTTCAAGCGTACCAAGCCCCAGCACAAGAAATGCGAGCCCCCATGCGCTCTTCCTAACAGAGTTAAACATTGCCATCGCACAAAATAGTGCAGGTACTGCCACCAGCGCAGCACCAAGCGCCGGATTTTCACGAAAAGCCGAGACGCTCGTCAGCAGCATCAATCCACATGTAAAAAACGCAGCCAGCTTAACCGCACCCTTTAGGCCAAATCTCGAAGTCTTCATACCATTTCTCCCGATTTCTTACTTTCAGTATATCACAGACCCAAAAAATGCAACCCAGAAAATATGGCGACAACAAAATCTTTCACATGTGAAAGTCCCACTCTCCGAGAAAGGCAGTTTTACATACCCTGTTATCAAAATTCATACCCCCTTGAAATACGCCCTTTCTGGAAAGTTTACATTCCGTAAAATGTGAAATAGTGGGTTGACAAAACTTGACAGGGTTGACGAAAGCACAATTCGTCAATATCATTGTAACCAGGTCAATGTTGTACGGCATTCACCCCTCCTGCTTACCGCAAGAAGATTTCCAAAAAACTCCTTATCCACCACCCTTCTGGTGGCACACCAGAACGCCTCTGTGCGCTTCCAATGCTTGGCTTGCTCCTTTCTAGCTTGCTTTGGCATAACGCTATTTCGTTTCTTCAAAAAACGCACTTTTTCAAAAAATACATTCCCATTCTAACCAATTCCAAATCGCTATAAGGCCCGCTCGCCCAGCGGACGCTGTGTATGTTTGTTTTTGTTTCATACGCAGTTTCGGGTATTGACGAAACGCAGTTTCGTGTCTATAAAGAACGCCAAACGACTGTTTCAATTTTACACAGTTTTGCATTTGCAAGTTATGGGCAAATCCAGCCCAAGCTGACAAGGCTCTTGGCTGTTGTGGTAAGAAAAAAAAGAGAGTTACGCAGGATGAAAAACGGAAACACTATCGCCTTCAGCGTTCCCAAAGACGCTGGGAAGCGCCGCGAGTGGATCAAATACCAGCTTAAAATCAGAGGGTTGAGCATCGCCGAATTGGCGAGGGAGCATTCTGCCTCACGGCAGGCTGTTTCCACGGCTCTGGTGCGGAGCAATCCGCGATGGGAGCACGTCATAGCTGAGGCGCTTGAAACAACACCGAATACGCTCTGGCCGGAGCGTTACGATCCGGAAACGCTTATACCTATCCCCAGGAAGATGCTGGAGGCGGCTGTATGAAAAAGCTAATCGCCGCCATAGCTGTAGCTGCATCTGTCTCCTGGACATGCTCGGCGAGCGCCTTTGATGTTCGAGGAACTGACTTTGAAGACGCTGCCGCTCGCTACGGTCTTGACCCTGTACTTCTTTATTCAGTGGCGCTGGCTGAATCAGCCTCCGGCAGAGGTGACAACAATATCTCTCCCTGGCCGTGGACGCTCAGGACTCTGAATGAACCCTTCTATGCAATGAGCCGGGAACAAGCTGCTACACGTTTACAGCAGCTCATCGACCATAAAGGAAACAAGGTTTCTGTCGATATTGGCTTCATGCAGGTCAATCTCTTTTGGCACGGTCACCGAGTCCAGAACCCAGTAGACCTGCTGGATCCAATTACAAACCTCAATACTGGTGCTGAAATCCTCAGCGAAACCATAAGCTCATCCCCCGATGACCTGGAGCTGGGCATTGGGCGTTATCACAACTGGAAAGATGAAGCTCGTTCTCGATCATACGGTAAGCGCGTTCTCTCCATTTATCAGCAACTACTAAACCTTCAGGAGAGCCGCTATGCCGCGAAATTCAATCACTGATCTTGACATGCACGCGCTTCAGGTAACTGAGCAGCGTCCGGACCAAAACATTTACGAGTTCGACCTCACCCTTTGGACACTTCTTTGCGCTCTGGCTAAACACGCGCCGGAGAAGGCGCAGGTGCAGTTCTCTCTTCCCGTCAACGGCATCGAGGCTCTTGCCAAGGCGAGTGAAGACCGGCTAGCTCGCCTGGCATCCGGTGTGCTGATCGGCTTCAAGCTACAAACCGACGAAGAAACTGTGCTCACGCAGCTCAAAGAGGCTTACGTCCCTGTCATTACTCTTTCTGATACAAAAGGGTCCGAGTTCGATACAGCCTACTGGTTGCTGCTGAAGCGCGTTGCTCAAAAGGACCACCTTGTTGCCGCCGCAGCGTTTGGGCTAAGTCCCGCTCTGACATTGGCGGTCAGTGAAGCTACTGACAACCAGCTCCGGCATCTGGTCACGAACACCGTAACGGCATTCACACTGCGCTTTGATCCTCGCCTACTACCTCCTCTACTGATGACTGAGCAAGGACCGGTTAACGCGCAGTTTTTTTTCAGGAAGTATCAGCAATCAATGTCGCAGGTTGCACAACTGGGGGGTAGACAATGAGTAGAAATACAGGAGCAAACTGGCTGAAACGCTGGGTCACAGCAAGGCAAATGGCCCTCATGGGCTACGTTACCCGCATCATCATCCTGGAGACTGGACTGACCGACAAGCAGGTCCGCAGGCTTTATCGCGACCTAGAGGACGAAGGGTTCAAGCTGGACAAGAACAGAACCACCAGGACGACCAGGAGCGGTGCGACTCTGCTACTCAACCAGCTTTCCAAAATCCATGCCTCTCTTCTGATGCAGCTCTACCGCCAGGTAGGAGGAGAGTCTGTAGCCACGTCAATTTCCATCAGTGCTCTGGACCGGGCCTACCGGATGTATCAGGCTCTTCTGTGTGAGATGGCCGTCATTGACCCAGCAATCAGGAACGTAACCTTTACGATCTCTGATGCGTGGTGCCTGGCGTCCGAACTTCGGTCTGAAGAGGCGATGTTTGAGACGTGCGATAGTTGCCAGTGCGACTTTTTCACATCCATTCATCAAAGCACTGGTATCGGATGTCCGTTCTGCTACGAAGCTCCTAACCGTAGCAAGCACAGCACATTTGAGGTATTGAACAATGTCGAGAAAAGGACTTTGGTGACGGTGGCAGGAACTAAGCCGCTGCTCCCCGATGAAAATAAAATTGCTGCTGCATCTAGTAAGGACGAGGTGCTCGCGGTCGCTAAGTAAAGTTGCCAATATGCGAACTTTAGTTTTAAAGCCAAAATAAAAGGCCCCTAACAACAGGGGCCTTTTTTATTTGTCTTCACTTTTCGGTGTCTTTCTATACTTTTCTAGTTCGTAGTCCGAAAGACCTTTAAATGGTGCGGGCCTTCGTCCTTGCCCTGTCCAAGTAGTACCATCTTTAACATATTTAACTTTTGAGGCCGCAGTCGCGGAAGAACCTTGTTGCTGCTGAAGTTCCTTCAGAAGCTCAACATCAATTCCTTTCTGTGCCATTTCACTGAGAATATTCTCAGCCTCTTTTTTTAGCTCCGCATCCTTAGCGGCCTTCTCTTCTTCTTCAGCAATTCTTTCGTCCAAAACAGATTTGAAGCGCTCAAGCATTTCGGCCATATCAGAGACCGGGCAGTCTTTGAAGATTATCCGAATTTTGCTTTTACGTTTAAGTTCAGAAAAGACTAGCTCTCTTCGTTGGGCGACAGTTAAATTCCTTATGCACTCGTCGCACTGCCCGGCTTTGTTAGGTGTTAAACCATTCATAATATTCTCGTAAATTTCTTATCCCACAGATCACACTGACCCAAGTAGCCGCCCTTTTAATTCGTTCTGTGCTTCTTTCAACCTGGGAGTATGTCCTGTATCAGAATGGGGCTCAGACTCCTTTGGGGAAGGCTGAGGCACTAGCGCAGGCGAGCCTTCCCTATTTTGGCCCATAAAATGTAAAGAATAAAGACCAAGCATTGCCAGCGAGCGCAGCCTGTCGCTGCGCTCTTTGTGATGTAGAGACTCAAGCTCCCGGAAAAGCTCCGGGAACGCCTGCTCAGAAATCTTCAGGTTCGAGAACTTTCCGTCCCATGTTTTTGCCATATCAACCTCCACCAGCAGTGCATGACTAGCCGCAGTGCCAGAAACCACGCGCATTGGAGAGGACGGATGCTTCAGTCTCGATGATGCGACTCTTCGGGAACAGCTCCTTGGCTGCATCAGAGTATTCAGATGCTCCGCCACCCGCAAGAAGCACTACGTCAGCGTTCATGCCATCCTCTCGCATCGTTTTGCGCATGGAGGTGAGCGCCTCGCGAGATACCGTGCTCGATGCTTTGGACATGTACTCATCCAGCTCCAGCTTTTGCCCGAATAGATAGGTTGAGTTTTTGCCTCCCCGGATGGCCTTCTCGATCTTCTCTACACCCGGAGCGCCCCCATGGTCGTCGAGGATCAGCTCGTTAGCAACCTGAATCAATCGCGACATGGCCTTCAAGCTGGTGCCAGACGAGCGGTAATGGATCTCGCCTTCCACCAAAGCCACCCAGTCAACACTGTAGAAGCCGGGGTCAATAACGACAGTCTTGCCGTTCTGGATAGCATCTAGTACCTCTTCGTCAGTAGTGCGGTGGACAATATCCATATAAGCACCTGCTGGCTGTGGTACTACGACAACCTCTTTGACGGTAACCGTGCGCTTGGGCGTAATGTAATGCTCACCTGAGAGCAACTCAGCCAGCTCTTTTCTCTGGCCGTCATTCATTGCCTGGTCAACCGGAAGCCCGGTCACCAACACGTCGATCACACTCTGCTCTGAGATAAGCAGTGCAGCATAAAAAAGTGCTTTGTAGACATCGGTGCTTTTATAGTCCTTGTGCAGCTCACGCTCCCACCCCTGGAGGCGGTCAGGCTCAACCCCAGCCGCCCATTTGTTCCCCGCTATCTGGACTTGCAGGAAGTCAGTTCCAAGGCCAGAACCTACCTGACGTGGCATCAGGTCAATGCTGCCTGCGCCAGCAGGCAGGATCCGCGTAGCCATATCGCCGCCTTTCTGCCCCATCGCCACCTTCAGGTTCGAGTAACCAATATCAAGACCCAATACGAACATAAATTTTCTCCATCATAGCAAGGGCTCCAAAAGCCCCCAAAAAAGACTCAGGAGAAAGATTACCTGCTCGCAGCTCGAAACAACGGACGCCGAATTGCCCTTTTTGGGCGCAACGGGACTTTTAAGAGGCTGTCTCGACAAAAAATGCTCCCTCAGCAACCGGAAATGGAGGATGGAGCTGTGTGGAAAGCAGAAATCGCCGCTGCACCCAGGCCCAGATGGAATCCTGCCTTTAGGAAATGCCTAATTAGATCCCAGAAAATACGGTATATAAAGGTATTCTCCCATCCCTAGAATGCTGCATGAGGCATAGGTACGATGGATTCCCAGAAATAAAGGAAGCCCTTGACAGATTCCCAAATCGGGTTACGATCAGGGCATTCGGGTCTCTTATAGTGGAAACCCATTTGTGTTTCCCAGATAGATAGTTATCTGGAAAGTAATTGGATAGTCTCCGTCGGGGGGTGATGTGGGCAGAACAGATGAAGAACTACGACAAATGCTCAAGCGGGATGCTGAAGATGAGCGGTTTGTCTTTACGGAACCGATGCTCGAAGAGGAATCACGCGAGTTCATCCGTACCGCTAGAACATTGTTGGAGCATGAGCTACTGGTATCCGCAGTCGATGCAAGAAAGCAGGCCGACTACTACTGGGAGGGCAATGAGTCAGCCAGAGAGGAAGGTGTAGCAGAGGAGCTTAGCTTTGTGGGCACTCGTGTCCGGATCTTGAACGGGTCGCTCCAGATGGAGTGGTTCCGCAACAGAACCCGACCAGATCAAGGCGCAGGGAAGCAGGTCTTCTCAACGCATCTGAAGAAGGGCAAGGGGTATCGGTATAGCGACTCCCTGTTCAAGAAGGAGCCCAAGTGGGCTCGCGACGCCATCAAGGAGGTTGAGGACCGGTACGAGCTTCTGCGGAGGCGAGCGGCAATACTGTCCTCCATGAGAAAGAACCTCCGGGACTATGAGCAGTTGCTGAACGAGTGCTTTCCCGGCAACAACAGTACAGACACCGAAGCCAAGCCAGGCGGGAATGAACAGGAGAAACCAGAATGACATCAGTATCCGCCACCGAGCTGGCGAAGCTCGGAAAATGCGAAGCCATGGTCACCCCGCGCAAGGCTTCTCGAAAGCCTTCATGGCGCAAGAAAGCGCCAGGTGTGATAGGTTTTGGCGCTAACAAGAAGAACCAGGCAGCAATAGACCGAGGGGATGCGGCGCATGACCGGTTCGAGCGTGAAGCACAACTATTCACGTCTCAAGACTGTAACCACAGAACAATCCTCCCCAACCTTGTTCTGGCACTCGCTGTCGCAGCAGGTCTTTTGACCCTGATGGCCGCAGTGGCAACATAGGAACAGAGTTATGACGAAAGACAATGACACAACAGGACAAACCGGGGACAGAGATCAGTACGTGGAAGCCAACATTCAGCAAAGCGAGCAGATGGACATGTTCTCTGTCCTCGATCTGCCCACCAAGCAACAGCCTGACTACTCGAACACCGTAGACATCTACGATGCTATACCAAAGTACGTCTGGGGTAAGACGCGAGAGCACGAAGATCTGAAAGCCGCGAGCATCGTGCGTTCCTGCACCATACGAGGCCGCAAGCTCACGGTGAAACTCAAGCCCGCAATCATTGAGAAAGGCGATAAGACCGTCCTCATCTACGCGGGACAGCGCGAGGAGTTAGTAGAAGACGCGCTCCGGAAGATTGCCGTGAACGGACAAGGCGTCTACGTAAAGGACAAGGCGGGAGTCAGCTTCACGCTTTACGAGCTGATGAAAGAGCTTGAGAGAATGGGACACACCTACAGCCTCGATGAAGTCAAAGAAGCTCTGTTCGTGTGCCGGGGCGCGATAATGGAGTGCTACTCCGAGGACGGCGAATCGGTGATGAACTCCAGCTTGTTCGGCCTTCTGGGTCTCACCACGAGAAAAGACCTGGAGAAAAAGGGGCGTTCAGCAAAGTGCTACGTTCAGTTCAACCCTCTGGTGAACGAGTCGATCATGAACCTGACGTTTCGTCAGTACAATTACCAGATAGGCATGGACATTCGCTCCCCTCTCGCCAGGTTCTTCTACAAGCGCATGGCTCAATACTGGACGCAGGCCAGCGAAAGTCATCCGTACCAGCCCAATCTCGTAGCCTTCCTGGAACAAAGTCCAAGGGGCCTCACCGGCAAGATGGGCGAGAATCTGCGAGCCATGCGAAGCGCCCTGGACACCCTCAAGAAGCATAAGGTCATCTCTCGCTACGATGAAGAGAAGGTGCTCAAGGGTAAGCAGAAGGTTATAGACGCACGGTACACCATTTTCCCGCACCCGGATTTCGTTAAGGAGGTGATTCGAGCGAACCAGCGCAAGAACGCACTGAAGACACGAGCCCTCCGGAACGACATCGAGTTCAAAGACATCCACGACAAGTCATAGAGAGGAGGCAGCCGCCCTCCTCTGGACCCTCCCGCCATTCGAGCGTCACCCAAAGCCCAGCGCCTGCCGAAACCAGTGCAACCAGTCGGCATTCTGACGCTCTGCTTCCCAGAAAAAGCCCGCAAAACGCCGCAAGTGCCTGAAAACTAAGCAACAATATATAGGTTCATTGCATCGGTTTCCTGTATCAAACAACGTAAGCCACTGATAAAAAAGGGTATTCGCAAAAGATGGGCCGAGCAAAGCAAGCCTGAGTATGTAGGTCCAGTGCATCGGTTTTGCCAAAGCCTTCTTGAAGTGCCCGTAGAACGCAGGAGGAAAGCGGTGTCAGCCCTCGGAATTCGCGGCAAGGGCACAAAAAGGCGTCTAAGTGATTGATACTTAACTGTAGGTTACGTGCATCGGTTTTGCGAGGTTGACACAGGTGGACAAAGGTTGACGCATCAGAACAAGCAGTTATAGGTTCACAATATGAGCTAAAGAGATCAGTTAGTGCTCAATAGTTACTCACAAAACCGGTGAGTAACCCTGGGGAAAGCGGGAAAATCATCTGTAGGTTCGCTGCATCGGTTTATGTAGGTATGGTGCATCGGTCAAAAAACACCCGAAAAACATATAGGTTGAGCGCTTCGGTTTGTGGATAATGATCGCACCGTCAGCACAAACTCTGTAGGTTCGCTGCATCGGTTCCCAGATCGGGTAAGAATCGTCTATAGGTTTAGTGCGTCGGTTGACGAAAAGCGGCGCTAAATCGTGGATAAAAAAGGAAAATCTGTGGATAAGATCAGGACAACTTTTCGGGTATATAGGATTGCTGCTTCGGTTCCGATAGGACGGCTTCTTCGGTTTCGGTAGGTTTGGCGCATCGGTACATATCAAAAAGAGCAGGAAGAACAAAGGCTTGAGGCTGATCGGAAGGGGCCTAACCCTTATTTAGCCCTTTTTTAGTCCTATACAAATAAAAAGAATTTATTTATTTATCCTTTGGCCGCACGAGAAAGCGAACAGAAATTCACCAGCTATGATGTGAGGCGAGGCCAGAACTCCACCAGCGCGAACAAGATCAGCATCAGGATCGAGAGGATCGTCACGAACGCCACGTAGTAACAACCTTCAATGAAAGCCGTCTTCATCGTTGTCCAGATGTCGATCTTCTTACCTGAGAAGACCTGAGCCAGCTTCTGAAAAGCGAGCAGGGAAGCCATGCCACAGACCATCACCAGCGGGATCAATACGTAGAACCGCTCCTTCAGCAGAGAAAAGTCCAACCAACCTGACGACAAACCCATTCCGATCAGCTTTCCCAGAATGAAACCTGCGGTCACAGCAGCAATGCCTCGGGATGCCACCACTCGTACAGCCTGAGACCAGGTAAGCTCAATCCCCATACCTCTCCTTGAGGACCGTCTCACCAGAACAGTTGAAATCATCCCCCCCATCAAAACCAAAGCAACAATCTCCACACCGCCCCCTATAAGCCAAGATCAACATTTGTTATTTCAGTACATTTAATACCATTCCTGTAATCAGAAGCGATCAACATGTGATCCTTTGAGCCAAAACGCACTCAAACGCCTCACATTAGCCACTACGGGAATCAGGAGCCCCAAGGGACAGGTGAAGCCGGAATCGCCACCAGAGACCACTACAGGGCCTTTATGCGCGATCATCTGTGCCCGCGTGGTCGCTTTGCCATGTACTTCAGAACCCCTAGAGTATCCAGGCAGTCAGAGAGGGCTCTGTGAGGCCGCTCTGAACGAACACGGCACATTGCAGCGGCATCGGCCAACGAGATCCACTGAAAGCCTCCTGATGGCCTCTGCTCGCCATTCCAGCGCGAAAAACAGGTCCATCACACATTCAGAGCTGCCAACGACTGGTGATTCGACACCTGCCAGGGATGCAGTCTGCTTCAGGATCCGTAACTCGAACGCTACGTTATATGCCACGACAGGACTATCCTGAATGAGCGATGCAAAATCCGAAGCAAGCTCACTCCAAGTTGGTGCCGTCCGAACATCCTCCAAAGAAAGGCCGTGAACCTCTGTAGCCTCTAGCTCAATTGCACCCACGGGACAAACTAGAGACTCCATAAGCACACGCCCGTTTGCATCGACAGCACCAATCTCGACAATCTCTGCCGAAGGCCCCAGCCCCGTGGTTTCGAGGTCCAAGATAACCGGATCACCGGCCAACAGGTTCTTTGCCCTCTCCGCACATTCCATCCGTCGCTTTTGAGCAGGTCCAGGAAGGCGCTGCCACGGAACGCAGGTTTCAGGGTCGAAGACCGCGTACCAACCCTGGCCTTGCCATACAGTCCCGGCAACAGGCGTTTCGTCTCCAGGCATCAGCCCTATTGCCTTCAACTGCCCCTTGTTGAGCCATCCTTGCTCAGCAGCCTCACTTGGCCGCAGGTGAATTCGCCTATTTCCCATCTATGCCCCCTCAGAACAATCACCCCCCCTCACTTCCACTAAATCTGGACAACATCCCCCCATGACTGAGAATTCAGGATTATCCAAATCAATAGCGGACAACGAGTCGTTTTCTCCAAGAATTTCACCAGCAAAGCTGTGGAAGCGACCCCCAATTTCCCAAATCAGATAAGTACGTGGAGGGCATGACCAAGTTCCAAAGAGACATTTGACCCCTCCTGGAGAAAACAGAGTTTGCCCCTCCAGTACATTCCTCAATACGCCGTGCCAACACAGTGCCCGTGCGAATATCGGTACTCTGCAATTTGCTCATCAGACCAATTGCGGAACTTTTCGGCTGCCTGTTGGATTTTCACTGGCAGAGGTGTAACACCGAACACTCCGTAGTTTCGGTTCACAGTTACGATCTGCCCATGCTTGTTTCTCTTCGGGCGACCGTTCGCATCAGTAACCAGGATGGACGATTTGTCCCGATGCTTCTCCAGCTTCGCAGCTTCCAGCTCTACCCAGTCATTCAAGTCGTCTGGACAGAACCGACGAAGGTACTCCAGTTCTTCCAGCGACAAGAACGGGCAGGCTTTGCAATTCGACGGGATGACATACAGCCCTTTGCTATGGAGGTATTGCTGGCAAGCTGCTCGATCCATTCCAAGGTCCAACAGCGGGTAGACAGGAAGTATGGACTCTCGGAACCATCTTCGAGGATTCTTCTCCGGGTCCGACACCCGGCGCTCCTCACCTTTGGCGATACCAAGAATCATGTGGATCCTGCCATGCAGGGCAGCAAACTCTCTAAGCCCTCGCTTACGACCGTGCGACACGCCATAGCGCTTGCTGACCCAATGCTCCAGGAAGCGATAGATCGGCTGTAGCTTCAACTGGTCAGTGCAAGTCTTCGGATAGGCTTTTGAGCCTATGGCGTCGTGCGTCCTGTAGAAGTGACGAAGGGACTTCCAGTTGGGCGAGTGATACCCCATGTCAGAGGTGAGAAACACGAACTCCACCCCTGCTTCAGCGCACCTTGTTTGTACTGACCGAACATGCTTGTAGGTAGCGTCGAACTCATCACCGGTATCACTCATCAGCACCAGAAAATCGTTCGGTGCATACCGATCACGGAACACTTTGTCATCTAGGTACATCTCAAGAAGCGCCGAACTGTCCTGCCCCGCACCAAAAGAGAGAACCGTGAGCTTAGGGCCGCTCACGAAAACACCCCAGCCGACACTCTGTACCGAACGGACACACATCCAAAACAGGCACAACCATCCAACCTGGTCAGACTCGCTCTTAACGCCTTCGGCAACTCCTTCATGAACACCTCAAAAAAACTTGCTTTATTACAGTATCAAAATATAATACGGTAATGATAAGTAATCAAGAGGGGCTCGAAAAACAGCTTTAAGAGACTAAGGCGCTACCGAGGAGCAAGCGGAACCACCGTGCAAAGCATCCAAAGGGGCTCTAAAAAGCCTCCCGAGAAAGAGGGGGTTGGCCGCGAAATAAAGTAGCGGGTCTCGAAAGGTGGCTTTAGGAGTCCCTAGACGAAGGAAGATAAACGGATGCACCCAAAACAAGTTCGCGCTATCACTCGCTGCCCGAAGGCCACAATGCGGCACCTAATGACTGGGGAAGTACCCAAGCTGGTGGTGCCGCGCTCGCCACTGATCACCCTCCTGGAGAAATACAGCCCGAGGGACCGACTCCACATGATTGGGGTGAAGCTAACTCACACGCTTGGCTACAGCGGAGGAATGACCTTCCGCAACGCTGAGCAGTTGTATACCTGGCTGAAGCCTGCGTCCCACATGCTGGAAAGTGAATACTGGCCTGCGGAGTCGCGGAGGATTAAGAGCTTCCAGAAATCTCTCACAGAGCGTGACCTGGCTCAGTCCTGCGCACAGTGGCCGCAATGGCTGGAACCGAACCTGAAACCCGAGTCGGCAACACAGCACGGAAAGGGGGCGGCGTGAAGGAAATCATGACAACGGCTTGTCTGGAGAGTGAAACGTCTCCTTGGCACGAAGAGCTGGGGATGCTGCTGGCGGCTCTGGATGACTCCCCACTCGAATGTGACGGGCTCACCCATGCTGTGAGCTTCGTGCTGCATCAGGCGGGTATCAAGCACCGTTGCGCAATGGGATTTGTGAAGGACGCTGACACGGGCAACTGCGTGGCCCCGCACGTTTGGGTTGAGCTGGCTGATGGTTGGATCGTGGACTTCAGGCTGCGTATGTGGCTGGGCGATGAAGACAGAGTGCCCCACGGCGTGTTCCACCCAGCCTCCAACAAGACCTTCCGGTTTCACGGTGAATATCGGGACCGCAGTAGCACTATCAATCATCGTGTCCTGGACATGATGACCGAAGGTCGTCTTTCACATGTGAAAGTTTCACGCGAATTCGTAGAGGAGAACCCGAATGTCCGAGTTTGACTTCGACAAGGATGTATCGAGCGCACACTTTACCTCCGCTGACTGGAGTGTGGACCAGTTCAACCACTCCAACCCTTTTGATTGCCACCTGTTCTACATCCGCGACTATCGCACCGGCCACATCCAGGTCTTCACCATCCGGACTTCGCACCTGGAGGAAATGAAGCCTGAAGCCGACCCCCTGACACTGGGGGGTGCCCTGGGCGAGCTGATGCTGAAGGTCTATGACAAGACCGCGACCAACAAAGAGCAGGAGTTGTTGGGGGTGGTGCTCGGTGGCTACATCAAGGGCACCCAGATATTCCAGCAGTGGGAAAGGGTTCGTGCCCACCATGAGCGATTCCACGCATTCATCAACATTTACGGCGGCAGGCAGGCGGCATCCGTTCGTCCCTTCATGGTCCGAGTGCCTGAACCTGTCCTGAGTGTCGATACCGTGCTGGAGAAGACTGACCAGGTGAAGCACATGGATGAGAGCAATCATCCAGAGTGGTTCCGCGAGTAGGTAGTTGAGGCAGGAGGAGACACGATGACTGAAACCATTCTTTGGGTGCTGGCGCTGGTGGTAGCTCCATTGCTGGTGGCTAAGGCCGACCTATGGCGCAAATCGGTTCAGCTCCTCCGGTCCAGTGAAATGAACGCCATCAGAAGCTGGTGGGAAAGCGAGAACATGCCTCGCGAGCTGCGCGGGGCCACGCTTTTCTTGAACGAGCAGGACATCTCAACCACCGAGCCTGTGGCATTGCATGGCCGCGTCGATCAAGTCTTCAAGACCATTAAAGGGGTTCTGGTGCCAGTGGACACCAAGACGCGGGACACGACCTGTATTTTCAAGTCGGACATCATCCAGCTCTCTGTCTACCGAGTGATCCTGGAGGCCCAGTACGGCTCGCAATACAAGGTGAGCAGGCGGGGGTATGTGCGCGTCGTGATCCAATCAGGGAGTGAGGAATCAGTCAGATATATGCCGGTGGAGCTGCTATCAGAGCGCAAGGTAGCCGCTTTGTGGCGTCGATACAACGCATTGAGAAGCGGTGAAACGAAAGGGAAATGTACCTGCGACGGGCATTTGCACTAACCGCACAATCTTTCACATGTGAAAGTTTTAGGTGTTCGCCTGTAACCGCCCGAAATGGGCAAAACGGCGGGCTTGCATTTTTTCAGATTCCTGTAGTGTGGATTACAGGAGGAGCTTATGAACGTGAACCCAAGCAAAGCCATTACCGGAGCAGTGATAGCGGCTACGTTTTTTGCCCTGACCTCCGGGATGACCTGGCTGAGTATCGCGCTCGGTCTGCTGGCTTGGTGCCTCGCGTTCGACGGGTGGCTGAACCCCTTTGCCAAAGGTGAGCAGCTTCGCAGGACGGCGGCGAAAGCAGCCTTTGAGTCACTGGATGTCGTCGGGCTCGGGAAACGCTGGCAAGGCAGTACAGCCGAAGTGGCGCTGGTGAAAGACCTCACCGACATCCGGAGCCCTGCTCCCTGGAAGGTCCAGGTGCTTGCGAGAACGCAGGCGAACGCCTGGTTCATCACAGAGATGCAGGTAGAGGGAGTAAACAAGGTGTCGCTACAGCAGCTCCACCACATTAACGAAGACGCAGCCAAGGGGCTGCTAGGTCAACAGCCAGAAGTCTATGAAAGGTTTTTTGGCAAGACCGACACCGCATAAGGAACGAAAACATGAACAAGACCGCTGAAACTGTTCAGTCAGGACAGATTGATGACGCGAAGCTGATGCAGGCCGGGTTTGCCCAGTGCGCCTTCATCGCGCTTCAGACGCTGGCCTTTCCCGAATTGGGGGTGGCTGGCGGTATCGTTGCCGCCCAGTGCGCGTTGATGCCCTGGTTGGTGCCCGTCGCTCGAAAGGCTCCAGTGATGGCTGTAGCCATGTCGCTGACATCTGCCGTACTGAGCCCTGTCTTCAGTGTGCTGTGCCTCAATGCCGCAGACATCCTGAAGGGTATTGCTGGGGCCTGACATGACAGATATTCGCGCTCCATACGCATATACCCGGCTGCTTGAAGCGGGGCTAACCGAGCAGGAGCTGAAGGAAATTGGCTTTCATCACGGGTACTGGGTCGATAAGGCTGCCGTAGTTCAGGCCGCCGATCAGCATGGGCTGGCGCAAGAGCAGCTCATGCTGAACCCGGAGGAGGTGGCGAACCAGCGTTTCAAAAGTAAGCTCCGGGGGAACCTGACCTCCTATTTGTTCGAGTACGAAGGTGCTTTTCGTTTCTCCGCCTCCCCTGACCACATGCGGATACTGGGAATGGAGAAGTGTGGTGATACCGCCCTGCCCGTCCGGGTGATGGATGCCCTTCTACTGGAAAAAACGCTCTATCAAGTCATCGCCCGCGCAAAGCATTTGCTGGCGGCACTGGACTCCAAGTTTGTTGCTTCAGAACACGCTTCTGTGTTCCGCGACCAACAAGACCCAGGCAAGTTCAAGCCACGGGCTCCTTACCGTCAGGGAGTGAGCAATGGCTTCAGAGTTAACGGCCAGACCTTCCAGACGATCAAGCAGATTGCCAGTGCCTATGGCGTCAGCTACGAACGGCTGCGGCGGCAAATTAGCGAATCCGATGTACCTCCAACCGAGATGTCAGACGACCAATGGCGAGAGTGTATTGACTATGCAAACAAGGAAATGAGGAAGACTACCGATGGTTGATGAAACCAAAGAAATTCCGTGGGAGAGAGATCTCCTGCGGGAATACATGTTCACGCTTCACAAAGAACAGGTGAAAGACCGCCGCTGGCGGATGGCCCTCAAGGTTCTTCGTGCCGTTGGCCTGATTCTGGTCATGGTCGTTGTGTTCAAACTCGGTGCCGGTTCGACCGGGGCACCGTGGGGCGGAAGCGCAGCTCAGACTCCGCATACCGCTTATATCAACATCCGGGGCGAGATAGCTACCGGTTCGGTATCTGACGCCGATCACCTGATACCAGCCATCAAGGCGGCTTTCGAGAGTGATACGGCCAAAGCCGTGGTGCTGCGCATTGATAGTCCTGGTGGAAGCCCTGTCCAGTCTGGGCGCATCTATGAAGAGATCCAGGCACAGAAAGAACTGCACCCGGACAAGAAGGTGTACGCCGTGATTGGCGACATCGGTGCCTCCGGTGGGTATTACATCGCATCGGCTGCTGACGAGATCTACGCAGACCAGGCCAGTCTTGTTGGTTCCATTGGGGTCATCTCTTCCGGCTTTGGCTTTACCGGCCTTATGGACAAGCTCGGCATCGAGCGACGAGCCATCACAGCAGGTGAGAACAAGGCGCTGCTGGATCCTTTCTCGCCACTCGATGAGGGCACTCGCGAGTTTTGGGAAGACGTGCTGGATAAAACCCACCAGCAGTTCATCCGGCGCGTGAAAGAAGGCCGTGGGGATCGCTTGAAGGACGACCCGCGCATTTTCTCGGGGCTTATCTGGAATGGCGAGCAAGCCCTGGACATCGGCCTTATCGACGGACTGGGCAGCATGAATTCGCTGGCGCGGGACGTGATAGGGGAAACCAACCTGGTGGACTACACACCCTCTCGGGACATCCTCCAGAAATTGACCCAGCGGGCGAAGGTGGCGGCTTCCACTTTCGTCAATGAACCATCTATTCGAGTGTATTAAGGGGACAAAGTAAGCCATGAGTAACGAACAGAAGAAGACCAATACAGCGACAATCATGCTGGGTGCAGCGCTAGTGGGGGTGCTCGGCATTGCCGGGTTCGGTATGTATTCAATGACAAGCTCAGTCGCTGGCCTGAAGAACGAAGTTACCGAGCTTCGTACTGAGGTCAATGCCAACGCGCAGGAGCAACTGTCACCGAAGGAGTTTCAGAAGGCGGTTGCCGACAGTCTTGAGCAACTAGCTCAGAAGAAAAAGCAGGAGCAGTTGGAAGCTAAATACGCGCAGTACGAGCAAGCCGCTGAAAAGGTGCCTGGGGACAAGAGCATCTACGGCAACGTCAATGCCCGTTTTACGCTGGTGGAGTTCTCTGACCTTGAATGCCCCTTCTGTAAACGATTCCACGAGACGCCCAAGCAGATCGTGGATAACAGCAAAGGCAACGTGAACTGGCAGTGGAAGCATTTGCCTCTCGGTTTCCACAACCCGGCAGCCAAGCGCCAGGCTATGGCCGCTGAGTGTGTACGCGAGCAGAAAGGCAATAAGGCGTTCTGGGTGTTCATTGACGATGTGTTCCAGCATTCCCGTGGGAACGGCCAGGGTGTTCCGAATCTGGCAGCGCTTGTAGAAGGGGTCGGTGCTGATGTGGACCAGGTACAAGAGTGCATGAGCGAAGGACGCTACAGCGACAAGATTGACCAAGAGGCCCAGCAAGCGGCCAATAATGGCATCAATGGCACACCTGCCACATTCGTCGTAGACAACACTACTGGCAAGACCCAGCTCCTGACTGGGGCGCAGCCTCCCCAAGCCATTATGGCCGCTATCCGCAAGATGATGGCGGAGCAGGAAGAAGCGCAAGCCGAAGCGGGGGCCTCTGGGGAATGAAAGCGGTAGTAGAGGCACTTCTGGGCAGGTTTGGGTTCGTCCCTGCCCATCAGCTCCATTTCGCCCGGAATGTCGCCAAACGACTGGATGAGCACCGAGAGCTGGTTGAAGCCATCAGTGAGCACACCTCGCTGTTGGATGATCGTGAGTGGCATGTAGGGCATCTGGCTACTCAAGACGATTACCTGATGCGCCTCTACTACCTGGTTAACCGCGAGTGGCCGTGCGGCGATGAGCGGCGTATGCAAGAGCTACGGGCGCGGTTCGGCCATGTCAGGCCGCGTCCATCCATCCTGGGTGTCTGCGCACTTCCGGAATTGCCCGCCAGGTTCAAGCCGGATCTTTCACATGTGAAAGAAATGCACCGTCCGAACAAAGCGCAGGAAGGCGACTCATGAGCGCGGTTATCAGCCCATGTGGCGTTTATCGTTATCGCTTGGAGCGGACCATTGGGCTGCAACAAGGCCCTGTCTATGCCTACTTTGGCGTGAATGGTTCAACCGCTACTGCCACTGAAGACGACCATACGGTGAGAAAGTGGATTGGTTTCACCAAAGTATTTGGTGGCAGCCGATTTGTGGTTGGGAACGTGTTCGGGTATCGCGCTACCGATGTGCGAGAGCTGGCGGCGGCCATGGACCCCATTGGACCTGATAACGCCCTGCACCTGGAAGAAATAATCCGAGAAGCGGATGTTTTGGTTCCCTGCTGGGGGAGCCGCACAAAGCTCCCCAAGCAACTACACCTGCACCTGGACAACCTCATGGAGCAGCTTGTCCAGTCTGGCAAGCCTGTCATGACCTTTGGCCTGACGAACTCAGGCGATCCGAAGCACCCGCTGACACTGGGGTACGACACTCCTCTGGTCGAGTGGGAGAGTAGAAGTTGAGGAGTTGCAACGTGACAACAAACACTGAATCCAACGCGGCATTATCGAGCCGCACTGATGAAAAGCGATTCCGGGATATGCTGCTCCCGGCGCTGATTTTCTACGTGGCGTTCACGGCCATGTTCATGATTTTCGATATAACCATTGCCAAGGAACCACTTGCAGACAACCTCCCATTCCTGCCGTTCTTGCTCGCTATTGCAAACTTTGCCGGGGATGCGAGGAAAGAGTGGGGGTGGTGGAACGGCATCAAGGTGGTTTCTTTCATTACCGCGCTGGCGGTAAGCGCGGCTGCCATCTACCAGCTCGCCATGGATACCGTGGACATAAAAATGCTGGCGCTTTACCCATCCACCGCAGTCGCATTACTGGTCGCCTCGTGGCTCGTCAGGGTGATCGGGCGAACGCCACCTTTCCAGTTCATGGGGAGACACCTCTCCCGCCTTGGCGCGGCCAAGTGGTTCCAGCGCACAGTCGCCTTTGTCCTGATCGCCGGGGCCATCGTCATAACCGTTTACGCCTACTGGCTTAGGAACTACCAAGGATAACTAAATGCTTAGAACACTTTTTGACCCCGTAGCCCGTTTCATGGGGTACATGCCTTCTGGGAGTAATCCCGAGGGGACGCCGGGAGAGCTTTCAGTTGCTACCGAGAGTGCCTCAATACAGCCAAGCCGCGCTCACCTGCGGCATGAGGCTGATTTCGATTACGAAAAGGCTAAACGCGGGCAGTTCTACTTCTACCACATTGGGGAAGTCAACGGATTCGCCATAGGGCAGCATGATTGGATTCCCGTATCTGTTCTTATTGGACTCCTCTCTGGCAGGGCCTGGCTAATGTGCAGGTTGGTTGATGGCACCTGGATACAAAAAGAATCCGCCCTCTGGAATGACTGGCTTGTTGCGAACGAAAAGTGCCTGCAATCTCTGGGAGAGCAGCTTCACGACTCTGAGAGTAATGCTGGCGCTGTAGAAGATTACAGCCACATCGAGGACGGAGACGTTGAAGATAAGGTGATGGTTAACGTCCGCTACAACCGATTGGCGATGGAATACCTTCGCGTGATGGCCGTGGCATTTCCGCCTAACGCAGCGGAAAGTTTCTCTCTGGCAGAGCCGCCTGAAGTTATCCGCTACCACCAGGCCGAGATCACCAGAGCCCTATACAGGGCGGTGAAAAATGCCAGGGAGTCAGCGGACCAAATGGCGCTGTCCTGGCTCCAAAAACGCGGCTTCGAGGTAGATAGCGAACATCAACTCGTGAGAGTTCCAGGGTATCAACCATTGTTCTATGTCGGCGCACAAGAGATATGAGGTAGCGCGATGAAATTACGTGATCAGATGACCGAATTGTTCAACCGCTTTGGGGATGTAGAGGTTGTCACCCGCGATATGCTGGTGGCACAGGCGGACATGATCCGCGACATCGGTGCAAAGTGCCGTGAAACGGGCCTGTTCAAGCATAGTCAGGAGCAGTTTGACGAGTTCGTAGCTGCCATCGAGGCAGATACGCCACCGGAAGACCGACTCGTGCAGTCCTGGACGTGGTTGATGAACCGCATCGTGCAGGCTCCAACAAGCCTGCACATGAACGGAGCCATTGTCCTGACAATGCCCATAGTGGAGCGCTACCTCCCTGAAGAAACCGGACCAGGGCTTATTGTTATCCCTGAATGCGACGCTTACGCGCCAGTAGGGTGCATGGCATTGAAGGAAATCGTCAGCGAGCGCCAGCAGTGGCCGGAGGGTGCCACTTGCGCCACGCAGGAGGCCGATGGCGAGGTGCTCTACTGGGACGCCCCTGTCGAGGCCGTAATTGAAGGTCGCCACAAGGGAGTCAAGGATGGAATGATTTCCCATATCGGCATCAAGCATCAGGTGGATGCCTGGTATGCGGATGACGACAAACTACAACTGGCGCGTGACTGGATTACCGCAGTTGTTACACCAGAACAAATCAACTTCTCGTAACCCACAACCAAGAGGAACCTATTGAGTGGCTACAAAAAACGACTTTTTCTTTGGGGAATACTACACAGAGGGAGGTGCGTCCATCTCCCTTCGCAAAATTGAAGATGTTGCCGGTATGGTGGAACCGGACTTCTTTGTCCGCCAACTAAATCGCTTCTTGGCTCAGCACGGCGGACAGGTCAGGTTGTCGGACGGCACGTCTCACCCTCCATTCTGGAAGTTCATCGACAGCATTCCTCCCTCATCGGTGGGCTACATCGAGATTTATGCACGGACTGACATCAACAACAACGTGGACGCCACTCTGGCCTGCGACATTATATTGGAAAATGGTGTCGTGTCCGTGGTCCCCCACTGGTGCGCGTACAAGGACATCCGGGCGGATGAGATTGTCTCGACGCTACTGGTCCCGCTATATCTGAAAGGGCTTCATACCCGAACCTATCTTCGCTGGGAAGATGGCAATACCGACAAGCTGACCAGTGGGATGGACTGGGGCCATGAGGAAGTGTTGAAAGCGGTCTTTAAGCTCTCCAAGTACCCCTCAGCAGCCGTTGCAATGTGTACTGACGACGAAAGGCGGGTTCGTTATAACCTCCGGGAGCTGAAGCTCGCCAATGAGGTGGCAAAAGAAAACCTGAGCGGCGAGGCAGCTTGGGAAAGCCTGCGTAAACGCCGTGAAACCCCGGCTGACGCCGAATAATCCACAACACCCAACGAATTGGAGCAATCCTATGAATAAAAAAGAACTCGTAGAGAAGGTCGCAGAGCAAGCTGACCTTAGCCTGGCGCAAGCCGACCGCGCCATCAAGTCCATGACCGATGCCGTAACCAAGGAATTGGCTGGCGGTGGGAGTGTAGCGCTGACAGGTTTCGGCGTCTTCCAGGTGAAAGAACGTGCTGAACGCTCAGGCCGTAACCCGCAAACAGGTGAAACCATCAAGATCGCCGCAGCTAAACAACCCAGCTTCAAGGCGGGCAAAGGGCTGAAGGATGCCGTAAACGGCAAGTAGATCTTTCACATGTGAAAGAAAAGGCCGGGGCAGCCCGGCCTGAACCCATGGCAATTCCCTTAGCGTTTTTCTCTCTCGGTTGCATTTTCTGATGCTGTGATATTCTGAGAGTAAGAAATGAGTTGAGGAAATCGCCATGAAAACTAACCGCCCAATTTACGCAGTAATCGCTCTGACCGCTGGTCTGCTTGAGCTGTTCTTTATCGGTGCAAGCGAAGTGCCAGTGACGTGGGTTATCGGCCTCCTGTGCTGGGGCGGTTCTATGGTGGCGCAGATGGTTCGCTCAGTGGTGACTCCCTCTGCAATCTCAGAGCCTCGCGGATGGACCGCGAGCTATGCCGGTGCTGGCGCAGTTCCTCGCAAAACCGCTTTCAGGTCCACCAGCGTCTTTGATGAGTCTACGAATGGCCGTGGCGGCATCAATGAAGTCTTTTCTGGTGACGACCCGTTTGGTGAGTTCCTGTGAGCTTTCCGTCCACCAGCCATGCTCAGAGGTTGAACATGTCGAGAATTCTTCACTTGCCAGTAAAGGCGGTGTACTTCCATCAGATTAAGGCCGGTACGAAGCCCTTTGAATACCGGCTGGTCACGGACCACTGGAGGAAGCGAATCGAAGGGAAGGAGTTTGATGAAGTTCATATCAAGCTCGGCTACCCAAAAGCTGGCGACCGCTCCCGAACCCTTATCCGCCCCTGGAGAGGGTACGAGCGTCAAACGATAACGCACCCGCATTTTGGCCCGGACCCGGTCGAGGTCTTCGCTGTGCGGGTTAACTGATTTTTTGCAATGGAGAGACCTATGAGTGAATTTAAGCGAGAGCGCCGCTATCTGGTAGCAAAGGTGCGTGATGTTGAAACCGCGCTGAGTGATGATGAAAAGCGCCAGCTATCGGCCCTGATGGAAAAGGTTGAGCACCATCGGGAGCAGCAGGGAAAATCCCCTCTGGAATGTGTTGTTGTGGAATCCGACTGGCCCAACTACCAGGAGACGTGGGATAGCGTCCGGGAAGTATGGGAAACCAACCAGGGCAAAGCCTGAGATGTTGCGACGTGACAACTTTACGGGACAGCCGGTTCGCGATGGATTCCTGGTAACCTGCCTGCTCGTGCTGCTGTGGCTCTACTGGTCCAGTCTGGACAGTTACCTATCTTCTTTATCGAATCCCCTTCCAATGAAGTTTGTTTTCGCCACGTCCCTCCTGGTTGCGGTGATATACGAGGTGAAGGGGAGTCGGCGGCGGGAAGCGGCCATTGCTGTACTCACAACGGCGGTGATCTTCGCTATCGCCCCGTGGCTGGCCGCTGAGTACCGGGAGTGGTATCTGGGCATCATTGAGGAGCTGAAGGCTGCGGAAGGTGCTGTAGACGTTATAGGGGCTGAATACGTTCGCGCAGTTGATAACCCAGCGGTTGGGATTGGTGCCTGCTTTGCAATGGCTCTGGCAACCGTAAGGATGCCGTTCCAGCGGGTTATCAAGTCAATTCTATGGAAAGTGTTCATCGTCGGTAAGCGTGAAGCTCTTTGCCCCCACTGTGGGCAGCATATAGAAAGCAAAAGTGTTGCAACGTGACAACACAGAAGGGTGAGTATTTCAAACACCCGGACACCGGCTTAACCGCTGCTTGCCGCACACGAGCATGGCAGGTCTTGACAATAGCCTGCGACCTATATAGGATACAACCTATAGAGAAAGGTAAGAACCATGTGGGAGATAAGAACTACTGACACGTTTGATGAATGGCTCGATGCGCTGGACGACACCGACCGGGAAAACGTGATTGCGGCTATGATTGTGTTACGACAGAAGGGGCCGCTGCTGTCACGCCCCTACGCTGATACGGTGAAGGGGTCGGCACACAAGAACATGAAAGAACTCAGGGTGCAAAGCAAAGGAAATCCAATACGGGCCTTCTTTGCCTTTGACCCAAACAGGGCAGCCATTCTGCTCTGTGCCGGTGAGAAAACCGGAAAGGAAAAGCGTTTTTATGAGGAGATGATCCCGGTGGCCGATAGAGAGTTTTCGGCTCACCTGGACACACTCCATGAGAGGTGAGTGACATGGCTAGGACATTAGATCAGATCCTGGAGACCGAAAAGCCCGAAGTAGTGGCAAACGCTAGAGCCAAGGCCGAAGCAATTCTGCTGAACATCCACCTGGGGGAAATCCGCTCCCTGATGGAAAAGACGCAAACAGATATGGCTGAAGCCCTCGGCGTCAAGCAACCAACCGTCGCTGGCATGGAGAAGGCAGGCAAAGACCTGAAGCTCTCCAGCCTGAAGCGATACATCGAGGCAGGGGGAGGGAAGGTACGGCTCGACATCGAGCTGCCCGATGGAAAGCATCACGGCTTTGTTTTGTAGCCATAGTTGTTGCAACGTGACAACTTAAATCTTTCAGATGCCATGGTTAACCAGCCGTGGCATTTTTGTTTGCCCCTCTCGGAATAACCCCAACTCGGTACTGGCGTAGTGGGCTTTCACATGTGAAAGCTGCTGGCCCTTTTACGTTTATAGGCGCATCATAAAACGAGCCTATGAACAGGAGGAACAAGTATATGGTTCAACAAAGTGGCCGGGGCAAGTTGACCCCCGAAATCGAGGCTAAATCCGAGGAGCTGCTTGGGTATGCCATCACCCAGCGCGAACTGCGGCTGATGCCATACATCCAGCACGTCATGATGAACGACCAACGACTAGATCTGAATCGCATCAATAGCGAGGAGCGAGAAATCGTCAGTAACTGGCGTAAGCGCGGGTTTCTTGAGGGCGGGGCGGGACCAATGGTGATTTCCCGGCGTTTCTGGGATGCCATCAATGACCTGATGTGGATGGCATACGTGAATTATCACGGCGAAGTTGACCCCGTTCATGTGGGAGGTGGCGATGCTTGAGACCAAAGAACTGGTGGCGCTCCGAGACGAGATAAACGAAGCCATCAAAACGTCGCGTCGGTTAGACCGGTGCCACCAGCAATTTCTCGCCAGACGGAAGGACGGTATCACTCGCGCCAGACAAACAAGCTATGCGGCACAAAGCGCAAGCCTGGCAGCCAGCCTCAAGGCGGAAGTGAACGGTGTTAAGCAAACGGCTTGCACAGTGCTGAATCTGGTAAGGGGGTGATATGGAGACGAGCATTCAGAACTATGCGGCGTCTGCACAGACGCTCCAAGCGAAACAGGCAGAGCATCAAGCTCAGGTAGATGCAGCGCTGGAAGAGTTGAATCGGCTGGTAACCGCCCGGACCCAACTGGGTTGGTGGGACAAGATCAAGTCCATGTGGGGTTACAACCGACTGGTGGATCTGGATCAAACGCGGGGTGGCGAAGGGACATTCTACTGCGGGTGTGACTGGCGCTGGGTTGGCGAATCCGGTGGCCGGGTAGATGCGTCGTCCTGCGGATATGAAGTCCGGGCTCAGGAGAATCGTGCTGAGCGAACAGAGTGGGAGCATGTTGTCCCAGCCTGGGTGATGGGTCACCAGCGTCAATGCTGGCAGGATGGTGGTCGGCGAAATTGCCGTTCGACCGATCCCGTCTTCCAGGTGATGGAAGCGGATCCGCACAACCTGGTGGTGAGTGTAGGGGAGGCGAATGCTGACCGTTCAAACTTTGAGTATGGTGTGCTGGCAGACAAACCAACCCCGTATGGCCGGTGTGATCTTGAAGTGGACTTCAAGCAGCGTGTTGTAGAGCCTCGGGATGCCGTCAAAGGGCAAATTGCTCGAATCTACTTCTACATCCACGACCGTTACGACTTACGCATGAGCCGTCAGCAACAGCAGCTTATGATGGCTTGGCATCGTCAATATCCCGTGACGACCTGGGAGCGCGAGCGGGACGCGAGAATTGCAAGGATGGTCGGCCACAACAACCCGTTCGTCACAGACGAACAACAGTGGACACTCGGCCACAAGAATACGGCTGAAGGGCTCAAGTCTTTTGGAGAGACGACTCTGGCTTCGTTCGATGCTCCTGAAGTCCATGGGGGTGGGATCCGAGGCAACCGTAACAGCAAGATTTACCACTTACCGGAAGGTTGCCCCAGCTACGACCGGGTGAGTCCCCGCAATGTGATTGAGTTCTCCTCCGAATCGGAGGCCCAATCCGCTGGTTATCGCAAAGCTGGTAATTGCCGGTAAGGGGGCGACATGGCCGCAAGCGCTGAACATGACAAGCTGGTCTCGATGACAGCCAGGTGGTTCAAACGCCAAGGTTTCGCAGTTGTCGCGACTGAACTGGCGAGTTACGGCAACAGGGAGCAACCAGACGTATATGCCTGTCGGCAGTCGTGCTCTGCAATGGCTGAGATAAAAGTCAGTAGGGCAGACTTCTTTGCCGACGCTAAAAAGCCTGAGCGAGCGCAAGGCGGGTTGGGGCACTACCGGTTCTATGTCTGCCCGGAGGGGATGATACAACCAGGGGAATTGCCGCAGGGGTGGGGGCTGCTGTATGCCATAGGCCGCAGCATCTCCCCGGTGCTCATGCCGAAGGGGAACATGTGGCCGGGTCCAAAGAATTTGGACGACAATTGGGGACCGTTCGCGCATGATGAAGACGGCGACGCCGCCCGAGCAGCCCTGTTTTCGATTGCCCGTAGGCTGGCAGCCGGGAAACCGACCTACACCTAAGTACGTTACGACAGAACAAAGCGGCCACTGAGCCGCTTTTTTTGTGGCAGGATTGTCATAACAGAACTATAAAAAGATATTGTAGTATCATAAAATGGGTTGTAGAATCTTTCACATGTGAAACTCGGAGGGGGCTGCCCCTGCAATTATTAACGAGGTATGTATGGCAAAAGTGATTAGCTACGCCAACCAAAAAGGGGGCGTAGGCAAGAGCACTCTTTGTATCCAGACAGCCTTTTATCTTTCCCTCAAGAGGAAGAAAAAAGTTCTTGTTGTGGATATGGACGGGCAGGGGAACACCTCCAGTCGATTGGCTCCCAGAGTGGTTGATGACGATGGCTCCTTTGAGCCCATTCTGTCTGGGACCAAGACAGCGGAGCTTTTCCAGGATTCATTGGAAAGTATCGAGGTCATCAAGTGCCCTGCTGGTATGGACCTGATCCACACGCCGAAGAATGACCCAGCGCTGTTTGAGATGGAAGCGGTCCCTCTTGATCAGGCGATGAACCCGGCAAGGAACCTTGCTGCGCTGTTTGAGCAGTACGATTATGTGTTGATCGACTGCCCGCCAAGCCTTGGACGTAAGCTGGTGGCCGCATTAGCGATGTCCACCCATGTCGTCTGTCCAGTAAAGCTCTCCGGTTTCGCCGTAGATGGCGTGGAAGGTCTCCTCAATACGATTCTGGGTATCCGGGAAGGCTACAACAACCATTTGAACATCCTGGGCATCATCATCAACGACATGGACCGCTCAGTGAATCACGACCGCTCACTGAAGGAGCTGGAAGGTTCGGTTCCGGAGCTGCTGTTCAAGCACAAGATTATGCACCGCCCACCTCTGGATTCCGCCATCACTGAAGGGATCCCGGTATGGCAACTTCGCTACGGCCACGTAGCAGCCAAAGAGGTTGAGGCGGTATTGAAAGAACTGTTAGCTAAAGTGGGGTAACACATGGCTAAAATTGGAAATTTGCAGGGGTTGTCCGACCTGGCAAAAGCTGCCACTGGCAGAAAGGGCAAAGAGGTCATCACAGTTACACTGGATGATGTCGAATCGAAAGAGCAGGTCCGCAAGAAGTTCAAGAACATCGAAGAACTGGCGGAGACAATGAAGGTGGAAGGGCAGCAAAGCCCGATCATCGTTTTCCCGAAGAATGACAATGGGAAGTACGTCATTCAGAAAGGGGAGCGCCGCTGGCGGGCTCTGCGGGTCGCTGGGATTGAAACCATCGACATCATTGTGAATGAGAAAGAACAGTCAGACCTGGACGAGACTGCCGGGGAGCTGATCGAGAACATCCAGCGCGACGACCTGGCACCGCTAGAGATAGCAAACGCTCTCAAGAAGTTTGTTGATGAAGGCTGGAAGCAAAAGGACATCGCAAAACGCCTGGGCAAGAACGCAATCTTTGTATCGACGCATCTTTCTTTGCTGAAGCTGCCTGAGTGTGTCCAGGAGCTGTACGACGAAGAGGTGTGCAGTGACACCGAAACTCTGAACAACCTGCGTCTGCTCTATGACCTCAATGATGATCGGTGCCGCGCAGTATGCGCTGTCGCATTGGAGGAAGGGATCACTCGTAAACAGAGCCGTGACCTTCTCAATGACGCCAAGCGTATCAAGGAAGAAATGGAGTCTGGCGTGAAGACACCGCCACCAGCGGAAAGTGGAACTGAAACTGGTTCATCTGACGGTGATGGCGCTGGCCTGATGGGGGGGGACGAGTCTGGTGGTTATGCGCCACCTGAAGAGGATTCCAGCCCCGAATCCGGCGAGAGTGACTCTGGCAGTGAAGACGACTCTGCTGGCGGTGACGAGGAAATGGAGGACGGTTCCTCACCCGAAAAAGGTGGCGACAAAACCGAGCCGAAACAGAAGGCTGAGCCGAAGAACCAGGACGCCATGTCACCAATCCCTGAAGACAAGGATTGGAAGTTCACCGAGCCCAAAGAGCTTATCGTCGTCGTGAATGTGGCAACGGATAGCGACGTAAAGCGTGGTATCCTCCTGCTCGACCGGGTTTGCAAGGATCCGAAGGAGGTGTGGGTTAAAATTGCAGACGGGAAGAAAGAGAAGGAAGTCCGGGTGCTGGCTTCTGAAATCGAACTCGTCAGCATGGAAGCCTGATAACGGGATTCATCCTCCGGCCCCTGTGAAGGGGCCGGGAATAGAAGGTGAACATGAGAATTTCCAAAGATATGAAGCGAAAGTTCGACCTCATCAATGTGTTGTCGAGAACGGAGAAGCCGAGCCTCCATGACCTGCATCGAGCAACTAAAATCCCTGAGTCAACCATCAAGCGCCAGTTGGCAGCCATTCGTACCGAATTCGGTATGAAAATTTTGTTCGTTCGTGAAACAGGGGGAGAAAGGGGGGCTACCGGCTATTACATGCTGACCGACTGGGGGATCATTGACCGAGACGAATTCATTAAACACTACATGATGCTTTAAGCCCCGTCCTTTGGGGCTTTTTATTTCAGCGGAGGGACAGTCCTTGTCCCTTGCAACCTCCCCCCTAAGACGCCACCGCAATTGTATCAAGAGAACTTTTTCCAGAAGGACGCCTTTGCTCCGCTGGTTTGGCGGTGGCGTAGTATGCAACCCCCATTGGTTTCCGGGTGATAGTGTTCAAAGCCACGATGTTCATGGAAGCCGGAGAGACGCCGCGAGAGTCGAAGTAATGGAAAAGCTGAAGCATACAGCCCTTGACCATGAGGCGGTCCACGTCTTCCAGGTACAGGTGGGCTGACTCGATCCCGGCAGCGCCTCGGGTCTCCAGAACCCTTTCCAGCCAGTGAATAGTGTTAATCCCAGTCCCGCAGCAAGGCTCATAGAATTCTGCATCCGGACGGGGTGTGTCTGCCAAGTTGATTTGCGCCATTAGCCTGGCAACTTCCGGAGGGGTGGGGTAGAACTGAGTCCCCTGCTTATAGAACCCAGACTCGCTCAGGATATACCCCAAAATATCGCTGGTGGGGTCTGCTTTCATCGCGGATGACAATAGGTGTGACAGCTTGCTGGCGACGGCTCCAAGGTCGTAAGGGAATGCCTCCGTGGGTGAATAGAGCCCCGTTTGTTGGTAGGCCCAGTGGTCGATAAAGACGGCGATGAAGCGCGATACCCCCATTCGGTAACGGGCGGTCTCGATCAGCGATAGCGCTTGCCGGGTGAGTTGTCTTGCATTGTCGTTCATGTGATTGAAATCCGTACTGGAGAAACAAAGAACCCCGCGTCAGCGGGGCTCCGGGTGGTCAGTGAGCGTGGTAGCTTTCTCGGAGCAGCGAAGCCTTGATGAAATCGGGGCTGTTAGGCATCTTCTGGGCTACGAACTGCTGGCGCTTCTCCAGCGGCCAGCGGCAGAACTCGACAATGGCAATTCTTTTTCTGGTAACATGTTGAACACGCATACCATTCCTCCTCTATGTAATGTGGTATGTGCAGAGGGCCGCACCGCTCTTCTACCTTCGTTGCGGCCCTTCTTTTTTGATATTACAGTATCATAAAATAATATCAAGAGATCAAAAAAAGATTCTGAAAGGTCTTGTTGATAGCAGCGGGTCATATTATGATCCGGAGAAAATGAGACCGAATAAGGTGATATAGCTATGGAAAACGAATGTATTGGGTGTGGCTGCACAGACTCTCGCGCTTGCGCCAGCGGTAATGAGCCCTGTCACTGGTTGGAGGTCGATGAGGCAATGGGGTTGGGTGTCTGCTCTAATTGCCCGAGCCATGTAGAAGAACTCAGGCAGCGCCAAGCTAATTTGGCTGAATTTGCGAAGGAAGAGATGAGCAGTGGCGCATCGGCAGAATGAGGTCGCTGCATCAGGAAGCTATGCTCTAATGTTGCGACGTGACAACTAAGGGGGCCGCATGGACCAGCAAGAATTCAAGACGCTGCCGGTTATCAAGCGCATCGAGGAGGTGGAGCTGCGCCGAGACCTGGGCGAAAGCAGCGCTGAGATTAAGGAAGCTCTGGGGCTTACCCGTTATGAGCTTTCACACCTCAACCGGTTGAGCAAAAAACTTTGCCCCGAGGCAAGGAAGCTCATCAAACGGAACAATCTGTCAGAGGGTCATGCCCGCGCCCTTGTGAGACTTCCTCAGAAAGCACAGGAAGACATCTTGAGGGATTCGCTGCACCGGAAGTGGAGCGTGAGAAAGCTGGAACAGCGGGTTCGAGACTACATTGCTGGCCGGGAGCCCACGCCCGACGCTTCCTACTACGAGCAATTGGCGACTCACATTTCAGACACCATTGGTCACCCCGTACAAGTTCGTCCCGACAAGACAAACACATCCAAAGGAAAGATCGTCATTACCTACCTCGGGCTGGATGCGTTCGATTCCGTGATGGAGAGAATGAACGTGAAAATCGGGGACGAGTAACTTTCACATGTGAAAGTTTTTGGTAGCGGTGTGTAAATGCCCGAAATGGGCAGAACGGCAGGCGTGGTTTTTGTCTGGTTGCTGTAGGGTGAAGCCAGAAGGGGAGCTGCCTTCTATAGCTTACCAACGCAGCTTGAATAAAACCGGGTTTTTTGTGCCTTGTAGTTTACAGTATCATGATATGATGCTATAAAGTTGACCAGGACATAGAGGAGCGAGCCAAAATGGCACAAGTAAACTCACTGAAGTCGCTGAACCGAGAATCAGCCGATGTATCGAAGAGCGATCTGTTTTCTGTAGCGCCGCAACTGTTGCTGGAAGAGGAAGGCTTCAACACCCGTGGTGCGTTCTGCGAAGACTACTACGAGCGCCCGGACATCAAGGCCGGTATTCGCTCGCTGGCGGACGCCTACAAGCGGGGTGACTACGTTCCGCCAATCATCGTGAAGGTTCGCGATGGAAATGTCTTTGTCCGTGAAGGGCACCGCCGTCGCCGCGCCATCCTTCTGGCGATTTCAGAGGGCGCTGATATTCGCAAGATCCAGGTTCTGGAACACAAGGGCGACGAGGCAGAGCAGACCTTACTGATAGCCACCAGTAACGATGGTCTTCCGCTCACTCCGCTGGAGAAAGCCGTTATTTACGGTCGGCTTGCTAACTGGGGGTGGAGCGATCAGGAAATTGCCGAACGGGTTAGCCGCACTGCTGAACATGTTCGCCAGGCTAAAGCCCTGCTGGAGCTACCGCTTGAACTGAAGCAAATGATCCAGGCCAACGAGGTCGCTGCCACCTATGCGTCGGAACTGTTCCGTGAGCACGGCGAAGCAGCGGTTCAGGTGCTCAAGGAGGCCAAAGCTGGAGAGGGAGAGGAAAAACCCAAGAAGCTGACTCGCAAGAAGGTCGAGAAAAAGAGTTCGCCCAAAATGGGTAAAAAGGTCGTTGAGGCTATGCACAAGAGCGTCAGCTCCCTCACCAAGCGTCTGGACACCATCAAGGAGGACGGGGACACCTTCACCCTCACTTTGACCCGCGATGACGTAGAAGAGCTTCAGGCGCTCCGGGAGAAGCTGGCAGAGCTGGAGGGCGAGCCCGAGGGGCAAGCCAGCGAAAACCAGCAGGAGTTGAGCTTGTGAGTAGATCCGCGACGGATAAACACAAAATCGCCAATCAGATAGCCGCGTTCATGAATAATCACGGCTCTGAGGAAACGGGGAAACTGCTCTGCCGGGTGTTACTCAGTATTGCTGAAGCCTCAAACGCTTCGGAGATCCAATTTTCTGATAGCACGGGCGAGGTTCATGTCCGTGCGTTTCGCACTGATGACAAGAAACTGCACTAACCGTGCAAAGTGAAAACGATAAGGATAAAGATGGTTCGTCAAGTATCTCGATTTTTTGGAAGTCTCCTGCTGCTGGCATTCATGGTGATAAGCCTGGCGGGTGGAGCCAACCGCATGTTGTGGGTGAACGATGACAGTGCCATGAGCTATGGCTCTATGTCTGACTCCATAGTTAGGGACCGTCTGGGAGTGGAGTTGCCGTCAATCTGCCTACATGACGAACCGCAGCATGTCGAATTCAAGAGGCTTCAGGGTGATGTCCTGGAGTTCCGTTGCTCGTGGCTGAGTGGGGGCGGACTGACCTGGTGGCCGTTCTACTCCGAAGTTGAAGTAAACGACGCACAGTCCGTGGCCGCCTTCAACGCCTTATTCAGCGGCGGTGAGCGCGATGAGTAGCCAGCTCGAACTCTTCCATGTCCAGGAAGCCTACTCACGGGCACAAAAGCCACTGTCCAATGAAGAACTTTATGAGTCCGTGGCTGAAATAGCCGGGATTCCTCAATCTGCACTGAGCGAACAAAGCGAGATAGGCAAAGCTCGCGTCAAACGCAGTAAGCTCAAGCGGAAAATCCGCTGGTATCAGCAAACACTGAAAACATTGAATCTGCTGGAGCGTGTCGAAGGGGAGCGGGGCGTCTGGCAGCTATCACAAGAGAACAAGAAGGGGTTGCATGAGGCCCTTGGTGGGGTACGGCTCCTGGCCTACTCAACCAATCTGGGCCTGGCGGTTTGGTCCAGCAACAAGACGCTGTTCGCCGATCTGAACGAGCCGGTACACCTCTGCGTCACGTCTCCACCATACCCTCTGAGGATTCAGCGCGGATATGGCAACGTGGCCGAATCGCAGTGGGTGGACTTCATCACCGAGGCATTGGAGCCAATCGTCAAGAACCTGGTGCCCGGAGGTTCGGTCGTGCTCAACATCAGCAACGACATTTTTGAGCCCAAGCGCCCGTCGCGTTCACTTTATGTCGAGCGCATGGTGATAGCCCTGCATGACCGCCTTGGCTTGTCCCTGATGGATCGCTGGCCGTGGGTGAACCTCTCCAAGCCGCCGAGCCCTACGCATTGGGCCTGCGTGAATCGTCAGCAGCTTTGTTCTGGATGGGAACCGGTGTTCTGGTTTACCAATGATCCTGAGCGAGTTCGTTCCGACAACCGCCGAGTCCTTCAGCCTCATACCGAAAAACACCAACAGCTCATGAGGCAGGGCGGAGACAGCCGGGTCGCCAGTTACGGGGACGGTGCGTACCGGTTGCGTGGTAATGCTTTCTCAGCGGTGACAGAGGGCCGCATCCCGAAAAATGTAATTCATCGCGGCCATCGTTGTGCCGATACCATTGAAGTGCGCCGGGTAGCCAAAGAACTTGGGTTGCCTCCACATCCAGCAATGTTCCCTACGGACATTCCTGAGTTCGCCATCCGTTTTTTGACCGAGGAAGGTGACCTGGTAGTGGATCCGTTCAGCGGTTCTAACAAGAGCGGGCTGGCGGCTGAAAGAAACAATCGGCGGTGGGTGGCTTGTGATTTGGTGCTGGAGTACATCCGGACGCAGGCGGAGCTGTTCACTTCGTTTCCCGGATTCTGGTTGAACCCTGCGCTGGCTATGGTCGGCAGTAGCGCAAAGAACTGAAGGATGACTGTTTTGCCCGAGAAAATATCTTATGAAGAGATGCTCCAGCAGCTTGAGAGCAAGGGAATCAAGGTCGTAGATGGCGCTCGACGCCTCTATGCAGCTCTCAATAACGGGGTGGCTGCGGACGTAAACGGCACCACTGGCCCTGTGAGAATTAAGCTGGTGGATGGCGCGGTCGTCGTAGAAGAGCAAACGCTCCACTAGGCAGGGTGAGAACGTCATGAAGCGACAGAAATACCCTGCATCCATAGTGAAGGTCGGCGCTGTCCTCTACAGAGCCCATGGCTACGAATATGACGGGCGGATCAAAGTGGACGTGGACGAATGGATAGTTCGCTCTATCCAGCGCAAGCGGGGAGCTAAGTCGCGCTTTGGAATGACCTTGCCTCGATCTCTCCAGGAAGATGCTGTCTACGTGAACGTGACCGAGAGGGTACAAGGTATTACCTGGGGAAAGCGGTCTTCCAAGCATGGCGATGTAGGTTGGCTCAAATCCATTTCTCAAGAATTCAGAGACCAGTTCAAGGTAGGCGAAGACCTGCCACCGGGGCTCTACACAACAAAGCTGGCCGCTCTGAAGTATGCACTGGCAACAGAATTGGAGTCAGTGAAGTGGTATGAGAACAAGCTGAAGGAAAAGCTGCCAGTTGATGAACGGCAAGAATGTGAAGAAGAACTGGGCGAAGTGAGGCGGGTTATAACGGCGTTGAAAACTCGAATTACTAAGGCCCGGAAAACAAAATAAAAAAACGCTTTATTGAGCAAGAGGAGTAATAGCATGTTGATTTTGACACGCCGTATAGGCGAAACACTGATGGTTGGTGACGATGTAAAAGTTACCGTTCTCGGGGTTAACGGCAACCAGGTACGGATCGGCGTCGATGCCCCGAAAAACGTAGAGGTTCATCGCGAGGAGATTTACCAGCGAATAAACGCAGAGAGAAGCAATGTTCACCAACAACAATGAGCAATACCATTCGCTCGTCGTGGGGACTTCCGGAAAAGGCAAGTCTGTCATGTCAGAACGAGCGAGAACGAGGGCAAGACTCGAAGGACACCTGCTGGTGGATACCGAGATGTTCCGGGACGGGAAGGGTCTAAAGCCCTACGAGTATGAGTATGCACGTCGCCTCGTCCATGGATTGGATGGACGCCTGCCGCGAGAGCTGCGGAATAAGCCGGTAACCATCATTTCGGACATATCCAGGCCCCGGAAGCGCAAGTGGGAGCCCAAGCATCTGGTAACCACCGTGAATGGCATTACCTTGGACAGAAGGCTGATTCGGGACGCCTGCATCCAACTGGAGGCGTTGTCAGGGATTTGGCTCAATCAGCCGCAAATCATCAAGCTAATGGAGGGAGCAGGCATTGATGAAACGCTGGCGGAATACGGTGAGACCGAAACCCAGATAAGAGAAATGCTCGCTGAGGCGCTCTCTATGGAGCTGATAGGGCGTTCGTGGCCCAACTGCGGCTCTCTCTACAACAGCGCGGAAAAAGCTGATACCGGCTTTGCTGAGGCGCTTGATAAAGCAGCGGAAGCTGCCGGTTATCAAGTGAGGTAGGCAATGGTGAAATCGTATTGGCTCATGGATCAGCACGGAAATGTGGCAAAAGAGAATGTGCAGGCTAACTCGCACGTTGAAGCGCTAACGAACACATTCAGTGTGGCAGGTCAGGATTTAATTAAGTGCGGCCCTTTCAGGTACGACTATGTGTCAGAAACCTTGGATAGAGAGGCAGCAGTAGTCGAACGTTTCTATTGGAAGCGACGCAGCAATAAGGGCGGCAAATGAATATGGTAAATCTGAAAAAAATAACTTTGGTACTGCTGGCGGTGGTAGCGACGTTTGCGCTGGTCACTGTTTTTGCCGTATTTCGGGTCGGCCACCAGCACCAGGAGGCCGCTATCGCGTTCTGGGGCGACCAGTACGCACCGGATGAAGACGATGGCAGCGTGGACTGGGGGTTCGTTGGTAATGTCGTGATCCCCAAGGGCGGCCCGATGATAGCGACCGACATTGCCGGTTGCACGGATACACCCTTGCCAATGGTCCCCATCAAGGTCAATGGCGAGGGTAAGGGGCAAGTGCTTTGCGGTGTCGGATCCGATGCCATTGTTACCGGCTTCGATGTGGAGAACATCCAGGATGCCGAACTTCGCGATGCTGTGATCGAGGTGCTCAATTCAGAATTCGGAAAAAGCGAGCTGGTCCAATGAACGTCAATAAACTCGCCGCAACTATAGTTCAGCTATTTCTGGTACTCGCCTTCGTTCTCGCGGGCATCGGTATGTTCGGAAAGTTCATTCAAGGCACAGATGCCGGATTCTACGCGCTGGCAGGGTATTCCCTGCTGGCCGCTATTGGCTGGCTTGTAGTGTTCTTCGCAATTGCCGCGACCGCGCAATGGTTTCGCCGGAGAAGCATCGAGTCGGCTTGCAACAAGGGTAAATGAGATATGACTGATAAAAAGAACCAAACTGGAACCATCCATGTCGAGCCAGTCAACAACTGGCGAGAGCTGGTGGTGACATTTCTTGCTCGCGCAGTCGCACTGACTGACGATGAAAGGAAGAAAATCGAGGAGGCCCTCCCGGAAGATGGGAAGGAACGAGCCACGGTGTCGATGCTGCATAAGAACCTTCGGGCAGGTGGTCATGATGAGCTGGCGGAGAAAATAGAGCCATTCATGCTTGAAGGCACATTTGGCCCGATTTTCGATAATGCAAACATGAAGGTGAAAATGTCCGTTCGCGACGAAGCTCCGAACTTCTTCATGGATGAAGCACACCTCCTCCACGACCCTGGGACATCGAAAGGATTCAACCGGCTTCGGATGAGAAACACCTTTGTCTCTGGTCTGGGAGGCTGGACCATTGGTGAGGAGTACGATGACCGCTATGACACCGAAGTCGGCGGAAACCAGCTACTCGTTAGCCAATCAATCAACGAGCAGGGCGAGATTGAGGGCGGGTTACCCACCTCGATGAGCATGGATGAACTTGCAGCTATCCCCAAGCGGCCAACTCCGCCTCAAATCGTGGACTACCAGGAAGACAAACGCTACACGCTTGAAGAGGCGGAAGGGATCGAGGAGTTGGCTCCTGTTGTGCAACGCCTTAAAGAGCGCATTGCTGAGTACGACGTTAAGCTGGCCGACAAGACCAGTTGGAAGATTGCTGAAGCCTACCAGCGCGACTTGGAAAAGCCTGAGCTGAAAGCCTTCAAGGAAGTTTCTCGCTATAGCCGCAAGTACGGTTTCCCCGTGGTTTGCACCTTGGGTGATAAAAGCGAGGAGCAGCAGCTCCATTGGGCCGCTTGCTTGCTTCTTGAAGTCGCTGGGACGTGGCCCAGAGAGGACATCCCAAAACAACTCACCTTTGAGCGAGGCACAGCCTTGTTTAACGATGCTCAGCAGCTCCTGGCTAATGGCCTTGGTAATGCTCGGCAAGTATCGGGAGGGTGAGTGTAGTGGGCATCTGTAGAACCTATGGAACAAGCACTCAGGCACCGGAATACAGTTCGACGAGCATAGGCACTCCGAGCTGGTCAGGTCTGCCTGAAGCCGAATTTACGGCGGAAATATCCGAAGACCTCCGGGTCTTTATTGAGTTTGAAGCTGCACGACAAGGACACAACGACAGTGTTCAGAATCGTGTTGGCGAGAACAGAGCATTTTTTCNCGATGACTTCCTTGGTGGGTGGCCTCAGCGCATGTGGTCGAAGCATTACGAACAGGGCGTGGTGTCCCAGCGCACCCCAAGAGAACAGAAATCTAAGGGGCTTTGACCATGCAGTACGCTTACATGCAATTCACGAAAGACAGAAACTTCCTGGTGGATGCCAGGGAGCTGAGATACATAGAACAGATAATGGATGCTGAAGACCGTCAGAGAGCGGCAGAGCTGTCTGATACAGCGCCCTCAGAAGAGAAGGGTGACTACCGGCTTGCCGTTGTCTATGGGTGTTACATGCCGCAAGCAGATCTTAACTTCCCAACCAACGAAAAAGTGCGCCAGGTTGAGGAAGCGGTTGGCTTCGCTATGGTGACAGTACAAGATGCTGAAGTCAGATACCTTACGATTGAGGCGGTAAAGGTGTTTGATAACCCGCTCATCTCTACCTGCGGGCATAGCAAGGAACTCCACCGCTCGCAAAACATCGGATTTGCCGCGCTTGTTCAGATCCCAAAGGAAATGGTCATAGGCTCAGCCAGCACCCAAGCAGTGTCTGCGTTTCTTCGTTACAAAGAGCAGATGGACCTCATGAGCAACGTGTTAAATCGAAAAGGGGTGTTCGCGCTAAAGGCTGAAGAGAAAAGGATCCCCAAAGGCATAACACTTACCAAAGAAAATTGGTTGAATTATTTAGACGTTAACCGAGCGCTAAAAACAGCCAGAGACATTATATAAATCTAACAGGAACAAGCGTAAATGAAGTATTTGTGTATAAGCCGAGATAAACTTGGCTTGATGGTTATTGTGGGCTGTCTGCTCGTGTTCGGATATGACATCATCCTGTTGATTACTGGAGCTGAAGATGTCCGCAACCTTTATACTCCCAATAACCTGCCTGCCTCCGCCGCCTATTTTGAGTACAGAACAATAGTGACGGCAGAGATATTCGGACATCTGCTGTTCTTTTTGGCTGGATTACTTGAAGCTGCCAGAATGTTTTCACGGGCTCTCAAGGCGAGGCGTACTAAGCCAAAAGAGGTTTAGCCTCAAAGGTGCCATGCAAAGCGACTGAAGACCTGGTTAAGCAATGCCAGGTTTTTTTGGGTATACGGATTTAATGGTTGATGGGGTGAAGGTGCCCCATCAACCATTAAATCCGTATACCCTTTATTTTTAAGGCAAATGTTTTTCACTGAGAACACAGCAAAATGAATTAACGGCAGAAAAAAGGGCTCTTAATGACGCGGCAGGCTTCAGAAAGCATGCAAAATGCAATCATCGTTTAACAGAAAGGATAGATGCATACATGAACGCAGAAGAAGCATTACTTCAAATCTATATGAGAGAATTAGATACAAAGCGTCAAATAAAACATAATTCTAAATTTGACATATTTATGAGTACGGGGGCGTACCATTTAGAATTCGCTGTGTTGTCGTTGGCTATTAGCAAAGTAAATCAGGAATTAAAGAGTGCAGGTGTTGATATCGCGTCTTTCATAGACGAGATCCATAAATACATAAACGACATCATGGTAGATAGCATGGAAGGCTCGAACCAAGTTAAAGAGTTTGACCCGAACAACCCTAAGGAAGTAGAGGTGTCATGTTATAGCAGAACATTGAAAATGGTGAATGATAACCTGCTTAACCGTTACTACAACGCACTGCAAGCAGAAAGAATGAAGGAGGAGTTAGACAGAAAAGTCATTCGATTCCATAAAAAATGAAGACCTAAAGATATCAAAACGCATTCCTTGCTGAACAGGAATGCGCATGGACACTAATTGCCTTCTTCAAGGGCAGCGATTTTTGATTCTATGATCGGCAATCTCGCCCTGGCACCTCTGTGTCCTTTAGCGGCAGCTTTTGAATACCAAGTTTTTGCCTTATAAAAATCTTGTTTGACGCCCTCACCTTTTTCATACAGCACACCAAGCGTATAAGGCGCAATATCATGCCCTTCACTAGCAGCCTGCTTAAAATGCGTGATTGCAGATTTTGTATCGCCCTCTTCGAGCGCTGATACGCCTTTAAAGAACGCGTCATTCGCGCATACAGAAAAAGATAGAGTGATCGCAAAAGAGGACAAAAATAGCTTTCTTAACATAGGTATTTCCTATTCGTTTTTGGTAGTTAGGTCGGGGTATTAGTTACCTGTTAATTGGCACCGCTATGGATCCATTCCGTTGGCGGCGTAATCGATCCACCCCATTTGCACCGTAATCGATCCACCTGATTAGCGGCGTAATAGATCCACTTTGACCTGATTTTTCCCCTCAAACTTCTGTTTAACTCGCGTATCGTTGACTGTTTTTCAGTCTGGAGAATACGCATGGCAAACCGGAGGTTTGAAATGTACCAATACCGACACATCCTCGTTCGAATGCGAATGGGTGATTCCAATCGTGCGATTGCCGACAGTGGTGTCGCTGGCCGTAATAAAGTGAAAGCGATTAAGCGCATCGCTCTTGAACATGGCTGGCTTGAGCTGGATAAAGATCTGCCTGATGACACGCAACTCGCGGCTATTTTCGGCGAAAAGTCACCCAATCCAACAACCACTTCATCCGTTGCACCTTACGCCGATAAAGTCGATAAGTGGTATCAAGATGGTGTGCAAGGCACAACGATCCATCAGGCGTTGGTGGATAAATATGGTTTCACTGGCAGCTACTGGTCGGTGATCCGCTATCTAAAAGCGCTGGCAGAGAAGACACCTGTTCCTACTACTGTCATTGAGTTTGCGCCTGGCGATGCCGCACAAGTGGACTTCGGTGCGGGCCCACTAATTGTGGATACCCGGACCGGCGAGCTGCGTAAAAGTTGGATCTTTGTCATGACGCTGGCCTGGAGCCGGCATATCTACGCTGAATTCATCCGCGACCAAAGCGTGGCAACCTGGCTGGCCTGCCATCGTCGGGCCTTTGAATGGTTCAACGGTGTGCCCAAACGGGTCGTTATCGACAACCCTAAATGTGCCATCACCAGGGCCTGCTATCACGATCCTCAGGTTCAGCGAGCTTATGGTGAATGTGCTGAAGGCTATGGCTTTTTAATTGCCCCATGTCCTGTGCGAGATCCGCAGAAGAAAGGGCGCGTGGAATCTAACGTCAAGTACATCAAGAACAGCTTTGTGCCTCTGAAGGAGTTTCGCAGTCTCAGTGATGCCAATGCACAGCTTAAAAGTTGGTTGCTGTCCGTCGCCGGTAATCGTAAACACGGCACCACAAAATGTCAGCCACTTGAGCGTTTTACTGAGATCGAGCAGGCATTGCTTAGTCCGCTACCGGAAGTGCCGCCAGAACAAGCCGTCTGGGCTAAAGTAAAGGTACACGGTGATGGACACGTACAGTTTGAACACTGTCGTTACTCAGTACCTTACACTCTGATCCGAGAAACACTGTGGCTGAAAGCCAGCGATACCATGGTGCGCATCTATCAAAAGCATGAGCTTAAAGCCACGCATGCCCGAATACATCATCAGGGTGGCCGCGCAACGGTACCTGAACATCAACCGCCCGCCGCGCAAGCCTACAACATGCAGGATCCGCAGTATTGTCTGGCTCAGGCGCAGCGGATTGGCGAGTCCTGCCATGTGTTTATTAAGCGCCTGTTTGCCAGCCGCGTACTGGATAACCTGCGTGCTGCGCAAGGTGTTGTGGGACTTGCCAAACGCTACGGAGCTAAACGTGTGGAAGCCGCCTGTTTACGCGCCCTGACCTTTGACAATGTACGTTACAGCGCCGTTAAGCAGATCCTTGAAAAAGGACTGGACCAGCAACCTGATGAATCAAGCACTTTCGATACGTTAAGCGATGCTTATACCGGCGGTGGCCGCTTCCACCGAGATCCCAACAAACTTCTCCCTCACTAAAACAAGGAAAAAGCATGATCAACCCGATCCCCGAACTCACGCCATTACTGAAACAACTGCGCCTCTCTGGTATGACGGACTCATTAACGATGCGTAATCGTGAGGCCATTGAACATCAACTCAGTTATCCCGACTTCCTGGCTTTACTGGTGCAGGACGAAGTGGCAAGGCGTGATCAGAAAAAGTATGCCACACGTCTGCGACGTGCCGGCTTTAGGAGCAATAAAACCCTGGAAAGCTTCGATCTGAATGCTAATCCCAATTTGAACCGCGCCTATATCAATGAACTGGCTGATTGCCGGTTTATTGATGAACATGTGGCGGTGCTGCTCGCAGGCCCGTGCGGCACGGGCAAAAGCCATCTGGCACAAGCCATCGGGCATTGTGCTGTACAAAAAGGCATAGATGTCTTGTTCTTCACTCAGGCAAAACTGCTTGCGAACTTGCATGCAGCCAGAGCCACGAATACCTATGAGAAACGCTTCCAGACGTTAGCTAAAGTAGACCTACTCATCATTGATGACTTCGGTTTAAAGCCTCTTAAATCCCCTCAGGATGAAGACTTCCACGACTTAATCGATGAACGATATGAACAAAAATCTACAATCATCACCAGCAACCTGGACTTCAGCGAATGGGGTCAGGCATTCCCAAATAAACTGCTTGGTGCTGCCACGCTCGATCGGCTCAGACACAATGCCTATCGATTGGTTTTAGAGGGCGAAAGCTATCGCAAATTACGTGAGAACAAAGATCAGACTGGACGAGGAGAAAAAAGCAAGAAATAATCCCCCTGTTTGAGGGCGAAAATGACGGTTTAAAGTGGATCCATTACGCCGCAAATGGGTGGATCTATTAGGGTGCCAATCGACATTACCCGTGTAATCATCTTTGGGAAGCGGCGACAAGCCTGCCTCCTCCATCAAATTCTGATACACCAATACGGTTGCATTATTGTTGGCCATCTTCGGGTGCTTTGCTATCCAGTTAAGAAGACTCCTCGCCATCACCGTGTCTAGCATCGCCGGCGTTTCAATGCGCTTTTTATCACGCGTGATAAACACAATACCTGTTTGAACCGCTAACTGAGTCAGTTGCGCCTCGGTGAAACCAGAGAGTTCAAATTTCAAATCATGAACGCCGTACTTACACATCCAATACGCACCACGCGCTTCTATCCAGCGAATGCAGGCGCTATCCCAACGCGCTGCACCTCTAGCAGTATTGCTCACTAGCAGAAGTTCGCCGCAAGGATGAACTAACAAAAAGAACGCCTCAGAGCCAACACGATGCACGAATGCCACTCTATTTTTCCATGGCGTATTTAATTTCAGCGGTGCCGTCATAGGGTATGTTGCCAGAATTTCGATAATTCAAAGGGCTCACCCGTATAGGTATCCACCAGCTTACCGTCGTCCGTAACAGACACAAAATATGGCACTTTTACGCCGGAGCTTTTCTTTTCAATCAGTGACACATGACTACCCTTGTAATCATTGATAAGCGCCTTAGCCAGACGCCCTTCGCATGAAAAAGCAAGCTGCGTATAATTTACGCGCAGTATGATAGTTTTATCTTCGTTAACTGGCCTCATAAACACTCCTTGAGCAGCAATATCAGGCAGAAGCTGAGTCGTTATTAAGCGTCACTGGTGTCGATGCAGGACGATACTTTTTACATAACACAGACAGCGCCCTATCCATTGATTCATCCCACATATCATCCGTGCTTTGCGCCATTTTTATCAGTGTGATCAAATCATTTTTATCGACTGAAACTTGCATGACAACTCTCCACGGAAGATTAGAAATAACCCCTCTGTCGCCACTGGCGGGGATACCAGCCTATAAACACGGTTAAAATGATGAAGGCTTGCACATTCAGCTTATCCAAC
>NHHQ01000100.1 GCA_002170915.1 Rhodospirillaceae bacterium TMED167 | reverse complement strand
CTAAAATGGCAACGACAATCGGCGAAGTAAAGTGTCCCGTTATGCCGAAGTACCAAAAGAATATCACCCCGCTCCAATTTAAGTTCAATTTCCCTTGCCCAGATTTGGGCATCTGATTTTAGCGAGAGGGTTTTAGACAAGTTTGGGGAGCCGGAACGTCTGATCTGAACGTTCCAGCCATTTTTTCTTTTCCTAAAGGCAGCCATAGCTGAACCTCACTGTGACACGATTGTGACAAAGTTGATTCAACTGTCATCAGACATTCTGCTAAGTCTTTGAAAAGAATGGTGGGCACGGTTGGGATTGAACCAACGACCCCTGCGATGTCAACACAGTGCTCTCCCACTGAGCTACGCGCCCTTCACCATTTGCGTATTGCGCCTGGCGGTTACCGCGTTGGGGCCGCCGGGTAAGTAGGCGATATATATTGAATTTTCACGATTGTGCAAGGGCCGGTTTGGCGCGCTTGGTTCAAAAATACCCGTACCTCATTTACCTGTCACCCTTGCGGATGTAGTGTGGGCAACGATCGATGATGTGAATAATGTAAGCGTGCCCAGCACCTGAAATAGTGAGTCGGCCTTGGATGAGTTTGTAAACATACGCACAAAAACGGCAAGCGCCGGATCAGCAAAAGACCAACCAGCTCCGATCGGCACACCGATTAAAATTTACCACCCAGATCGCAAAACCATCCCGTTTGTGTTCGCGTCGCCTCACAGCGGACGGGATTACCCCAGCGCGTTTGTGAAGGCTTCCCGGCTCGACCCGATTCGATTGCGCCGGTCCGAAGACAGTTTTGTCGATGAGCTCTTCGCTGGCGCCCCTAATGTGGGAGCGCCGCTGCTCGCGGCGCGTTATCCCCGTGCTTATCTGGACCCCAACCGAGAAGCTTATGAACTTGACCCCAGTATGTTTGACGAGGCCCTGCCAGGCTACGTCACCACAAACAGCGTACGGGTCTCCGCTGGATTGGGAACGGTTGCACGCATCGTCACAAACGGCGAAGAAATTTATCGTCATAAACTCACGTTTGCCGAGGTCCAATGGCGGATAGAGAATGTCTATAAGCCCTATCATACTGCACTACAGGAGCTCATCAGCGAGACAAAAGAAGCGTTTGGTAGATGTATCTTGGTGGACTGCCATTCCATGCCCTCAACCGGCGGCCCTCTCGAAAACGACCCTGGCCGCAAGCGGATCGACATTGTCCTCGGCAACAATCATGGGACCTCCTGTGCGCCGGAGCTGATAAATTTCATCGACGAACGGCTGACCGGGCTTGGATTAAGGGTCCGCCGCAACAATCCCTATTCCGGCGGATACACCACGCGCCACTACGGACGCCCCCGGCAGGATGTCCACACCCTGCAAATCGAAATCAACCGCGCGCTCTACATGGACGAAGTCAGCATAAAAAAACATGAGGGCTTTGGTGACCTGGCGGAAAAGTTATCGACCCTGCTTCATGGCCTGACCGATCTGCAAAGATTTTGACCACCCCCCCGGGTGTCGTTAAAAAATGGCGCGGAAATTGCTTGTCTTTATAAAAAGATCGGCAAAAGGGCGCTGAAAATATGAAAACATTCATGAAACTGATGGTCACCGGGCTCCTCGCGGTATCCTTATTGTCCGTGAACACCACCCATTCCAATGCAAAGCAACCTGTTGATTTTCAAAACAATTCCTGTCATGCGGCAGCCCGCAGTCACGAACGGGCAGCGGCCATTCCCAGAAATCTACTGACGTCGATCGCCCTGGCAGAGACAGGACGCTGGAATGCACAGAAAAAGGAAATGTTTGCCTGGCCCTGGACAGTGACATCCGGAGGCGCGGGCACGTATTACCCCACCCGGCAGGACGCGATTGACGCCGTTCAAAAGCTGCAATCCAGAGGGGTGACAAATATTGACGTGGGCTGCATGCAGATAAATTTGCAATACCATCCCAATGCGTTCGCCAGTCTCGATCAGGCATTCGATCCGGTTCTAAATGTCGAATATGCGAAAAATTTTTTACTGGGGTTGCAGAAGTCCACTGGCTCTTGGATTCAAGCGGCCGCAAATTATCATTCAACAAGCCCGCAACTGAACCTCAACTACCGGACAAAAGTTCTCCGCATTTGGCGCGAAGTGAGCGGTGTTTCCTTGGCACGATTGCCTCTCAATCCGTCTCCCAGTCCCGCATACGCGGACCCGGAGGCAAGAGTTGCCCAGACGGCGCTTTTGAACTCGCGCTTTCGGGCGCGGCTGGATGCCGAGGGGAGCGCACAGAAACACGTCAAAGCCCGGGACCAGATGCAGGCCTGGCGCCAAGCCCGGACATCACCTAACCTCTTGGGACATACCGCCGCATTACGGCGAGCAAAAATGCTTCAGAAGCAGCAGTCGGAGTTGGAAAACCTGAAGCCCAGCTTTGCTCAAAAACGGCGGCAGCAATTAAACAAGTGGCGCAAAAATCCGCATACAGCCTTCCGGTAGCCCTCAAGTAAAACCGCCCTCCGATCAGAGCATGGCCTGGCGCGGGCGGGGCCGTAATTTGTATAATCGGGAAAAGGACCCGGAGAGACATGCCCGATATTGACGTTTCAGCCGCACCCGAGAGAGATCACGCAGAGGTTCTGGCGGACCATTTGGCATTTAACGGAAAAGCCGTTTTGGATGTGGGATGCGGTGCTGGCCGGATCACGCGAATGATGGCGCGGCTGGGCGCAGATGTCATCGGCATAGACCCGGGAGCCCGCCAATTGGCGCGGGCGCGGGCCGCCGGGCAAGTGGGCGGGGAGTCCTATGTGCAGGGCACCGCCGAACAGCTGCCGTCAGAGACTGGCACAATCGACATCGTTGTATTTTTCAACAGCCTCCATCATGTGCCCATCAATCAACTGGGACGGGCCCTGATGGAAGCGCGCCGAGTGCTGAGACCATCCGGCCGTATCTATCTTGCGGAGCCCCTGGCCCAGGGTCCTCAATTTGAACTCAGCAAACCGTTTAATGACGAGACCGAAGTACGCGGCAAAGCCTATGATGCTATCATGGCCTCCAGCGCCCAAGGATTTGGGCACTTGCATGAGACCGTGTACAGGACGGACAGTCATTTCAAAGACTTCGAGGCCTATCGGGAAAATTCAACAAGCGTGAAACCGGCGCGGGAGACCTATTTCGGTCAAAATGACATCACCCTGCGTCAGCGATTCGAGGATTTAGGTGAGCACCGGGCCGATGGCTGGCATTTCCCGCAATATATTCGGATCAACATCCTCGTGCCCGTTTAGCCAACAAGGTCAAATAACGCCTCTCCCAGCACGTCCCTTTGGGTTGCCAACAGGGGCGCCACCGCGTCCTGGAAGGCAGCCCGTTCGCGCTTGGTCAGATGAACGATTTCGTTGTCCAAAGAATCAAGGACGGCCATGATGTCGGCGTCCTCAGCGGCGGCAAACCCGCGTTGGGCCTGCGTGGCAACATCCACCGACTCAATCACGGCGCTCTGCACATGCTCTGGCCAGCGGATGAACGTGTCATTTTGAATTAGCAGCAAGACCATGCCAAAAAAATGACCGCTGAGCGTAATGTAACGGTGATATTTGTGGGTCCCAAAATTATAGGTGTTCGTCAGGGGGTTTTCCTGAGCGTCGATGGTGCCATTCTCCACCGCTGCAACAAGATCCCTGACATCGACGAACGCCGGATCAAAACCCAAGCGCCGGAAAAACGCCTGGTGCAGATCGCTGTTCATCGACCTTATTTTGAGCCCAGCACAGTCCGCCGGAGTCCGGATGGGCTTAACGCCGTTGGAAAAATGGCGAAATCCATTGTCCCAGAAAGCCAGAATGCGAAACCCGGTCTCTTCCGAAAATCGCTTTTTCAGTAAATCGCCGAGGGCGCCATCCAGCGCGGCATAAGCCGTTTCCCGGCTCTCGATGACGAAAGGGAGGTCAAAAATGCCGATCTCCGGGATGCGGTCCGCCAAATAACTTGAGGCGAAATAGCATAGGGTCAGATCGCCACTCTCAACAAGGTCGAGTAAATCAATCGCCTTGACCCCCTGCGTGGTCACCATGTTGCCATCCATGGTGTAGGACACCGCCTCTTTGAACCGGCTTTGCAGTTCGCGCCCCAGAATTCGGGCTGCACGATTATGAACGGATGCGGGCGGCTGATACCCGCCTAGACTTATCTCAATTTTATCCATGGCAACTCCTTCATCTTCCCATTCTCGCGCGCGCTATATACCTCGAAATCGGGATTTTGACTACTGGACCCGGGCTTTCTAAAAGAGGAGGCAAACTGACAGCGAAACCGATCCAAAGAGGAGAAAACAATGAGCAGGCTTGTCAATCTCGTCCATGTCAAAGTGGCCGAGGGGTATCTCGATAAAATACAGAATGCCATGCTGGCCAATGCCCGCAATTCCGTCCTCGAAGAAAAATGCCATCAATTCGATGTCGTCGTCTCCAAAGAAGACGATCACAGTTTCGTCTTTTACGAAGTCTACGAGGATGAGGCTGCCCTGGACGCTCATCGGGAGACAGCGTATTTCCAAGCCTACTGGAAGTTGATCGGTGAGCTGGGAGACAATATTCAGCGCTCGGCCCGGCTCTACACCCTTGTGGACTGAGCTGGCGGCCTACTCCACCATCTCGCGGTCAATGTCGTAGGCCGCTTCGATGCCTTTACAAACGGCTGACGTGTCGAGGTGACCAAGGCCCTGGGCCATGGTCATGTTAAAGCGTTGGCGGGCGGAGACGTAAAGGTCCACAGGCCCTTTCACCTCAGCGCCGAACTGGGTGATGATCTCGGCATCTTTTTCGTAGACCTCAAACATTGTACCGCCGCCTTCCCGGTAATCAGACTGGGCCATCATGGTGCCTCGAATTTCCAACATTTTTGAGGCCCCAGCACTCTTGCACAAAACATCATGGATCAAGGCTGGATCAAGACCTGCTTTCTGGCCAAGGACCATCACTTCCGCCGCGGCGCAGGTATGTACATGAACCAGGTAATTGGCCAAAATCTTCATCCGGCTGCCATTCCCTACTTCACCGACATAAAAATTACTCGCCGTAAAGCCTTCAAAGACGGCAACATTGTCTTCATACGCTGCTTCCTCCCCACTTATGTGGATAGAGGCCATGCCCTTGGCCAACATGGATGGTGTCGCGCTGATGGGCGCATCGAGCATGATCATTCCCGCGTCTTTGAGTTGATCATGAGCGGTGATTTTTTGCTCAACCGTTAAGGTTGAACATTCGATGACAACTTGCCCCTCCTTTGGTTTTTGGCGGAGCTCGTCGATCACGCTGGTAAGGGTCTCAAAACTCGGCAATGATGTGATCACAACGTCGACAGCCTTGGAGACTTCCGTCGCACTGCCCAAGGCCAACAATCCCTTGTCCGCCAGCGCAGACATGCAGTCCGGCTTTAGATCAAAACCACATACACTGAATTTCTTTTCCAGAAGGTTTCCGGCGACATTTCCCCCCATCGGCCCCAGACCGATAAGTCCCACTGTTTTCGTCATGACATTCCTTTCGTTTAAGAGCAAAGCCTCTGTGATGGGAAACCGGGTTGAGGCGTCTCCGGTAACAGGGCCGGCACCGGTGTGAAACAGGTTTGCCTTCACCGGCGTAAAAGGTGCGGGGTCTAATGTGCGCCCGCCTGACCTAATGTAATCTGAGGCAGCACAATTGCCCCGGGACGGCAGATTACCTTTTAACAGCTTCGGGCACAGCCACGCCCACGAAACAGTCTCTAGTCAAAATTGATTTAAGTTTTTCTTCGGTCCAATTCTCTGTGCCCTCTGGACGTTTTGGCACAACCAAATATCTCAAATCTGCGTTGCTGTCGTGAACCTGGATCCGAACAGCACTGGGAAGTTCAGTGCCAAATTCTCGCAGCACGGCCCGGGGCTCATGAACCGTTCGGGACCGGTAAGCGCGTGATTTGTACCACGTGGGCGGTTGTCCGAGCAAAAAACGAGGATAACAGGAACACAGGGTGCACACGACGACATTGTGCACATCATCTGTATTTTCGACGGCAACGATTTCATCCTGAAATTCGAGATCAATGCCCATGGCTGCGATGGCAGCTTTCGCATCTTTTAACAGAAAAGCCTTAAAATCTGGATCCATCCAGGCCTTCACGACCACCTCCGCACCCCGGTTCGGATATTCCTGATCGAAATTTTCGATCATCTGCCGGACCTCGGCGGCGGTTAAATGTCCCCGCGCCACCAAAAGGGACTGCATGGCGAGGTTCATGACATGATGCTCATTCGGCGGGCCGCCAGTGTCATCTTCCTGGATGGGTTTACCATCATGATCGTGATCGGCCGGCAGGTCGAGGGCGGGCACGTCGAAACTAGCACGTGCCGCCTTCATTTCCGCATCAAACTCTGATTGGGTAAACACGCCCCGTTCGATCAGCGCAATCGCCGCCGCCTCGGTTTGACGTTCGAAATAACCAATTTGATAGAACCGCGCGCCTAGATCTTCAGCCGCCCGGCGCATTGCATCCAGTGACGCGAGTCCTTTCCCCGTCATCACCATGCGAAACGCATTGGCATGTTTCTCCCAATGGGTCATGCCCTGATCCCGGGTATCTATCTCCCCGGCCAGCTCTCCACCAATATCATGCGGGTACAAATGGGTGTGATTATCCGGCGCTGTCATAGAGCACAGTCCCTCAGGCGGAAACCACGTAATCTGCAAAGCCTTTACCTTCATCGGCAAGTGACTTCAGAAGATCCGACGGTTTCATCCAATCTCCGTAATCGTCTTGGAACTCAGACACTTTATCATAGATTTTATCCAGACCGACAAGGTCTGCATAAAACATCGGCCCGCCTTGATATCGCGGAAACCCATAGCCGTAGTGCCAGATCACATCGATATCACTGGCCCGCAGAGCCAGGCCTTCCTCCAACACCTTGGCGCCGGTATTGATGAGCGCATAAACATAGCGTTCCAAAATTTCCTCTGGGGAAAACGGCCGGCGTTGAAACCCAAGTTCGGCAGACGTTTTGACGATAAGTTCTTCAATTGCCGGCTCCGGCGTGCCGGCGCGGCTTCCATCCTCATAGGTATACCAACCACCGTTGCTCTTTTGGCCATAACGGCCGGTTTCATAGACCCGGTCCAGAATGACAGACTGACGGCGGTCACCGTAGAGCTTCAATTGCTCTTGCCGGATCGAATACCGAACATCAATTCCGGCTAGGTCGTTCATGGCAAACGGTCCCATAGGGAAGCCGAAATCATAAATCACTTGGTCGACTTGCCACGGAAGGGCACCCTCCTCCACCATGAATTCAGCAATGCGCGCCGCGACATGTAGCATGCGGTTGCCCACAAAGCCGTCTCCCACACCGACTAGAACCCCAGTCTTACCCAGTGTTTTGGACAGGTTCATCAATGTCGCGACGGTCTCATCGGAGGCAGCGCCAGTGCGGACATTTTCCATCAACTTCATGACATTCGCCGGGCTAAAAAAGTGGGCACCGCATACTTTATCCGGCCGCTCAGTGGCCGCACCAATTTCGTTGATATCCAGAGAAGATGTGTTGCTCGCCAGGATGGTTTCCGGCTTGCACGCCGTATCCAACTCGCCAAAAATTTTCTTTTTGAGATCCATATCTTCAAATACGGCCTCGATAACAATGTCCGCATCAGCCAGATCGGCATAGGCGGTGGTGGTCGAAATTAGGGCCATACGCTCATTCATTTTGTCCTGGGTGAAACGGCCTCGGGAGACGGATCCGGCGTAGTTTTTCCGCACCTTTCCAAGGCCCGCCGCCAGGGCTTCGTCCGACACGTCGACGAGGGTCACAGGAATGCCGGCGTTGGCAAAATTCATGGCAATACCGCCGCCCATGGTACCGGACCCGATGACAGCGGCCTTTTCAATTTTTTGAACGGGCGTTTGCTTATTAATACCCGGCACCTTGGCGACTTCGCGCTCCGCAAAAAACATGTGCCGCATGGCTTTCGATTTATTGCCATCGCGGAGCCGGACAAACACGTCCCGCTCATGCGCCAACCCCTCCTCGAACGGCTTAGTCGCCGCTACTTCAACGGCATTAATGCATTCAAGCGGCGCATCCTGCCCCCGAGTCCGGGCGGCGATTTTACGTCTGTATTCTTCGAAATACTCTGGATTAGCTGTGCCTAAACGGCTCGTGATACCACCCGTTGGGCGCGGCCCGTCGGCCACTCTTTCCAGTGCGTATGCGACCGCGTGAGCCAACAGGTCTTCTCCCGCCAGTTCATCGGCAATGCCGAGCTCGACGGCTTTATCCGCCTTCACCGGATCTCCGCCAACAATAATATCGAGCGCTGTTTCAACTCCGGCCAGGCGGGGCAGGCGCTGCGTGCCGCCAGCACCTGGGATAATGCCCAATTTAACCTCTGGCTGGCCGACAAGTGCACCCGGCGCGATGATCCGATAATGGCAGCCCATGGCGAGCTCCAACCCGCCGCCAAACGCGATCCCATTGACCGCCGCCACAATCGGTTTTGAGCCATCTTCAATAATTTTCATCAAATCGTGAAATTCTGGTACATCATCCGGTCGCGTCATGTTGAACTCGCGGATATCGGCACCAGCGACAAACATCTTTCCGGCGCCCGTCACGACCACAGCATCACACGTCTCATCGTCCATGCAGGCGGTGGCATGCTCAGCAAGCCCTTTAACCACGGCAAAACTCAAGGCGTTGGCCGGCGGATTGTTGATGGTGATGACGCCCACAGCGCCTTCTTTTCGAAACTCGATAACGTCACTCATTTGAAATATATTTCCGTAGGTTTGAGGATTAATTAGTGGAGAAACGGTCCCGGTCATGGGGTTGGGTAAAGTCCAGGTCAGGCCCTAGGGGCACAAACCCTTTCACGTCTAGACGCTTCATCGTCGCGTAATACCCCTGCTTGATGTGGCCTAAGTCTGTGATCTCTGCGACCCCTGGATATTGATAGAGCTCCAGCGTGAAGTTCCAGAGATTGGGGTATTCATAGATGTGTTTTTTGTTGCACTTGAAAAGACCATAATAAACCATGTCGAACCTCAGCAGCGTCGAAAATAATCGCCAATCTGCCTCGGTGATCTGGTTGCCCGCCAAATAGCGTTGATGGCCTAGCCGCGCTTCCATTACGTCGAGGGTGTCGAACAATTTGTCGAATGCCTCCTCATAAGCCTCTTGTGTCGCCGCAAAGCCGCAGCGATACACACCGTTATTTATGTAGGTGTAGACCTCATCGTTCACAGCATCAATTTCATCCCGGAGGTGCGCCGGATAATAGTCTGGGCCCGAGGCGCCGACATTGTTAAAGGCACTGTTGAACATGCGAATAATTTCAGAGGACTCATTGTTGACGACCGTTCCACACTTCTTATCCCATAACGTTGGGACCGTTACCCGGCCAGTATAGCAAGGATCCGCTTTGGTGTAGGCCTCGTGAAGATACTTTACCCCGTTCACTGCATCGGGAAGACAGCCCTTTTCCTTAACATAGGTCCAGCCCTCGTCCTTTCGCGACGACGCCGAAATAGCGATCGAAATCATTTCTTCCAGACCTTTGAGACGCCGGAATAACACAGCGCGATAGGCCCAGGGGCAGTTATGCGACACATACAAATGATAGCGGCCAGGTTCTGCCGTAAAGCCGCCGTCTCCATGAGGTCCAGGCGAACCGTCCGGCGTGACCCAATGCCTGAACACACTTTCTGGACGCATGAACGAGCCGGAAGCGCTATTTATATTCTCTTCTTCCGTCCAGGTACCATCAACCAAACTGCCCATCTTTAGAAATCCTCATTTCGTGTATTTTGCACTGCAAAACAACTTAAATAATGGCCCAAGCACCGACGGGTGTCCATGGCAAAATTCCCCCAAACTAGATTTAAATCAGCGCGTCGGCGTTCTAGACGCGTTGGGCTTGAACACTGGCTGGCCCGCAATAGTAAAGTTTGAAATTGACCGTTGACCTTCATCGGAAATTAGCCAGCGGATAAATTCATCCGCAAGACCCGCCTTGATATGAGGATGCCGCCGTGGACTGACGGCGATAACGCCGTACTGATTGAAGAGAACCGGGTCACCCTGAAACAATATTTTGTGGGCCCCCTTATTCTTGAAGCTCATCCAAGTTGCCCGATCAACCAGAGTATACGCATTCATTCCCGCCGCGATATTCAGTGTGGCCCCCATGCCGGCACCGACTTCTCTATACCAGGTGCCACTTACCTTGGAGACGTTCACCTGAATTTTCTGCCACAATGAGAGCTCTGCTTTATGTGTGCCGCTGTTATCGCCGCGTGATGCAAAAACTGCGCGGCGATCTGAAATCAACGCGAACGCGCCAGTTACTTTTGCAGCCCCAGAGATTCTCGCCGGGTCGTCTTCCGGTCCGACAACCACAAAATCATTGAACATGAGGTCATAGCGCTTAATGCCATAGCCCTTCTCCACGAAATTCTCTTCGCTCGGCTTATGGTGGACCAGGAGCACATCCGCATCCCCCCGTTCAGCCAATCGGATGGCCTGGCCAGTGCCGACGGCCACGACACGGACNGNGATNCCTTTCGCCGNCTCAAACANNGGTANAATNTGGGAAAANANTCCAGAATTNTCTGTTGATGTCGTCGANGCCAANGTGATGTAAGGCACAGNCTGAGCNGAGACACTGTGTCCCCCNACCCCNAAAAGTGCGGNAGAGAGNGCCANTATTCTGACGGTNTNNCNTACCAACNAAGCTCTCCATTNAGATAGGCNNGCGCNTCNGCACTNNCCGGAGNCTCAAANAACTGNTCNGCCGGCGTGTGNTCNGTCATNCTNCCNTGNTGCATNAANANGACTTCATCNGCAAGCCGNCGNGCTTGGGAGAGNTCGTGNGTGGTCATGATGATTTTGGTGCCACCACCNTGAATTTCTTNCACAATTTCTTCCACGNNTTGAGTGGCCGCAGGATCAAGGTTTGCCGTTGGNTCATCNAGAAANAAAACATCCGGCGCCAANGCCCAGGCCCGCGCCAAGGCAAGNCGCTGTTGTTCCCCNCCGGACAAGACGCCGGCNGGCCGGGACGCNATATCGGCCAGCCCAACCCNTTTTAAATTNACGTNNGCGATTTCCTGGCGGCGNAATTTGGGCACCCCATTTNCCTTCANGCCATANGTCACATTNGCCCGGACAGAGCGGCGAAGCATGATGGGTTTCTGGAACACCATGGCTTGCNGCCTGTGCNCTTCTGGGCTTTTTTCCGCCCACGCCACCGACCCNGAGTCTGGTCCCATCAATCCATGGCANAGCCTCANNAACAGGCTCTTGCCAGCACCATTGTGGCCCAGCACGATGGATTTAGTGCCCGTCGAAAATGTCATGGACACACCGTCGATAAGCATGTTGCCGTCACGCCATAGCGAGACTTCCGTGAGGATAAGGGGGAGCGCGGACATAACCAGGAGCCCTCTATATCCGCCGATAGGTAGACACGCCACCCAATGTATATGCGGCAGCGTTCAGCCCAATTGCGCCAAGTACTAGGACGATACCGAGTGCCAAGGCAAGAGCCAAATTGCCCTTGCTCGTCTCCAACGCAATCGTCGTCGTCATCACCCGCGTCAGCTCGGCAATGTTACCACCCACAATCAAAACCGCGCCGACTTCGGCGATGGCCCGGCCGAATCCCGCCATGACGACAGTGACGAGATTAACCCGGCCATCCCACAACAATGTGAATACAACTTGATTGGGGCGGGCACCCAGGGAGCAAAGTTGTTCCTGGTATTCCAAATACAAATCCCTCAGGAACTGATGGGAAAGCGCGGCGATGATCGGCAAGATCAGAAAAAACTGTGCGAGCACCATGGCCGTTGGCGAAAAGAGCAGGCCCAGGAACCCGAACGGTCCCTCCCGGGACAAGAATAAATACAGCACCAAACCGACGACAACCGGTGGCAATCCCATAAGCGCATTCAAAACGACGATCACGGCCCGCCGGCCTGGAAACCGGTAGACTGCCAAAAAAGCGCCCACCAGCAAACCAAACAACGCCGCCATAGCTACGGCGATAATGCTAACATACATCGTGCGACCGATGATGGTGTATAGTTCGCGGTCGAACGAGACGATCAATTCGAAAGCAATTGCGAATGCACTGAATATTTCAGACACATATAAGCCCGCCATGTTGTGAACCCCAGAGTAGCTTTTTAATCATATGCGTTGTGCAAACGAAAGCCGATAAAAAACCGTCAGGTTGCCGCTTGTCCTCTGATAGGGTCCATGGTGCAGCATCAAACATGGAGCGTTATACCCCCGAAACACTATCTATTTTACATCAATTCCATGGGAGATGAATTGAACTGTCGCGAGGACGACCTATATCTATCGAAAAGTTAATAAGAATTAATCGACAGAGAAGAGTGTGTGCCGCCAGTAAAAAAGGAGAAAGATGATGCTACGGAAGATAGAACCAACGACGCAAAGCTCTCATAGCAGGCTTAGCGGAATAGTAGTCTGGACCAGAAAATATGGCTTTGTCCTAGTTGGCTTGCTCCTCGCGTGCGTAAGTTCATCACACACCGCCGTCGCCCAGCCTCCTGCTCTCGGTATGGACCGCGAAGCGGTCGCTAAAGAGCTCAGTGAGAAACACCGTGAAAAGACTATCGGCATGGGTCTCGCAGACAATGGTGGCGTTCTGGAACTTTTTACNAGNGAAGGNGGNGAAACCTGGACGGTCCTTCTAACGATGCCCAACGGAACAAGTTTTGTTGTCGGGACTGGCAAGGCATGGGCTGGAAAGCCGGTTCCTATCAAAGGCCTTCAAATTTAACCTGTTTAGTCAGAAGATCACGAAAATGCCCGGCGGCCGTTGATCCATCGGACTTGACCTTCAAATGACCCGCATCAACTCGGGAATAAGAGATCAGGCAACCAGGTTGCGATGACAGGGAAATTAATGATCATGACCATCGCAATGAGCATGATAATCCAATACGGCGTAGAAGACTTGAAGATAGTCATCACGTCCATATCAGGGTCAAAGCCTTGAATGGCCGATTTGACCGTATAAACCAGCAGCCCGAACGGTGGTGTGTAAAGCCCCGCCTCAATGGCGATAATGCCAATGATGGCGAAAGCGATGGGATCAATCCCAAGCTTTACTGCTATAGGCGCGAAGATGGCCGCCGTCAGCAACATGATCGAAATCGAATCGATGATCATACCGAGGGCAAACCAAATTAGAACCATCACCGTAATGACGAGCCACGGCGCCATGCCNGAGCCGATAAAAACACCTTCGATTGCATTGGCCATACCCGTCATTGCCAGCGTNCGAGAATACAGCGCCGCTGTAACCAGTAGCAGCAGGATCGGTGCCGATGTCCGTCCGACGGACAAGATACCGTCAATAATGTCACGCAACCGCGCGCCTTTAATAATAGCCAGCATGAGGCCAATGAATGCTCCGGCGCCAGCGCCCTCAGTCGGGGTAAAAATACCGAACCAAATGCCGCCCAGCACGGCGACAATGACAAGAACAATCCCCGTCAGGCTGATTAGGAACTGCCCAGTAGATACCGCGTCAACTTGCTCAGCGGCCTCAGTGGCGCTTGGCTGAGCTGCCCCGCCACCCACCAATTCGGGGTTCATAATGGCCCGGACAAATACATAAACTACAAACATCGTTGTCAACAAGAGACCTGGCAGCACGCCAGCTGCAAATATCTGGCCAATGGACTGTTCTGTCAGAATACCCCAGACGATCATTAGCACGCTGGGCGGGATCAGCATGCCAAGGCAACTCGAGCCGGCCACGGTGCCAAGAGCAAAACCCTTATGATAACCAAAACGCTTCATCTCCGGGTAGGCAATTCGTGAGAACGTTGCAGCAGACGCGATGCTCACACCGGTGACGAATGAAAATAATGCATTCCCAATCACTGTCGCGATGGCCAACCGGCCTGGTATTCTAGACAAGAGCTGGTTTATTCCCCGATAAACATCAGTGACGGTACCCGATCTGCCAATGAATTCGCCCATCAACAAAAAGAGCGGAATAACGGCAAANACGTAGGCTCGGATGGCTTCATAGGCGGTTGCCGCCAGCATGGACTGTACCGTGTAAAAGGCATTGATATCGGCACCCGTGACCATCCAAATACCCAGTGCACTGGTCATGCCAAGCGCAATCGCGATGTGAACGCCGATCGCAACCAGTGCGATCAACGAGACAATGAGGATGACGGCAATATTGAGTTCAAACATTTCTACGTCCCCCCCCCGGCCTAATGGCCCATGTCGAGTTGTTTCATTTCCTCGACCTCTTGTCGCATCAAGTCAGGCCGGAAAACATCCACATAGGCCATGACACAATAGTTCACCATGGCCAACGCACTTCCCAAAAGGACTGTCCAGCGGGCCGGCCAGGACGGCACTCNTAACGCGCCCTCGCCCTCAAATTCGTTTTCTACGAAAGACAAGACACTCTCCTGCCAGCCACCGGTAATGATCATCAGGAAAAATAAAATTCCCAAAAGATAGCCGAGTGCCAGCAAAAGTCGCTGTACGATGTCTGGAAGGTGTGTCACCAGAAAATCAGCCCTTAGCATGGAGCGGCTGCGGATTGCATATCCGGTCTGGAGAAACACGATAATGACGATGGACGCCGCAACCATTTCAGCGGTTCCATGGATTGGAAAATCAAAAGCACCACGGCCAATGATATTTGCGAGGACCAAAAATGATATGGCGATTGTCCANGCAGCCGCAAGGACCATAAGGGCTTTGGATACCCAATCGCTGATTTTGATGAAGTTCATTGGAGGCCTCGTCTGTCGTGGCACGAATTGGGTGTTTTTATTGTTATACAAAATCACCGGCTGAATACCACGTGTACCCAGCCGGTGTACTTTGTTTACATTCTAAGCAACGAATGGGTTACGCCGTAATTATTTGACGACGTAACGCACCGGCCACTTGTAGCCAACCTTTTCCGCAGCATTGAGCGTCGCGTTCAGAATCTTAATCGCGGGATAGCCTTCCTTTTCCAGGGAATTAGCATGCTCTTGCGGCCAATCTTTCAACTTTTTTGCCCAGGAAAGNCGNACTTCCGGGCCAAGATCGCTGACCGTAATGTTCTTNCGGAGCCAAGCCATGTCTTTCTTATAGCCAGCTTTATTAAATGAACCGGTCATAACACGATATCGATCAGCAACTTCCATGAAGATCGGTTTCACTTCAGCAGGCAGGCCGTTCCAGAAGCGGTTGTTAGCGGTCAACCCGTGCCATGTGATCGATCCGAATCCAATCGTCGTGTAATATTTGCCGACTTCGTGCAATTTGAAGACAGGGCCCCACGCNCTCGGGAACATAATCCCGCCTTCGGCCACACCGGTTTTAATCTTCTGGTACCAACCGGGTAGACCTTCCGTAACCGGGATGATGCCAACATTGGCTTTCTTCATCCAGTTAAGGTTCAGACCGGCACCCAGAATTTTGTGACCCTTGAGATCTTCAACTTTTTTCCACGGGAAATTGGTGCCGATGTTGTAGCCACCGTCGCCAATGATCGCGAGAAGTGTCTGGTTGTATTTTTGGAACCGCGCCGCAAGACTTGGGAACTGCTTGTAGACGTCGGTCGCGATGGCAACGGACTGCACCGGGTCCATAGTGCCAAACGGTAACATGATCTGGAATGCATGCATTTTCAGTTTGGAAGCCTCGAAGCAATAGCAGAAACCGCCAACATCTACGACACCGTTTTGCACACCTTCAAAGGTATCGAACACCTTGACGATTGAGCCACTGTAACCTTCAATGAAATTGATTTTATGGCTGGTTTTAGCCTCGACCGCCTTTTTTAGTTCGGTCTGGAAGAAGTTTTTCATCAAACCGGCATAGACAACCGTTGGCGGGTGACCGGACGCAATCCGGACGTTGATAGTCTTGGCATCTGCCTGGTCGCTCGTTGCGAGCGCACCGCCAGCAACGAGACCAGCTGCCGAGAGACCCAATAGAGCTTTAGAGAATAAACGCATTAAATTCCTCCCTAGGATTGTTGTGCAGCAAGGCAGTTGGACATCGTTAGGTTAAACAAAAAAGCAACTACCTCTCGACGGTGTATCACAAAGAAGCAGTCTGCTGAAAGACCAATCTTATACAAGAGCTATGATCCTGAGCGAAGAAAATCGCAATTTCCATAGTCGCCTTCTTGACCATTTAGGTAGGCACGTTAGCAAAACATACCCGGTTAGACGGGGGAGGTGATCATGTCCTGACCTGCGACGTGAGGCTTTCTTGCCCGCTCAAAATGGTATAACTCCCCCAATAACAGAGAACCTTCAGGGGTTGCAGAACATGGGTATGCCAATAGAAACAAGCTACGCAGACATTTCCAGTGGCGATTTTAAAGCAGGCATGCGGCAATTGGCGGCAGGTGTGACCGTGATTACAGCTGCCCTCAATGAGACCAAAGACGGGCTTACGGCAACCGCCACCTGTTCCGTCTCGGCTGACCCGCCGCAGTTGTTAATCTGCGTGAACCAACTGGCCGGCGCACATAATCTTATTCGGGACGCGGGGTCGTTCGGCGTGAATATACTGGCACGTGATCACGAAGACATTGCCCTCAGGTTTGCCGGCATGGACGACACGGAGCGCGAAGACCGTTTTGACCTCGGCACTTGGATGGAGGTAGCCACCGGTGCGCCTATCCTGAAAGAAGCACTCGCAGGATTTGATTGCACTATCTCAGAACAGGTTGATGCAGGAACTCATTCCATATTTATCGGCCGCATTGTGGGCATCCTTCATCAGCAGGGCTCGCCGCTCCTCTATGGTAACGGCGCGTTCACAGGACTGGCAAACCAGAACTAACTTTCTTCTTTCGGCTGTTCTTAGCAGCACTTGATTGTGTTCGGATGGTTCTGGAACAGGGCGTTACGTCAGTCCTTCGGTGGATAGGGCATGATCACCAAAATTGAGGCAATCTTGTTTGTGCGGTTGATGATGGAGCGGCCTTCGTTGGGCGCCAGATATACAGAGTCGAGATGACCCAGTGTTGTCTCATCTTCGTCCGTGACGATTGTGAGGTTGCCCTCGATTCCGACATAGACTTTTTCCAGGGGCGTGGCCGTGTGCGTGGTGCCGCCCCCCGGCAGAAAGTAGGACAGCCCGGTCCAGAAATTTTCCACATTGCTGGCATCGAATCCCTGTAGCCGGAAACCTTTCATATCGAAATGCCCAGACGCCTCATATTCCTGCAGATCCGCCAGACGGTTCACTTTCATAAGACTTTCCCTATAAATTGATTGTACCAAGGAAAGTGTAGCGCCCCCATAAAAATACCTCAATTGCCCAGTCGTGGGGGAGGAACTGGACCACCGTGGGTGCCTCTCAATGGTACCCCGGAGTGATCGGTCCGTTCGCATGGTTCTGTCTGGCAGGCCGGGGCTGGGTGGTGTTAACATTTACGATATCAATTGCATCGAATTGATCGATATTATAGAACGACAAAATCATGAAGCTCACTCAACTTCGAAACCTTAAAGCAGTTGCTGATGCGGGTAGCGTTCGGCAGGCTTCCCGGAATTTAAATCTGTCCCAATCCGCCATCACAAAAAGCATCCAAATGCTGGAAGCAGAATTGGATACTAAATTATTACATAGGGCGTCTCATGGCGTATCTCCCACCGTTACCGGGGAAGCGCTTGTAGCACGGGCCTGCGTCATCGACGCTGAATTGAAAAATGCACGGAACGATATTGCTCGCATCGAAGGTGCGTTCACGGGGGATGTGCGCGTATGTGTATCTCCCACAACGGCCATCAACATGGTACCCAAGGCACTCATCAATCTCAAACGGCGACGGCCGGAGGTTAATATTAAGATCGAGGAAAATGTTTACCCGGACAATCTCGCACCCCTGAGAAGAGGCGATGTGGACGTGGCCGTTTGCATGCTGCCGGAAAAATTTCAAGACGACGACCTTATCTCGGAGGTCCTTATTGAAGATGAGGTGACCCCAGCGGTGAGTGTTGACCATCCTCTGACCCGAAAGCGGGATCTGACTTTTGAGGACCTAATAGATGAAGATTGGGTCTTGTTTGGTCGGAGCATAAGCAGTCACGCCATTCACGAGCAAACTTTCCGCGTCAATGGCTTTGAGCCCCCAGTGAGCACAGTTGTATGCGCCTCTTTTACTTGCGCCCTGGCTCTCGTGGAAAACGGAAATTATGTGATGTTGGTGCCGAAACAAGTTTTTCGCGGCCGTGTCAGAGGTTTCCCCATCACCCCTTTACGCTTGGCCACGCCGATGCAACCCTGGACCATAGCTGTCATTAGTCGGACGCCTAATCTTCTCTCTCCCGCATGCCAGGAATTTATTGATGAGTTGCGAAAAGTCGCCCCGACGATTTCACGCACGTAATGATCAAATATTGTGATCAATGACACCAGAATAGATATCATGACAGCGTGACCTAACCCGCTATTATATTATANCATANATGNTTGGCCCGTTACGGAGGCGATGACCACAATGGCACATTTACANCTGACCGTTATTCTATTCGGTCTCAANATTCTATTCCGCTACTGCGCTTGGAGGTACCCAGCTTTCAAAGCTNTGTTGACGGAAAAAACCTTCATCGCNGTGATCAGAACCAAGGACGGGTCCGTNGCACGTTGGTACCGGTTCGGTTCAGCCGGCTACGGCTCTGGCGCCGGCCNGAAAGATGATGCCGACGTGGTCATGACGTTTAAGACTGCGGCCATCGGAGCCAAACTATTGATGCCACCCATTGATCAGCTGGAACAGATCAACGCTCTCAAGGACTTTGTGATTACGCTGGAAGGACCGGAAGATGAAGCCTCCTGGTTCACCCAAACCATTGTCCGGACACAAAGCATCGGCTGGAAGTATGGGATNGATCAGGGCAACGGCGTCACGCGCTACACGCAAATGACCAACGGGGGGCCTATTTTTGCNTANGTCAAGNACGACAAGATCATCCGCATTACGCCCATCGAATTCGATGAGACCGACCCAAAGCCCTGGACCATCAAAGCGCGCGGGCAGGAGTTCACCCCNCCCCGCAAGACCACGCTGGCGCCGCATGGTATGAACTGGAAGAGCATGGTCTATTCGCCAGACCGGCTTTTGTACCCCATGAAACGAGTGGATTTTGATCCCAATGGAGAGCGCAACCCCCAAAACAGAGGCAAATCCGGCTATGAGCGTATTTCCTGGGATGAGGCACTTGACCTCGTTGCAAGCGAGATTAAACGTGCCAAAACCGTTCATGGCCCGGGGGCTATTGTCAATTCTCATGGCTCCCACCACACGTGGGGCAACATCGGGTATTATCTGAGTGCTAACTTCCGGTTCGTGAACGCGGTTGGCATGACGCGTGTCCATCATAATCCAGACAGCTGGGAAGGCTGGTACTGGGGGGCCATCCACCATTGGGGCCAATCTCTTCGTGTTGGCCAATGCGAGACCTACGGCGGTGTAGAGGACTGCCTAGAAAATGCCGAGATGATTGTTTTCTGGTCCGCTAATCCAGAGGGCACTAGCGGAGCCTACGGCGCGCTCGAAGGAACAGTACGCCGTCAGTGGTTGAAGGATACGGACATTAAAATTGTCCATGTCGACCCGTATTTTAACGATACTGCCCAGATGCTCGGTGGCAAATGGATTGCTCCCAAGCCCACCACTTCTCCGGCGCTGGCCATGGCAATCGCCCACGTCTGGATCGATGAAGATCTATACGACAAGGACTATGTGGAGACGAAAACCAAAGGGTTCGATGTCTGGAAAGCCTACATTATGGGCGATGACGACGGCATTCCGAAAACACCAGAATGGGCAGAGACCGAATGCGGCGTTCCCGCCAAAGACATTCGCGCGCTTGCTCGCGACTGGGGAACGAAGCGGACGTATCTGGGCGCTGGCGGCTGGGGCAACGGCCACGGCGGGGCCTGCCGAAACGCCACGGGCATCCAATGGGCTCGGGTGATGGTCTGCTTGATTGCCATGCAGGGCCTGGGAAAGCCGGGTGTGAGCATGGGCAATCTTCAATGGGGTACGCCGGTGGATTCCAATTTCTACTTCCCTGGNTATGCTGAAGGCGGCATGTCNGGCGATCTCCATCACACCGCNATGGCNGTTGAACTNTATCAACGNATGCCGCANCTNCCGAGCATGAATACAGTGGAACANAGCATNCCNCGTCTTCAGTTNCCGGAGGCCATTCTGGAAGGAAANGCCGAGGGCTATGTCTGGGACGGNAAAAGCATGCAGGCGCAGTTCAACAAGATCAGCTACCCCAAACCGGGCTATTCAGAAGTCAAAATGCTCTACAAATATGGTGGCTCTATTTTCGGCACCATGAGCGATACCAACCGTCATGTGGACATGTACCGGTCCGAAAACCTGGAATTTGTCGTCAATCAGTCGATTTGGCACGAAGGCGANGCAAAATTTGCCGATGTGATNNTNCCNGCATGCACCAACTTNGAACGGCCGGACATCTCAGAATGGGCCGCCCTCGGGGGCTATGCGCACCACGGTCAGACCCAGCTGAATCATCGGGTTGTGGTTTTTCAACATCAAATAATTAAACCCATGGGTGAGTCGAAATCAGACTTCAACATTTTTCTGGAACTCTCCAAACGGCTTGGTTTAGGAGCTTATTTTTCAGAGGGTGTTAGTGAGTTGGATTGGGCAAAACGAGAATTCGANGCATCGGATCTACCCTCGCTGATCTCTTGGAAGGAATTCGTTCGCAAAGGATATTGCGTTATACCCAACCCGCCAGAAGAACTGCGTGACCCGGTCTCCTGGCGCTGGTTTTATGAAGGCCGTAAAAAAGACGTGCCGGAACCCATGCCACTCCCGTCCGATTACTCTGAAGAGTACCTCAAAGGCCTTCAAACTCAATCCGGTAAAATTGAGTTTGAGTGCGAAAGTCTGAAAAAGTTCGACCCCGATGACGAGGATCGGCCGCCCATCGTGAAATACCGNCGCGCGGACGAGGGGCCAGTGACTGACGGCGCCACTGACCATCCATTACAGATGATCACACCGCATCCCCGCTTCAGTTTTCACACGCAAGGTGATGGCAAAGACAGTTATCTCAATGACATTGAGGAACACCGGGTCACGGTGGATGGCTACGCCTACTGGGTGATCCGTATCAATCCTGCGGATGCGGAAGCGCGGGGCATCAAGATGCACGACGTGGTGAAGGTCCACAATCAGCGCGGAGCGGTCCTGTGCGCGGCTAAGGTGACGGAGCGCGTTCGCATCGGCACCCTGCATGGATACGAATCCTGCGCCGTCTACGAGCCCATGGGCGAACCTGGTCAGTCTGTGGACCGGGGCGGTTGNCTCAATCAGCTGACCCCGCCTAAATCTCAGCTCAANAAAGGCCACTCTATGGGCTCTAGCGCGGCGGCCGTCGAGGTGACTTTGTGGGAANCNAACGCGGAAGCCGGCATCGACCGGCCATCCCAGTTTGCCCAAGCGGCAGAATAAGGAGACGAAAAATGAAACAGTGGAACCTTATCGTAGACGTCGCAAACTGCACCAATTGCAATCTCTGTGTACTGGCGGTGCAAGATGAATACTGCGGCAATGAATTTCCAGGATATGCCGCGGAGATGCCAAAGCACGGCCATCGTTGGATTGAAATCAAACAAAAGGTGCGCGGCAAAGCACCCCTGGTGGACGCCGCTTATCTGCCGGTTATGTGCCAACACTGTGATGACGCCCCCTGTATAAAGGCGGCCGATAATAATGCCGTCGCCAAGCGCCCCGATGGCATCGTTTTGATTGATCCTGACAAATCCAAGGGCCAAAAGCATATCGTCGATTCTTGTCCGTACGGAGCAATCTGGTGGAATGAGGAGAAGGACATACCGCAGCATTGGAATTTCGACGCGCACTTGATTGATGACGGATGGACCGCCCCACGGGCTGACAAAGTCTGTGCCACAGAAGCCATAAAAGCGGTTAAAGTGGAACCGTCCGAAATGACCAAGATGGTCCAGGAACAGGGCCTTGAGGAACTGGTGCCGGCGCATGAGACCAAACCCCGGGTCTGGTACAAAAACCTCTACCGATACCGGGATTGCTTCATCGCTGGCAGTGTAGCGGCGGAAAGCGGTGGCATTGTCGATTGCGTCGAAGGGGCCCGGGTCTCACTAACACAGGGCGGCATTGAAGTGGCCACAGCCTCAACAGATATTTACGGAGACTTTAAGTTCGACAAATTACCAGAAGACGGCGGGGACTACAGTGTTGAGATTGTCGCTGAGGGCCGCCAGTCGCACTCATTCAACGTCACCCTAGGTGAGAGCCAGTCCTTCAACGACATTATGCTTTTGTGATATGGGGCCGCTCTCGGGTAGCTGGTGATGACCCCAGACCCACAAGAGGCATTCCGTGCGCTTCTGGCGGACAGCCGCCACGTCGTTATGTTTACCGGTGCCGGCATCAGTACGGAATCTGGTATCCCTGATTTCCGAAGCCCTGGCGGCATCTGGACCCGGAACAAACCGATCCCCTTTCAAGACTATATAGCGTCCGAAGAGGTGCGCCGGGCCACCTGGCGGCGGAAATTTGAAATCGACAAAACCATTAAAGACGCGGAACCCAATGCTGGGCACTGGGCCATCGCGCAAATGGTCAACCACGGCCAGGTTAGAAAAATCATCACGCAGAACATTGATGGCTTACATCAAGCGTCTGGAGTGCCCGAGGATCGGGTCATTGAACTGCATGGCAATACGACCTACGCCCGGTGCCTCACGTGTCAGGCGCGCCATGAACTGGCTCCCATCAGGGATGCTTTTCAACGCGATGAGACGCTTCCAGTTTGCGGAACTTGCGGTGGAATGGTGAAAACGGCGACCATATCCTTCGGCCAACCCATGCCGGAGCGTGAGATGCAGGAAGCCCAGAGAGACGCAATTACGTGCGACCTCTTCATTGCCATCGGATCATCTTTGGTGGTATTTCCTGCAGCTGCGTTGCTGCCGCTCGCAAAAGAAAATGGCGCCAAACTAGTGATCCTCAACCGAGAAAAGACAGATTTCGACGAATTGGCTGATTTGTCCATCCGAGCAGAAATCGGCGACTTCCTCTCGAACCTTCTGACCTGAATTTACTGAAGCGTGCCAGGCGACTCGTCGTCCAGCTCTATATCCGGCATCTCAGAGGATCCGCCGGACTGGTGATGGACAATCTTCCAGTCAGCCTTTTCCCTGACGTACACATTCGTCGCCACAAGTAACGCTTCTGGAAATGTCTCGTAACAAATCACCACTGCCGTATCACCATAGACGCTGGCAACCGCATTGGAATAGCTCATATCAGGCAACTCGGCATTATGAAGAAGTGACTGCCAACTCTCCATAACAACGTCTCGGCCCATAAGATGATGCCAACCGGGATGAATGCAACTCACGGAGACGTGGCGCGCCCAGAGCGACTCCATGGCAACGTAATCGCCGCTTAAAAATGCGACATAAAATGCTTCATTGGCGAAAAGGACCGCTGTCTTATCGGACACGGGCAAGAAGTCCTCATGGTCAAAAGAGTAAGGTTGACCTGAGTTCTATGTTACTTGACCCGTATGGTAAACCGCGAAAAAATTTATTCTGCAGCCTCTATGTGAGGGTTTTTACGCTGACGATGGTGCTTCAGTGCTGCGGCTCTCTCTTCCGTAGCTTCATCTTCCCAGTCAAGCTTCGGAACACGGCGTTCTCGCTTGGAGAGGAGCACGTCCTCGGCACGGGAGAGATTCCGCTCGGATACCTTTGCAAGGCGGGCCGCACCGAAGGAAGAGTAAATTGACAGTGCCTTCCCGAAGGAATCGGCCGCCCTTTCCACCGGATCAGAATCACCAGTCAAACGCCCCAGCAAAAAATTGGCCGAACCCATATTATTCTGCGTAGCAGCCCAGAGAAGAGGGGTCTCCTCTCTATTCCGTATTTTAAGAGCGTCTTGGCAGCANTGGATGGCGCGCTCGAGAAGTTCCTCGCTTCTAGCTGCGTCTCCCCAGACTTGGAGAACCTGGCCAAGATTATACTTTACTTCGCTCCATTTCAGCGGACTGCTTACCCGACTGATAACCTGAAGCGCTGATTGAAAGGCCGCGACGGCCGCTTTCAGATTTTCGGAGTCACCGCTCACCGGATCAGTCTTGTACAGCATCAGGCCGACCCTGCTCTGGAGAAAGGCCCATTCCAGGGGGTAACCTGACTTTGTGAAATAATCGAGTGCGGCACGGTAATTTTCGAGCGCCTGGACCAGCATGGAAACACCCCCGCCCTTTTCACCAATTACCTGCGCCGTCTGGGCCAGGTGATATTGTACGGTTGCCCACTCCGCCGGCGTGCTCTCCGCGGTCAATGTTTCCGCGGCTGTTTGATAACTGGCAATCGCCTTCTGGTAATATTGGACATCGCTTAAATGATTGCCGATGGTAGCAACAATATTTCCATGAATCATATGAACAGCCGCCTGATCCACAAGAGTGAGTTCCAGGGGTGGCTCGGCAGCACAGTCTTTTGACGCCTCTAACGCGTTGACCAAGATGGGTCGCATCATCAACCGATAAGCTTCCGATCGAGGTACCGTTGCCGCTACAGAAGCCGCAACCAACAACTTCGCAAACTCCGGCTTGAAACTGAGGGGCAATGACAGCCGGTCGGTCATCAAAAAATTTCCGGGTTGATCAAGCTCCGAACCGTGCGCGATGAAACGGATATTTATGACATTTCGGGTTTCATCAATTTCACCATGGACTATCAGGTCTGCGTTGTCTCGGCGCAGGATATGACGGCCAGCAAGCAGAAGGCCGTTGAAATGCCTTCCCTCATCAGCGGTCGCTTGATCTGGCAGTGGTTCAGGCAGCAATGTCGCCCGTATTTCCAGCTCTAAATCGAGGAGATGGGCGATCTGAACCGCATAAGCCCCCTCGGGATCACCAACAAAGGGCGCCACACGAAATTCCAGAAGCCGCCTTTTCGTGCGCCGCTTTGCAATCAGTCCGCCGATCAATGTCCAAATCGAAGGCTTCTGTTGCATGTCGGCCAAAACCTTCCGAGAGGCCGGCGATGTGACCATCTCATTAGTTTGCCGCAACCGCTCACTAAGATTACCGATGATTTTCAGGGCCATGTCAGGCTCGTCCTGAACCGAATTTATAAAGCCGCTCCGGTCAATTTCCTCGACACTCACCTGACCCACGGCACGCGCTGTCGCGCTCCGGACGGAGCGGTCAATGATGCCCATTTCGCCAAATATTTCACCGGGCGATATGAGTGCCAGGCGAACCAAACCGTTGGTGGTTTTTTTTATGAGCTCAACTTGGCCNGAGACAAGAACAAAGGCCGCTTGGCTGCGATNGCCCTCCCGGAAAATGACATCGCCATCTTCAAAGTTGTGATCGCTGGCGCTCAAGGGCAGGCCCTTCCTATAATCTAAAGACAAGTCGGCGAGCACTGTTGCCAGTGGCTCTCAATATCTAAGAGTATGCCGATAATTTGGTTGCGATTCAGTAAACAGAAAATCGAAGAATTTCATCACCTAATGGGCCATCTTAGCGATATTCCGCGCGCCCAGAGCCCGAATGGCCTTTCTATCCAACTTTAGGAGCTACAAACCTCAAACGGTTAAAATTTGAGGGACCCAACCTTGAAGCTGAAACATTGGGTGAAATGAGGGTCAGGGGTGTCAGCAGAGGATTTCTGAGCTAGGATTGGTTGTATCAGATTTTGCGACTTGAGATAAAGGGAGCTGGCACCACAAACCCAGACTAATAGGGTTTATAAGATTTTTCTTCCAAAATTTGAGATCCTAACAGCACATTGATGTCACGCTTCAGCTGAGCACGTTCATCATTGGTCCGATAGACGGATCGGGCTAGGTGCACGAAGGTGTCACCGAAATCTCTCTCTGCCTCGCAGTCTCGGATATCGTCTTCAATTTTCCACAAGGCCTCGTTCACCTGCTTAAGCTTGGCTGTCAGGTCATCTAATGCAGAAGACCCCGGAACAGAGCTCGCCCGGGTCGCCGTGAGGATATCCAGCTCCAGCCGCACATTTGCGAGCCTGTCCGGATCATCCATCCGCTCCGATTTAATCATCAGAATCGTTATTTTATCGATGAGCTCGCCGGGGGCCACTTCCACTTTAACAGTTCCCGTTCTCATGACCGACCCTCTGTACTCTGCAAGCCCTCGGGCCATCCCTCTACATGAACGGTCCGGGTCGGAAAGGCCATATTGGCGCCAGCTTCTTCCACGATCCTTATAAACGCGAGCATATGTTCCTCCTGAATGGACCGCCATTCTTCCCAATTGGTGGTGGTGGTGAAGTAATACACATTAATGTCGATGGAAGACTCACTGAACCGGGTCATGTGAACCATTTCGGTGACCGAGTGATCCACCCGGTCGTCCGCCGCAATGAACGCCCTTAACGTCGCCAGAATGACCTCAAACTGTTCGGAGGTAGTGTCATAGGTCAACCCGATGTCCATTTTGATCCGCCGGTTGCTCATGCGTGACCAATTGGTAATAGGCTCAGCGGCAATCACACCATTGGGCACTGTTTGTACAGCTTTGGAGAATTTCCGAATTTTAATCGTGGAGAGAGTCACCTCCTCGACCGTGCCATTACCGATGGACGGTGCTTCAATCCAGTCGCCAATGCGGAAGGCCTGATCGACGATCAGCAGTTTGATGCCGCCGAAGACGTTGGACACGGCATCCTTCGCCGCAAAGGCAAACGGCAGAGACAGCACGCCAATACCGGCAAAATAAGGCCAGGGATTGATGCCCCATTGGGCCAATACTGCGACAATGCCGGAACCAGCGGCGAAAACTTTGAGGGCTTTTAGAAGATAGTCTTTCACCTCATTAGCCACGGGGCCCGCGAGCTTCAATAAAAATCTGTCGAAAAAAACCGAAATCGGATCGAGCATCCGATAGATGGTCCAAAAGATCGTGAAGGCGATGAAAGACTGGAGAATCTTAACCAGAATATCTTCGGCATCCGTCCCAAATGGGATCCATTGAACGATGATGGACAGGCCGATAATCAGAAACAGGAACATCAACGGCTGTTGCAATGCCGCCAGGATTTGATCATCGATTTCTGTACTGGTCTTACGCGTCCATCCGCTCAGACGCGCAATCACCACGCGCGCAAAAAAGCGCCGCAGCAATAAGGCCAGCAGCAATACAACGACCGCGATGGCGAGCTGACCCACCGAGACCCCCAAGAAGGTCTCGGCCCAAACGTTTGTGAATCGTGTCAATAAATCTGGCATTGATGAGAAATATCGATGATGAGCGTTTTTCNCCTCATCGATAGCATCGGGGAGTCCCGTGATCAACTGGCGATCAAATCAAATTCAGCCNACATTCGACTTCAGGCGTGGTTGAAGATGATGTAATCTTCGAGTTCCTCTACCGTCGCCGTATCCACGACCGTCGCGGCGATGTNATAATTAAANCCGCCCCGAGCGAGCNAGGCCAAATCTCTCTCCCTGTTTTCCTGACGGTCGCCCCTTATCCGATAAGGGCCTAATTTACGCCGTCGGGCTGTTGTGATGGCGGCTTGCAACTCCGGATTTTCCGTTTCTTCACACAGCATCTCCAGGGCCTCCGTCGCGATATCAGCGGGCACTCCCTTTTCGGAGAGCTTAATCTGAATGGCCCGCAGGGACAGCCCACGAGCGTATAAACTGTGAATACGGGTTTCGGCATATTGCCGGTCATTCAGATACCCGGCGTTTTGCAACTTGGTGACAACATCATCAATCCAGCCTCTCCCCTCCTCCACATCAGTTCCGTGGTACCGGGCGGATTTCAGCACCCGGCGCATCAACACAGATTGTAAATTGGCCGCAGACGAGGCGTACCGCTTGAGATAATAAATCGCCGCGTTTTCCAGAGATTTGGGACTCGCCTTTCGCGGAATTTTCGGTGTCCGCCGACGGCCGCTGTTAGCGGAATCCGGATCTGGCTGATCAGTATCTGTCACGATCTTAGCAAGGCTCGTGCGAAAAGGTTGGCTTTCAGAGTCCCTGGGTTATATCAAATGCCGACGCCATCCACGAGAGTTGAATGCACCACACCCATCCACCCACCAGATCCCGGACGCGCCCCAGCTTAGGTCACCCCAATTGGCTGGGATTAAAAACCCTCTATCTCCGTGAAGTGAGACGTTTTTCGAAGGTCTATATTCAGACCATTCTTGCACCGGTAATCACCACATTGGTGTTCTTAGCGATCTTTACCCTGGCTATTGGGAAATTACGGGGGGACATCAACGGCATTGCGTTCATTGATTTCCTGGCGCCGGGCCTGATCATGATGGCCGTGATCCAAAACTCTTTTGCNAATGCGTCGTCTTCAATCATGGCGGCCAAGATGCAGGGCAACATCATCGACACGCTTATGCCGCCTTTGACGCCCAGTGAGCTGGTGATTGCCTACGCCAGTGGCGGTGCCACACGGGGTGTCACGGTCGGCATCGCCGTCGGCGTGACCATGAGCCTGTTCGCTGATCTCCAGCCCCAGAGCCTGCTCTACATCGTTTTTTATGTCATTGCAGCCGCCTATATGCTGGCCATGCTGGGAATCATCGGCGGTATTTGGGCAGACCGGCAGGACCATATGACGGTGGTTAATGGCTTTATCATCACCCCCCTGTCCTTCCTCTCCGGCACCTTCTACTCCATCGACAGGTTGCCAGAGGCATTCCAGGCCATCGCACTTTTCAATCCATTTTTCTACGCCATTGATGGCTTGCGAGCCGGCTTTACCGGCCAGGCAGATGGCCCCCTGCTCGCAGGTGCCCTCGTGCTAACGGGCGTGAATGTCTGCCTCTGNATGGTCTGCCGGCACTTGTTNGCGACTGGCTACAAACTCAAGGCGTGATCGCTGACAATGCCTGATAACGCCACCTTCTCCCGCCCGGCCGGGATGACCGCACCCCCCCATTCAGCCCAGGAAAATGCGCCCACCCGTCCAGCGCAGGGCCGGGCAAACTTACGTGGCTTGGCAACGCTCTACGCGAAAGAAGTTCGGCGTTTTCTCAAAATCGGTGGACAAACCCTGGTGGCCCCCATCATTACCACCATATTGTTTCTGACGGTGTTTTCCGTGGCCTTTGGCACGGATCGGCAGGTGGCGGGGCTCCCGTATATTGAGTTCTTGGGTCCGGGGTTGATCATGATGACAATCCTACAGAACGCCTTCGCCAACACGTCGACCTCTCTGATCCAGCAGAAGCTCAACGAAAATATCATCGACGTCCTGATGCCGCCCTTGAGCCCCCTAGAACTCACCCTTGGCTATGTACTCGGCGGGGCCACTCGCGGCCTGCTTGTTGCCATTAGTGTCGGGGCGGCCCTTTGGCTGATTGTGCCGTTCAGCATCCACAGCCTAACGTTCGTTCTGGTACACGGTGCCGGCGCCGCCCTGTTGATGTCTGCGCTCGGTATGATGACCGGCATTTGGGCTGAAAAATTTGATCACGTCTCCACGGTGACCAATTTCGTCATCCTGCCACTCTCTTTTCTGAGCGGCACGTTNTTCGCCATCGGNCGCTTNCCNNATATTTTACAAACGGNNAGNCACTTCAATCCCTTTTTCTANCTTATCGACGGCTTTCGNTANGGGTTCACCGGCCAGGCGGNNGGGTCCCTNNTCATNGGACTTNCGGTTGTNGTGGGNGCAAACCTGNTNGCCTGGACCGCNTGTTTCGTCATGTTCCAGACCGGTTATAANCTGAAGGCCTGAGACCATGAAATCCGCCCCACCGCGCCCGCTCACAAATCCCATGTCAGGGGGCTGGAACTGGCTGGGGCTGTGGTCCTTGTATACCCGTGAAGTGCGGCGTTTCTTNAAGANAGCCGCGCAAACATTTCTTGCGCCGGTNATCACGGCGCTGTTGTTTCTAGCCATCTTTAATTTNGCGTTCGAGGGCGACGGCCGGTCTGCAGCCGATATTCCATTNCTNGAATTTNTGGTNCCCGGATTNACGCTCATGGCACTCATGACCAGCTGCTTTGCCAATGCGTCCTTCGCCGTCATGTTTGAAAAAATCGTGCGGACAATCGTTGACACGCTCATGCCACCCCTCTCGCCAACGGAATTGACAGCAGGCTATGTTCTGGCCAGTACGACCCGGGGGTTGCTCGTCGGCTTGGCGGTGGGCTTGGCAATGATCCTCTTCGTCCCCCTGCACATCCACGCCTGGGGTTTTGTGATTTTCCATGCCGTTTCCGCGGCCCTTTTTATGTCGTCAGCGGGTCTCATAACGGCCCTCTGGGCGGAAAAAGTGGATCATGTTGCCTCCATCAATAATTTTGTCGTTCTGCCACTGACATTCCTGTCCGGTACCTTCTATTCCATCCAGCACGTGCCGGAAATTTTCCAGAAAGTGATTCAGTTCAATCCTGTATTCTACATGATCGACGGGTTTCGATACGGCTTCTTCGGCTACGCGGATGGATCGCTTACCAACGGGATCATCCTAATGATCGTGCTCAACACGCTGCTTTTGCTGTTCTGTCGACACCTTTTTGTGATCGGCTACAAAATTAAGTCCTAGCTGCCCCTGGTTGACAGAGGAGGGTCATCTTTAGATACTTCGCCTCATTCAAGCTGGGGGCGGCTTTCTAAGCCGTCCTGTTTTATTTTGACACCTATTTGGACGGAGACGGCAGATGTCAGCCATCATGCCAACCTATGGTTCCCCGTCCCTCGCTTTTGAGCGGGGAGACGGCGTGTACCTCTACGATGCGGGCGGAAAACAGTATCTCGACTTCTGCACCGGAATCGCCGTGACGGCGCTGGGGCATAACCATCCTCATCTGGTCCAGGCCATCCAGGACCAGGCCGGAAAACTGCTGCATTATTCCAACTTGTATCAGATTCCGGGCCAGGAGCGTATGGCTCAACGTCTGGTGGACACAACCTTTGCAAGCTCCGTCTTTTTCTGTAACTCTGGCGCCGAGTCTGTTGAGTGCGGCATCAAAATCGCCCGGCGGTACCACAGTGACGCGGGAAATCCAGAACGAAACCGGATCATCACGGCGACAGGCAGTTTCCATGGCCGGACTCTGGCCACCCTCTCTGCGGCCAAGCAGGAAAAGCACATGACAGGCTTCCGGCCGATGCTTGATGGCTTTGACCAAGTGCCCTACGGAAACCTCAACGAGGTGCGAGCTGCCATCACCGACGAAACCGCCGCCATTCTGGTGGAACCCGTTCAGGGTGAGGGCGGCATCAATTATGCCTCAGAGGACTACATCAACCGGCTGCGGGAAACAGCGGACGAATACGGCCTTCTCTTGTTTCTGGATGAGGTGCAAACCGGGATGGGCCGATCCGGCAAGCTGTTCGCCTATCAATGGTCAAATATTGAACCGGATATCCTGTCCTCTGCCAAAGGTCTGGGCGGCGGGTTTCCGGTCGGCGCCTGCCTCGCCAACTACAAATGTAGTGCTGCAATGGTGGCCGGTACTCATGGGTCTACATTCGGCGGAAACCCGGTGGCTATGGCGGCAGCAAATGCTGTTCTGGATGTTATTTTGGAAAACGGATTTCTCGAACATGTGGTGGAGATGGGTGCGGTTCTTCGTAACGGCCTCGAAGCCACCGCCGCCAAGCATGCGGACAAAATT
>NHHQ01000099.1 GCA_002170915.1 Rhodospirillaceae bacterium TMED167 | reverse complement strand
GAGCTCTCTTCGCGCACGAGGTGGTGGTCGGCCACTTCGCGCTGAGTGCGTTTGCGCCCATAGTTATTGCGAGTGTCGTGGGTACTGTGATCTCAAGAATATTTTTTGGCGATTTTCCTGCTTTCACCGTCTATGAGCATGAATTGGTCTCATTTCTGGAGTTTCCGGCCATCGTCGGTTTGGGGCTCCTGTGCGGCGTAACGGCAATGATTTTTATGAAATCCATCATGTTTACCCAGGATCAATTTAATAAGGTGCCGGGACCCCAGTGGATCCGACCCGGCATCGCCGGGTTTCTTGTCGGATTGATCGCACTCGTTTTCCCGCAGGTGTTGGGTGTCGGCTATCACGCCACGGACCTGGCCCTGCAATCACAATTCCCCCTCTATTTGCTATTGCTTCTGGTTGTTGCGAAAATTGTGGCAACGTCCCTGAGTGTCGGCGGCGGCTTTGGCGGAGGCGTGTTTACGCCGGCAATCATGCTAGGCGCTATGCTTGGCGGGGCTTATGGAATTGTCGCCACCAGCGTGTTCCCTGATCTCTCCTCAGGGCCAGCCGCTTACACCATCGTGGGCATGGGCGGCGTCGCGGCAGCGGTTATGGGCGCCCCGATTTCCACCACCCTCATTATATTCGAGCTTACGGACGATTACCCCCTGACGATTGCGGTCATGGTGGCTGTGGTTTTGTCGTCTCTTTTTACCAACCAATTCGTCAACGGCTCGTATTTTAACTGGCAACTGGAGAGAGCAGGATATGATCTTAAAGGCGGNTTTGAAGCTGCGCTTCTCCGCAGCATCACTGTCAGAAAGGTGATGGCAACGGAGAGCGAAACCGTTGATGTCGGCGCTGCGCTTCAGGATATCCGGCAAAANCTTCAAAAGTCGGGTACTGGAGAACTTTTCGTCTTAAAGGACGGGAGCGAGCTTTTCGGCACCATCACTCTAGCAGATTTAAGTGAAATCGCATTTGATCATNATGTGGATAATTTAATTAATGCGGGTGATATTGCCCGCATTCATCCCCCACTTTTGGATGCTGATGATGATCTCGAGACAGCTAATAAGGTCATCCGGGACTCTGGGGAACATTATATCGCTGTGGTTGAAAATCACGACAACATGCGATTTGTTGGTACCCTTCATGAGACTGATGTCATGTCTGCCTATAATCGGGCGTTGGTTGAGGCTCGGCGGGAAGAGCACAACGGGCATTTATAGCGGCTAATATGACCGTTTGATTTTCAGCCAGTCATATCGATCCCCCNATTTGATAGTCTTTTTCTTAATCGTTAGGTCGCCGGCCCCTTTTGGAAAGATATTAATCTCGATCTCCGAGCCCGGTTCGCCCGAGCTCCAGAGACGCCGGTAAAAGTCCGGCTGACTTTCTATGGGATGGCCGCGGACGCCTAAAATCAAATCATCTGCTTTGATCCCCGCTTTATCGGCTGGGCCGTTTGGTGTCACGCGGGTGACAAACACCCTGCCATTGGCTTCAACTGTATTAGCGCCGATCCAAAACCGTTTGCGGCCAGACCGCCGGCCGCTTTGCAAAAGATCCGCGAGCACAGGTTTCAGACTATTAACCGGCACAAACATATTACCAGGTGATGGAACATTCGGGGCGACGTCGAGCTTTTACATAAGACGCAGCAGCCCCAGGTCAGTCTCAAAATCATAGGCGACCAGGGTGGCGGGCACGGTCTTGCCGCTTGGCCCCGTGACCGAGGCGCTATCAGCTTCTAAAATAAGGTAACCTAGGTCAGAACCAGGCCTTCGTCATCGATGACGACCCCGCTTCCTTGCCGTTGTGTTCCCAAGATGCGGGCGGTGCGGGCGTCGCTAGAGATTGTGGTTTCAATTCCCACCACCGCGCGGAGAAGGTTTTTGTCTAATGCCGCGGCGTTCTGTATCAGCAGGAAAAAGGTTCCGCCGATGGCGGTCACTGCCGAGAGTGTTAATTTACCTGATAAAATAAGCCTGATCATGTGCTCTGGCCTTTATCTATTACTCTTTCTAGATATTGCTAAATCTCTGGACGGGGGTCAAATTTTAANGCTATGTGAAACACATCCGAGAGTGCGGCATAAATATAACGGAGAAAACAGAATAATTTTTGCGAGACGCCTTTAGGCTCGGATGTTCCCCGTGATATACCTACACCATGTCTGATCCCTTTGAACTGACCGATGAGCCTCAAACCGCGCCATCTGGGGCGGTAAATTTGTGCGAGCCTGCGCCCGCGGTAACTGTGCCCTACCTGGAGGGGCTCAATGATCCGCAAATCGAGGCTGTTCAGGCCATCGACGGACCAGTACTCGTCCTGGCCGGTGCTGGCACTGGAAAAACCCGGGTGTTAACCACCCGGCTGGCCCATATACTGATGAACCAGAAGGCCCGGCCCTGGGAAATTGTCGCCGTCACGTTCACCAATAAAGCTGCGCGGGAAATGCGGAATCGCGTGGCATCTCTCATTGGCGCGCCGGTTGAAGGTTGGTGGCTAGGAACCTTTCATGCGTTGGGGGCTCGCATTCTCCGATCCCACGCAGAACTCATTGGCCTGAAACCCAACTTCACCATACTGGATACTGATGATCAGATCCGTCTCCTGAAGCAGGTGATGGAGGGCTATCAGATTGACGATAAAAAATGGCCGCCGCGGGTACTTATGGGCGTGATGCAGCGTTGGAAGGACCGGGGGCTGACACCGGAGAAAGTAACGGCGGAGGAAGGTGCTGATTTTGCCGAAGGAACGCTCACCAAACTCTATACTGATTATCAAGTCCGATTGACAACCTTAAACGCCACCGACTTTGGCGATCTCTTGTTACATTGCATTACATTGTTTACTGGTCATCCGGATGTTCTAACAACCTATCAGCACAAATTCAGATACCTCTTGGTGGATGAGTATCAGGACACAAATGTTGCTCAGTATTTGTGGCTGCGCCTGCTTGCCAATGAACACCGGAATATCTGCTGTGTCGGTGATGACGACCAGTCGATCTATTCCTGGCGGGGGGCTGAGGTCGGCAACATTTTAAAGTTCGAGAAGGATTTCGAGGGTGCTCAGGTAATTCGCCTCGAACAGAATTACCGGTCCACGCCTCACATCCTTGCGGCGGCGTCTGGGCTGATCGCAAATAATGAGGGCCGGCTTGGTAAAACCCTGTGGACCGGCGTAGAGGCTGGCGAAAAGGTCGCTGTGAAGGGCGTTTGGGATGGCGAGGAAGAGGCCCGTGTAATTGGCGATGAGATCGAAATTCGACAGTCAAAGGGGCAGACACTGGAAGAAATGGCGGTTCTCGTCAGAGCCGGATTTCAGACGCGGGAATTTGAGGAACGCCTCATTACTCTGGGCGTTCCTTATCGGGTGATCGGCGGACCCCGGTTTTATGAACGCCAGGAAACACGAGACGCCATNGCCTATCTCCGGGTGGTGGTCTCTGCGGATGATGACTTGGCGTTTGAGCGAATTGTTAATGTNCCNAANCGNGGCCTCGGTCAGGCCAGTGTNCAGGCNGTGCATNACTTGGNGCGNGGACTNTCTATTCCGCTNTNNGAGGCNGCCCGGCAGATNGTCGAGACGGATGAGCTNAAGCCAAAGGCGNGGAATTCGCTCCGNAANCTGGTTCAGGATTTNGACCGGTGGCGGGCCAATCTCTCTGTTCTTCCCCCGGGCGAATTAACAGCCATTATCCTAGACGAGTCCGGCTATACTGAAATGTGGCAGCGGGATAAAACGCCGGAAGCGCCGGGGCGACTGGAGAANTTGAAAGAATTGATATCCGGCCTCGAGGAATTTGAGAATGTTCAGGGTTTTCTTGAGCATATCAGCCTGGTCATGGAAAATGATGAAAACGATGCGGACGAAAAGATAACGCTAATGACGCTTCATGCCGCAAAAGGGCTGGAGTTCGACACGGTGTTTTTGCCCGGCTGGGAAGAAGGTCTGTTTCCCCATCAGCGGAGCCTGGACGAAGAAGGTCTCAAGGGGCTCGAGGAAGAACGGCGGCTCGCCTATGTAGGAATTACTCGGGCTAAAAAAGAGGCGCGCATCAGTTATGCCGCAAACCGGCGCATTTATAACCAGTGGCAAAATGCTCTGCCCTCCAGGTTCATCGATGAATTGCCGGACGACCATATTAATCATGGAAGCGATATTGGACTTCATGGTGGTGTGTATCGGGGGTTGAGTNCCGGTATTGGCGCCCAGGCTGGGCTCCGGACCGCCAGCGCTTTTCNAGAAGCTTCCCNGGCGGCTGATACGTCTCATGCGCCCCGCCGGTCGGGTCACACACGTGATGGGATGGTGATTGACGCCGATGCCTGGAGCGTGACCGCAACGTCTGCCGAAAGCGCNTTNAAAATCGGTGTCCGCGTGTTCCATCAAAAATTCGGGTATGGCTGGGTTGTCTCGGCTGATGGCAACAAACTGGAGGTGGATTTTGAAAAATCGGGCACAAAGAAAGTCATCGATAGTTTCCTACAACCAGCCTGAATTTTTGGCTTGCTAATGACGCTCGCCGATCATTTACATCGCGTGATTGTTAAGGTTCCGTCAGAATATGCGGATCCATTCGCAACCGCGATAGAGATGCATGTAGATGCTGTGGCTTGGACGGCGCGGGAAGGACAGCCAATAGCGCAAATTACAGGTTTTTCCGAAAATCCGCCTGATGAAAAAGCAATCTCCGATGCGATTGCCGCCACCGGCGATGACATGGATGCTTCGGTGCCAGATATCGAGTTCAGCCTCGTCCCAGTGCAAAATTGGGTGTTGGAGAATATTCGGCAATTTCCGCCGATCGTGGCTGGCCGATTTTTTGTTCATGGAAGCGAGTATCAGGAACCAATACCCCCTGGCCGAATCTCACTATGTGTGCCGGCAGGTGCGGCTTTTGGGACAGGGGATCATGGATCGACAAAAGGATGTTTGCTCGCGCTTGATCACCTGCAAGGAAAACGGGTCCGGAATGCTCTGGATATGGGCTGTGGCTCTGGCATTCTGGCGCTCGCCATCGCAAAACGCTGGAAATGCCGGGTCGTTGCCTCGGATATCGACGTTGTCGCGGGGCGGACGACGCGGACCAATGCCTCGGTGAATGGACTTCGACGGTATCTCGATGTCTATGTTGGACCGGGATACCGCAATCGTTCCCTAAAGAACCAGTCCTATGATTTGATCGTGAGCAATATTTTGGCGCGCCCGCTAATGCGTTTTTCCCGAGCCTTGTACCTGCGGACATCCCCCGGCGGGACGATCATTTTAGCTGGGCTTTTGGTTGCCCAAGAGGCACAGGTCATTTCCGCGCATCGGCAACATGGTCTACACCTTTCACGCCGGATCAGAATTGAGGGGTGGTCCACTTTGGTTTTTCAGCGCAGATGCTGAATCGGCCTCGGCGTGGTAAGAACAGATCCCAGGCGTGCGATGGCTTCTTTGGGATAACCTGCTAACCAAGAACGGCAAGCATTTCATCCACGCGGGTAAAGCGTTCTCGGGGTTGAGGTGTCACCGCGCGGGCAAATTCCTGTTCCGAGATTTTTTCCCATTCCGGAAAGGTGACACGCCGGACGTTTCGCTCCGCAAGTAAGGCGTCGATGGCGTTGCCCCCGCCTTTTCCGGACGCTGTCACATCTTGGACGATTAATTCAACAACATCGCGTGAGTCTGGGCCATTTGTTGGAATGGTGCCAGAGGGGCCCCTTTTGGCCCAGCCAACAACGTAAAGGCCTGGTTCAACCCGGCCATTTTCATTGGCTACATTACCACCGTCCAAGGGCACGCCCTCAGGTGGCAGTGTCTGATACCCAATGGCCGTCACTACGGCGCCGCAGGATATGTCGAAGGTTTCACCAGTAGCCACCGCCCGGCCATCTACCACCTGGGTTTTTTCAAGCCTGATCCCTTCGACCCGGTCAGTGCCCAGAATTTCCTTGGGCGAGGCGTAAAAACTGAGGTTCATTGTGACCGGTTTCTCCGGTTTGTCTTGGGCGGCTAAATCTTTCAGCAGGTTGAGGTTTTTTTCCTTGATGCCTTTTTCCCGGCCCTCGAAATCCCCGGTTACGTCATCCGGAAGTTGGGCGGCATCGACGATGGCAGCACAGCGTTCGAGATCCTTGATCTCGCCCAGTTCTTTCGGCGTAAAACCTGCCTCAACTGCGCCTCGCCGTCCAAACATGTGCAGGCTAGTGAGCGGTGACGCTTCGATGGCTTCCAGGGCATGAGCACAAATATCGGAAGCCCCGTGTTCGGCACGAGTTTTGGCAAGGACGCGGCAGACATCAAGAGCAACGTTACCAATTCCGATAACAGCCACACCGCCCTGGTCCAGTAGTGGATTGAGATCACGGTAGTCAGGATGTCCATTATACCAGCCCACGAAAGCGCAAGCGCCATAGACACCGTCCAAGTCTTCCCCGTCTATGCCAAGTTTGCGGTCGTTATACGCGCCCATGGCGAGGACGACAGCGTCGTAATGCTCTTTCAATTCGTCAAGCGAGATGTCCTTGCCGATCTCCACATTGCCATAATATCCAACAGCTGCCTCTTCGAATGTGCGCGCGAATTGGCGGGATGTGTTGCGTGTTTTATAGTGGTCCGGGGCCACACCATAACGAATAAGGCCGTAAGGCGCCGGATATTTCTCGAATACGTCAATGCTGCAGTTCGGTACACTTTTCAAAAGAGCATCGGCCGCGTACATGCCGGCCGGCCCAGAGCCAACGATGGCGAATTTTGCACTCATAATTTTCTAACCCGTCTCATAATTACAAGATGGGCGTGCACGCAATTACACCACTTATTTAATTTTAATTTCATCTTACCCTACGGCTTTTATTTTAACTTGAGCCGTCCCTGTGGTTATCGGAGAGTGAGATAAAACAGGGAGGTGGTCAAGGACGATGTCTCGATTTGATAGCTAGTCAGATGACGCGGTTAGGAAGCTCTTTTCCGTTCAAGAAAGCACTTAATATCCGATTTGCCAGGTCATTTTTGAGATTCCACGCTTCCAATGTGTTGCCTGAGAGATGCGGTGTCATGACGACGTTCGTCATGTCGCATAAGGGTTTGCGCATTGTGTCATTCCCCCCGATAACGTCCAAACCAGCGCCTCGGATCACTCCCTTTTGCAAGGCATCAACTAGGGCGTCAGTATCAACGATGGAGCCCCGCGCCACGTTGATGAGGATGCCATCCGGACCAAGCGCCGTTAACACGCCGGTATTTACGAGGTGATGGGTTTCCGCCCCGCCGGGACAGGAGAGACATAAAAACTCTACCTCACCTGCAAGGTCCGCCGCAGAGCCGCAGTATGTATGGTCAACATCTTCGCGCCGGTTCCTGTTGTGATAGAACACTTCCATATCGAAGGCCTGGGCCCGTTTGGCAACTTCCATTCCGATTGCCCCTAGCCCGACTATGCCCAACTTTTTGCCGTATATTGTTCCTGTTGTGACTTTCGGGCATTCCTCATCCGCCCCATGTTGACGCATGCTCTGGTCATTGGGGAGGATCTGGCGGGCGACTGCCAGCATCAGCGCGAAAACATGGTCGGCTACGCTGGTGGCGTTGGTTCCGCTGCCGTTCGTAATGGCGATCCCCCGCCGGCCGGCTTCGGAGGCGTCGATCTTATCAATGCCTGCGCCAAGACAGACAATGAGTTTCAGCGAGGGAAGGGCATCCAGATAGTCTTTGTCGACAATGCGCGGGCCATCCGTGATCATGGCCGTAATTTGCTCCCCGACGTCAGACAAGAGCGCGGACCGGTCCGTCAAATCTCCAACATAATGCGGTATGAACCTCTCCGGCCAGATTTCTTGGTTATGGCTGCTGACCGGACAATTAACCAGGAGGTGGGGTTTGGTCATCCGCTAAGATTAAACTTTTTCAATGACCGTTGAGATACCTTGGCCCACGCCCACGCACATGGTGCACAGCGCACGTGTGCCACCAGTCCGATGCAGCTGGTACGTGGCAGTTGTCAGAAGCCGTGCACCACTTGCGCCGAGTGGATGGCCAAGAGCGATTGCGCCTCCCTGTGGATTGACCCGTTGATCCTGATCTTCAATGTTGAGGCCCCGCAAGACACCGAGAGATTGAGCAGCAAAAGCTTCGTTCAGTTCGATGATGTCGAGATCATCCGTGGTAAGTCCTAATTTCGATAACAATTTTTGACTCGCTGGGACGGGACCTATGCCCATCACGCGGGGAGGCACGCCGGCACTGGCCATGCCCATGATGCGCGCCCGGGGGGTCAGGCCATGAGCCTTCGCAGCATCCTCCGATGCGATGAGCAAGGCACAGGCGCCGTCATTGACACCGGAGGAATTGCCGGCGGTCACCGTGCCNCCNTCTCTGAAGGCGGCTTTNAGTCCGGATANTTTTTCNANGNTCGTGCCNGCNCGTGGATGTTCNTCCCGNTCCACTACAATGGCGTCGCCTTTGCGTTGAGGAATGGTCACAGGAGTGATTTCTTNGGCNAGNCGCCCGTCTTCCTGCGCCGCCGCCGTTTTCGCNTGGCTNGCCGCCGCAAAGGCGTCTTGGTCNGCGCGGTTGATTTTATGGTCTTCCGCCACATTCTCGGCGGTTTCGCCCATGGAGTCAGTGCCGTAAAGCTGCTTCATCTTTGGATTTACGAAACGCCACCCAATGGTGGTGTCGTGAATTTCGGCATCGCGGGAGAATGCGGCTGCTGCTTTGGGTATGACGAAAGGTGAGCGGGACATGCTTTCCACACCGCCGGNCAANATTAGATCTGCATCGCCTGTCCGGATGGCCTGCGCCGCGCTACCGACGGCGTGCATTCCGGATCCGCAAAGGCGGTTCACGGTGACGCCAGGTGCAGCATCGGGCAGACCCGCTAGTAACAGTGCCATGCGGGCCACGTTACGGTTGTCTTCGCCGGCCTGATTGACACAACCGTATATGACGTCATCAAGGGCCTCCCAGTCGACTGTGCTATTCCGTTCCATTAAGNTAGTAAGCGGCATCGCTGCGAGATCATCAGCCCGGACAGAGGAGAGCGCCCCACCATAACGGCCGATGGGTGTTCTTATAGCGTCGCAAATAAAGGCCTCGGTCATTTGGTCATGCGGGCTTGCGCCCGCCCCCTGAATTTGTAGGTTATTTTTCGTCACCATAGACAAAGCGANTGGGTCTCGCAATCGACGTAAAATACGAGGAGAGAAGGAATAATGTCTGAAGCTTTAACGGCTAAGATTTGTTCGCCTTGCCGGGGCGGTATTCCAAGATTGTCGCAAGAGGACGCAGAAAAGTTTCTCGCTCAAACGGAGGGCTGGACGCTTGAGGATGATGCCCACCATTTGTTTCGCCGGTTTGAATTTAGCGATTTTGCCCGCGCTCTAGCCTTCGTTAATAAGGTTGGCGTGCTTTCGGAGGAAGAAGGACACCATCCCGATATTACGTTTGGGTGGGGCTATACAGAGATTACGGTTTTTAGCCACGAGATTAATGGACTTCACGAGAACGACTTCATTCTGGCCGCTAAAATTAGTCAAATTTAGTCATCATATCCGGCAACTAATGCAAGAGTTGACCTCGCGCTCGCCTGGCGCATACCAAACAAAGGCGCATATTCTTTGCTGTCATAAAATTTCCGTGCTGCGGATTTATCCGGAAATTCNAGTATTACTAAGCGTTTAAATCCGGGTTCACCCTCAAGGTNTTCCACNTCGGCGCCCCTCACCAGATAACGGCCGCCAAATTTCTTGATAACTGAAACGACNCTTTTGCCATATTCTGAAAAGATCTCAGGATCTGTAATATCCAAGTTGGCGATTACGTATGCTGTCATAAGCCTCTCTCCCTTGGTTCAATTCTAGCGTCAANTTCANATTGATGATGGTGTGTTCGTCTCCGCCAATTGGCCAGACTTCAAGGCTGCCTCGCGACGCGCTATATATGTAGTCGCACCCACTATCATAAGACCTCCAATCCAAGTCCAAACTGTTGGTATTTCTGAAAAGAAAAAAAATCCAAAGAGCGCACCCCAGATTAGGCGTGTAAAGCCAATGGGCTCAAGGGCACTTATGTCGGCATAGGTGAGCGCCCTCATCCACGAAAAGTGACCTATACTAAGTAAAAAACCTATGACCGCCATCTGGCCAAATTGGGGTAATGTGGGCCAAGTCCAAACTGGTACGGAGGCCGCTAGCGTAAAGGGCAACATAAAAAGCATGAGGTACAAAACTGACGTAATGCTTGGATCGGTATGAGACAAAGATTTTGAAACCAACCGTTGTCCGGCACTAAAAATTATCGTTATCGTTATCAGGCCAATACCAAAATCAATGTCTTCGTAACCTGGTCTGACGACTACCAGCGCGCCCGCCGCCCCAATCGCTAATGCCATCCAGCGACGGGGGCCCACTGTTTCATTAAAAAAGAAAATTGCACCAATTGTAATTAACAGTGGTGCAATCAGGTTAAGGGCCGCTGCATCGGCAAGTGGAACAAGTGTAAGGCCCCAGAACCAAGCCAGCAGGGCGCAGGAATTAAAGGCTCCACGGATAAAATGCGCCCTTACTCGGCCAGTTCGGAAATTTTCTGTCCCAGAAAATACAGTGGCTATGAAGAACGTTAAAAAGCCAAAAAAATTTCCCCAGAAGGTTACGGCCAACGGGTGGATATCAGCTGCAACATGGCGGACCATTACCCAGCCCATCGCCAGGAAGGTGGAAAACATGGCAGCGTAGAAGACACCTAATAAAGCTGCCTTTTGATCTGTCATGGTAGGCGATTGATTAGAGATAAGAGGGACCTGCCTTTAATCGGTGTTAAATGACAAACACTTGGTGGACATATCAGACAAAAAGCATGGTAACCATCTAGTAAATATATTTTTAATCGCATCTAAGTTAATCCAATTATAATAACATTAGACTATTTTCGATTTCGCCTGTTTGATACAGTTTAAAGGCAACAACGGTGTCAACCATGCAACTTGCCATTAAGGTGGGTCTCAAAAGGCGACAAGTTAACTTAATGGATTTTTCAGACGGTTTAAAAATCGCGCCGCTGTTGGTTCAATTCATCGGCAATGGCTTCTGTTCGTTTTGGTTCCGAATACAAGCAAATAAAAAAGGAACAGTTGTTGAGAGTAAAGTCATCTCAAGAAGGGCAAGGATCTAGATCGCTAAGTTTATTTCCCGAGGAGTTATCTGTAGCTAAAAGGCGACGGTTTGATGAAATAGCATGCGCCAGGAGGCTACTCGCTCTTAAAATAGCTTAAAACGCAGCAACATCTCTTATGAGGTCATTCCCAGTAAAATAAATACGCAGGGTCAACCGAGAGTAAGGCAAGGTGATAAACAACATGGGTTTTGCTAATTTGACAAACGAACAAATTTTGAACCGGATGTCAGAAAAAATGAATAAACATCATCAAGTTCCTAACGCATAGATTATAAATCTCTCGTCAGCCTCTACATCGAACTGATAAACTCGTTTTAGTTGAGACCATCAGCTGATAAATGGTGCGAGCCAGATTTAATTCTGAGGAAAGTTGGAAATGAGTAATTTAAAATCCGCGGCAAAACGTCAACTGGGCAAGAGTGAATTAAAATGTGCGGCCGTTGGTCTTGGTTGTATGTCTTTTTCTGGCGCCTATGGAACAGCTGATGATGAAGAGACTGTAGACTTTGTTCGCTACGCTATTGACACAGGCACGGATTTTCTTGATTCGTCAGATATGTACGGCTGGGGTCACAACGAAAATGTCTTAGCTCGAGCGCTATCAGACGGTTATCGCGACAAGGTCGTGCTAGCAACGAAATTTGGCCAAACCCAGCTTGAGGGGGGCGGAATGGGCGTAAATGGACGTCCTGAGTATGTCATCGAAGCCTGTGAAAAAAGCCTTCAGCGATTGGGCATTAGTGAAATTGATTTATACTTTCAACACAGGGTTGATAGAGAAGTGCCTATCGAAGACACAGTCGGGGCTATGGCCAAATTGGTAGAGCAGGGCAAAGTCCGGGCAATCGGTATTTGCGAGGCGAAGCCAGAAACAATACGTCGTGCTCATGAAACGCACCCCCTGGCAGCAGTACAAAGTGAATTTTCGCTTATGTATCGGGTTGAAGCAGAGCAGATTTATGAGACTACAGCAGAGTTAGGCATTTCTTTCATAGCGTATTCGCCCTTGGGGCGAGGAATATTAACAGACCAATACATATCTGCAGAGTTTGTAGATGAAAACGATCCGCATCATAAGCACCCCAGGTTTACTGGAGATAATTTTCGGGTTAATCGAGAATTGGCGGGTCGGGTGGCACAATTTGCTGTGAAAAAGGGATGTACTCCCGCCCAGCTTGCTCTCGCTTGGTTAATAGGGCGAGGAGAGGATATTATTGTAATCCCTGGAACGAAAAGGCAGGAGCGCTATGACGAGAACGTGGCTTGCCTTGGTGTTGTTTTGTCCTCAGAAGAAATCGACGAAATCTCTGCCTCGGTGCCGATAGGAGCGGCGGCGGGAGATCGTTATGCAAAAGTTCAAATGACAAAGGTCTTTGTTTAACTAATGTATATGATTGTAACAGTGCCTATCTTAGAACAGTGTCATCGACCAGACTGGTAGCCGTTCTCTTTCGCCTAAAAATCAACGAGACCCATCTTGCTAAATGGCATCAAGCGGACCTCTCAATCGTTACACTGGAAGATTCGTTATCCCACGATCCCCGCTTATTTTTTCTCGTAACAACAATGGTTGTTACGAGGTACTGACGGTATTGACCCAGGCCTCGTAGCCTCGATCGATCTCTCTCTCCAAGCGCTGTTGTTCACGCTCTACGTCGAGGAGTTCTTCCATTGTCATTACTTCCACATCTGCTAGCAAACGCTCAACCCACGCGATCTTTGGAAATGTCTTAATCATGTTTATGTCTCCTTTTTCTTTTATTAGTACGTGTGTATCGAAAAAGGCGCTCATATCATTTGATTTGGTCTGGCATGCAAAATATTCATGCCTAAGACAAACCCACATAAAATTTTTTAACGGGGCATGCTTTGCGAACCTCTAATCTTCTATAAAATGTGAATAAAACTTAATAGGGCCGTGTTGTTACAGCCAACGAGGTAATTTTTAGATAATCCTAATGAAGGCACATTAGACACTGTCTAGACCCGCGCATCGCACCCTTGATTACATCGCCTTTATTTTTGTCTCTCGCATGGCGATGTAGAGTCCAGAAAGAACAACAACCAAAACGCCGACCCAGGTAAGCATGTCGGGAAAGTCGTCAAACATTAGAAATCCGAAAAATGTTGCCGCGACAATTTGTATAAAATGCAATGGCGCTACACGACTAGCCTGGCCAAAACGGAAGGCGGTTATCAGCAAACTCTGCCCAATAGCTGATAACACTACGAAGCCCAGAATGAGCCCCCCGTCCTCCAGTCTCGGTGTCGTCCATTTGAACGGAACTAAGGGAGTGAGGATAATCACCCCCATGTAAGCTGAATAGGCGACGCTGACGAGGGGGGGCGCAGCATCTGCCAATTTACGATTGGCTGTGTAGAAGAACCCCAATAAGAGACCGGCAGTAAATGCCAGCAGGTAACCAATGCTATCACCATCGAAAGCCGGCCGAAGTAAAATTAAAGCACCCAGAAAACCAAATAAGACCGCGCTCCAACGTCGCACGCCCACTTTTTCGCCAAGCATCCATGGGGACAGCGCGGTGACAATTAGCGGCGCTGTGAATGCCATTGCCGTGGCGTCAGCGAGGGGGATTAGTAAAATTGCCCAGTAAAATAATCCAATGCTCGTGACCACTGACAGTCCCCGAGCTACCTGCCAACCAAAGGGTTTGGGAATCAACCAACTCCAGCCATATTTATAGACTAAGATGGGAAACCAGATCCCAAACATGAATACGACTTGCGCCCAGATGATGAGGACCGGGGAGTAATACCCACCGGTCAATTTTGCCAGCGCATCCTTCCATGCGAAAAGAATGACGGCGAGGGTCATGAGAATAATACCGGGAAGCGAAGAAGATGATGTCACAGGTCTGAGCTTTCAGAGAAATTTCGTCAGGTGTAACCGGTTCCGGCACCGACATCCATCCTATTCGTCTGTAGTCTGACCCACCTCCGTTAAGAGTTCTTTAAAGGGTTCCGATCACCCTTACACCTTGCTGGTTAAGAGGACTGTACATGATGATTACGCTGATCAGCGTATTGTTGGTTTGCCTGTCGAGCATTGTCGCCATCACGTATGTGCTGGACCAACGCTAACCTAAAATAAGGGGTGGATCTTGACGCCGCTGATCACTGCTCAAATGTTCTCCTCTCTTTGTGACTGTCTTCGTTAAATTTGCGGTTTATCCTATTGCGGCGGAATTCTGCCGTACTAAATTAGCTCGGTCGGCGGATGCCTATTTAGGGTCCATAGCCGTCAATACTAAGGGATTAGACCATGATGGCAAATCTCATTCAAACCCATATTGCTTCGAAGGAGGATATGACATGCGTACAAAAAATTTCTCACCCCTATTCAAATATTCCGTCGGTTTTGACCGCCTGGAACAGCTTTTGGACACGGCTGTTCACCGCCAGAGCCAGGCGCCGTCCTACCCGCCCTATAACATCGAATCTGTCGACGATGATGCTTACAGAATTACCATGGCGGTGGCGGGTATGTCTGAGGCAGATCTAGACATCACTCAAACAGAGCATTCTCTCCTTATCACAGGGAGAGGACAGACGGCTGACGACAATATAGGCTATGTCCATAAAGGTATTGCCACCCGCGCCTTTGAACGCTGTTTCGATCTCGCGGATCACGTAAAAGTGATCGACGCCAACTTGGACAACGGAATGCTAACTATCAACTTGGAGCGCGAGGTGCCCGAGGCCCTCAAACCCCGCCAGATTGAGATCAGAAAAGGATCGGCGGCAGGCATCGCTGATGCAACGAAAAATCCCCTGGGTTCAGAGGATAAGCAGGCCGCTTAACCAATAAATCTTTCTGACGTTCGAGTGCAACAAGGGCGCGCTGGATCACCGGTGCGCTCTTTTTGTCTCATTCTCGACGCCTCATTATTTATTGGGGTATTAGCTGTCGTTGCGCACGTATCCAACAGATGTGCCACGCGCCAATTTTTAGATCCGGTCTTGAAATACCCGAGAGCGTGTGCCCTGGAATGATTGAACCACGGGCTCGAATTTGCTTTAACCCGTTCAACCCTGGCGCGCGATAAGGGGGAAGTTCAAAATCTCAAATGAAAAGGAAAGACCATGGCAGAAAAATTAGGCCCTGGTAGTGCTTTTCCGCCCATGACGCTTACGGTGTCGGGCGGCGGCTCTGTCAATCTGCCCGACCATATGGACGGCAAATATAACGTTGTGTTGTTCTATCGTGGGCACTGGTGACCTTATTGTCGGCGGCAGTTGGCCGCTTTCGAAGATCATAAGGACGAGCTTGCGGAAAAGGGCGTAAAAGTTCTCGCCGCCAGTGTGGATACCGGCGACGAGGCAAAGGAAGTTGCTGATGGCGTTGCTTTCGATGTCGCCGAAGGGGTGACCCGGGAACAGGCCGAGCAAATCGGAGCTTGGTACGGGGATGCCCGGCATCCGGAGATGATTCAGCCGACCGAATTTCTGATGAAGGGTGATGGCACGGTCATGATGTCGTCTTACAGCTCGGGCCCGCTCGGACGGGTCAATCCGGATGATATCCTTAAAGTCATCAATTTTGTCGAGTCGCTAAATAAATAGCGATTAAAGACGGTGATCCAATGAGCCGTCGCCGGTGTCTACCGGCGGCGGTTTTTTTTAACTTGCGATACTGGATTTTCGGGCTTTAGTGAAGCTGGTCCGTGTTACTGGTAACAACCGCACCAGCATCTCCGACACTTAATTTTAAATCCCATCCCGCCTTGTCTGATGCCTGCTGTAAAAGATGACAGACAGCATGGAGCATTTTGCTGGTTAAGTTCAGGCTGACGTCCTTTCGTTCGGCGGTATGGAAGGTCAGCCGGGTCGTCTCCGTATCTGTTTGGTTAATCTCTGCACTGATGGCGAGAAGCGGCTGTTTCTGCTCGATCTCGGGCGGTTTAACGGTTCTGGTATCATGCTTCCGGGAGAAGTCTCCTGACTGGACAGCCTCCTGATGTTTCATGGACATAACGGCTTTCTTGACGCCAGGCTGATGCGCCTGTTGCGCGACCTCAGGCTCCAATTCGAAGGCTTTAACAGCCACCCCCCACAGGTCCTTTACCAAACGCCGTGTCAGCCAGAGCCTGTATTCAACGCGCTTTTGGGTGCTGACCCTAAAGACAATGCGGTCATGCACACTCACATACTCTGCTGTCATTTGGTAAAGCGGATCGGCCATGCCTGCTATTCGGTCCAATGCGCCATTGGCAGTCCGGCGACGGGCGAGGTGAAATAGGGTATACGCGTGCCGCGCAGGCTGCCGATATAGACCGTTTTGAGATCGGGTCCCCCGAACGTCACGCTGGCAAACCAATTGGCAATCGTGCCGCCAGCCGCCAGCATTAGGTCTGGTGTAACCGCGTCGGCCCGGAACGCTTTTTCCAGTGCGTGCTCTGTTTCTGCGATCCTGTCGTCCAAGATGACCCGGTAGTCGCCTTCTGGCGTGATGGCGAAGATCTGATCCGACATAACCAATGTGCCCCATAGATTTCCATAGGAATCGAAAGCGATGCCATCAGGAAAGCCACCGCTTCCCAGTTGCGTGGGACCAAATACTTCCCGTTGTGAGAGCGTGCCGTCCTCGGCAACTTTCATGCGGGAAATGCGCTGGCCACAAGTCTCCACGATGTACAGATAGTCCTCGTTTTCATCGAACCGGATTTCATTGGTGAAGGAGAGGCCGTCCGTCATGATACGAAGGCCTTTATCATCCGCCATCGCGATAAACCCATCGGAGATATTGGGACTGATTGCCTCCATCCAATTTTTGATGCGGGTTGAAACAGTCAGCCAAAGCCTGTCTTTGGAGTCGCGAAGGACAAAATTGACTTTGCCGATGGGTTCGCCATCAATTTCATCATATAGGAGGGTGGTCTTGCCGTCCGGTTCCATAACCTCGAGCACATCCGTGCCGAAATTGGAGATATATATATTGCCGTTTTTTGCAAAGGCGAGACCGTTGGGTAGGGTCCCTTCGGTGAACTGGGTAGCCGCATTTTGTGCCTGGGAGAACGTCTCTCCAAAATTCTGCGTGATGATATCCTGGTGGCCATCCGGCGCGATTTTAACAACACCGCCCCGGGCGTCCGCCGCCCAGAGTTCGCCGGTGTGTTTGGCAAGGATACATTCCGGTCGCTGAAGATCCTTGCCGATGTAGTTAATGTCTGCCGGGTTTACTTGAAAACCGTCGATCGGATTACCTGCCATCACACCCTCCTTTTAGATCCTGCAGTATTGAACCCTTTTGGGGCCAATTTGTGAAGTGCCGGCGCGTGCCAGGCGCTAAATGTTCTATTCCAATTGCGCTTTTACCAAGTCCGAGAGAAGGGAAAGATGAGGATCTTGTATATCTAACTCTGCCATTTTTTCGATGGTTTGAAACAAATACTCCGAACAATTCCCGAGAGGTCCGCTGGCTCGGGCAATCACGGTGGCAACTTTTTCGGCAGCCAGTTTGCCTGCATACTGCTTGCCGTTGCGGTTGATGGTGAAGGTGATTGCCTTGAGACGGCCTTGATCGGTCGCTAACGGCAGGACCCGCGCGACATAGGCGGTCGAGACCATCTCCCGGTCCCAGACTATTTTTAGCTCGTGTTCTGCGACTGCCCGTTCAATTCGGTAGGCTATGCCATGACATGAACCGCCATGATCCAAAGCGAGCATTAATCCCGGATTTTCCGGCGTGCCCCGGCCCAGGACCGTCTCCAGGCAGAACCGCCGATGATATCCTCTCAATTGACCATGCCTCATTTCCTTGAAATGAATGGTCGGGTTCCACAACAAGGACCCGTAGGCAAAGAGCCAGATATCTTCTCCAGGGGCAAACTGGGTGATCGCTTCTCGCCGGGAACGGGCGCGCTCCTTCTGGGTTGAGCGCTGTAACAGCCCTTTCCGTTCACACTCCTCCAGATGGGTCTCGAGTGCGCCAGACAGAACACTGTCCCGTGTAATTTTGAGTTTCTTGACCATACACCGAGTTTATTTTCCTGACCTGATCTATTGTTAGGCGCCGACACCTCTTAATTCAATGGGGGCGTCAAACTTGCGCCTTGCCGGCCAGGGAGCGTATGATCAAAAATAAAAAGGGCAAGAATTACACAGGAGGCTAGTATGGCAGTCCAGCAACTCCATCATGTGGCGTATCGATGCAATGATGCCAAGCAAACGGCGGATTTTTACATCGATATCCTAGGTTTAAAATATTACGCAGCTGTGTCAGAAGACACCGTTCCCTCCACTGGTGAAAAATGTCCTTACATGCACATCTTCTTTGCCATGGCGGATGGTAGCTGTGTTGCCTTTTTTGAGGTGCCGGAAGCGCCGCCGGCGATCAAGGACACCAACACGCCCGAATGGGTACAGCATCTCGCACTCGTCGTTGAGGACGAGGAGGAGTTACTTGAGAAAAAGGCCAAGCTGGAAGCCGCTGGAGTGGATGTGATCGGCCCCACAAATCATGGCTTCTGCCAGTCCATCTACTTCTTCGACCCCAATGGTCACCGGCTTGAACTGACGGTAAGGACCGAGACACCTGAGATGATGGAGCGCTTGAGCTCCTCGTCAGAGGAAATGCTGGAAGAATGGACCAAGACCAAAACTGTGCAGAAACAAGCCGCCTGGGTTCACGGCGCCGGCGCGGCGGAATAACCTCACCTGCTGATCTCTTCCGGACTGTTTTTATTCTTACAAGCTGGCATTCGCAGGCCTGGCGCACCAGTCCTGCCAGGTTTGACGGAGGGCATTTTCCATTTTTCCAGCGAAGACAGCACCATTCATCAGGGTTGATTTTTGAAGCCTAAGTCTGAGGCCGGACCGCAATGAATTTAGCTTCCCGGTGTCACGGGCAAGGGTTGTGCACGCTGCAATGTAATCTGCCGGTGTCTTGGCAACGAAATCATTCAACTCGAGAGCGCCCAATAAAGACGCGCCGACGCGCCCGGCATGCCGGTTACCCGTAACCGTAACAACCGGGACGCCCATCCAAATCGCTTCAAACGTTGTGGTCGTGCCATTATACGGGAAGGTATCAAGGGCAATGTCTATCTGATGGTAAGCGGCAAGCGGGGTCTCAGACTGAGGTATCCAGCCGATGAGCCTGATGCGGTTGGCATCAATCCCCTCTGCGTTGAATACATTTAAGATGGTCTCCTGGGTTTTCTGGTTGCTCAGTAACAGGCTTTTGAGCAGGAGAACGGATTGCGGTGTTTGGCGAAGAATCTCGCTCCAGACTGATATGGTGTGTTCAGACACTTTCGCCAAGTTGTTGAACGACCCAAACGTGACATATCCATTTTGGTTCACGGGACCCGGCCCAGGTTCGGGGGATGGGTCTGGTGGCGTGTAACAATGGAAACCGCCGTCAAGTCGGAGGAGTGTTTCGGTATGGTGGTCATCCGCCGGTCCGATCGGGTCGGCAGCCGCGTCGGTGATTCTGTAATCAATGGCTGGCACACCTGTCGTGCCGGGATACCCGAGCCAGCTCATTTGGATTGGCGCCGGTTTTCGACGGAATATGCCCAGGCGGTGATTTTTGCTCCGGCCTGCGAGGTCGACAAGAATATCTATCTCATCCGCCCTAATTAATTTGACCGCCATCTCGTCGCTAATTCCCGAGATATCGCGCCAATGGTCCACCAATTCCTGAAATCGACTGCTGGTTTTATCGGGCTGTGAGACATTGGCATAGGCAAGGATGACAAATTGCGTTCGATCGTGATGCGTGAACAGGGTTTCTAGAAAATAAGCGCAGGAATGTGTGCGGAAGTCTGGCGAGACATAGCCGATGCGAAGGGGTCGGTCGGGCTCCCTCCCATTTGTATGATGCGCCTGAGCTGCTGGGAGAGACAGCTGTTTTTCACAGGCCCGGCTCTCCTGGAAGAGGGAGGCCTCCGTTGCGTCTGGATCATACAAAAGGTTCAACAAGAGATTATCCTGCGCGTTTTCAAACCCGGGCGCTATGTCCAGGGCTTTTCTGAAATACCGTATTGCCTCCGCTTGGCGCCACATATCTGCAAAAGTGTTTCCGAGATTATAGTATCCTGAAGCATAGGCCGGGTTGACTTGAATGGACTTGCGGTGGGCGGTCTCCGCAGCGGATAATTCCCCGAGTTTATCTTCGGCATTGCCAAGATTGGTCCATGCCTCCGCCAATTCGGGATCGAGGCGCACGGCTTTTTCAGCGCAAACCTTGGCGTCATTTGGGCGCTCGAGCATGTTCAGTACGGCCGCTAGGCTAGCGTGCGCTTCAGCGTAATTTTCTCTGAGCGCGATCGCCCGGGTCAATGCGGGCAGGGCGTGCTCCGCGTCGTTCATCTGGCCCGCAAGACTACCAGCATTAAAATGCGCTTCCGGCCAATCTGGTTTGAGTGCCGCCGCTTCCTGGTAGGAATCTCGGGCCGCCTCGGCTTCGCCTAGGGCCAATTGAGCGGCCCCAAGATTGAAGTGAAAAGTGGGTCGGGCGCGATCTCCAGCTATGGCTTGTTGGATAAGTGTAACTGCGGCTTTGAAATTTTGCCGATGATGGGCAATGAGACCTAAAAAATGACAGGCATCGGCATTCCCCGGGTCGTCATCTAGTACCCCTTGGTAGATCTGCTCGGCGGCTTCGAAGGCCCCGCGTTGATGCTGCTGCAGGCCCTCCTCCAGTCGATTGCGAATAACTTGGGATGTATCCATGAACGTTCGTTAGGCCCCCGTCAGGTAAAGGATAATTTGGCGGTTATGGGGCGGCAATCGGTATTCAAGCAGAAAAATCCCCTGCCACACGCTGAGTGCGGGTAAACCGCAGGAAACGGAATTGCTCAGGCACGTCGCGGTAAGCGCGTCCTTTATGTGCGGGGGCCTATTATCGGGCCCTTCGATGGTGTAACTACAGGACGAACCGTCTTCGGGGGCGAGTTGCTTGAAAAAATGCTGCAAATCTTCCAGCACGGCCGGGTCCGCATTTTCCTGAATGGTGAGCGAGGCTGATGGATGTCGGTAAAAAACTGCCAAAAGCCCCGTCGTGGTGGGCTGGGATTCGATCCAGCTGACAATATCCCGCGTGATCTCGTAGAGGCCTTGTTCCTGCTTGTTAAAGGTTAGCCTCTGCTGCGCCTGCCGCGACATTTTGAGCGTATGTGACATGGCGAAAGTCTAGGGGATGCCGGCCTGCCTGGCCAGAACCAGCAATGCCTTCGCGCGTGATCTGCCGGAATCCTTGCAGATAGCGGCGGTTTTCCTGTATACGGCGCGATGGAAACATAACATGAACGAATTTTTGTTTGAAGAAGATCTGCCGATTGTTGGTCAATTCAGGGCAGAGGACATTACCCGCGGCGTTTGCCGGTATTTACGTACCCTGGGGTATAGCCCGCTAGCGGAATTTAAACTGACCTCTAACCGCCGCGTAGATGTGATGGGTATGAACAACAAGGGACTTTATATTGTCGTTGAGGTCAAATCCTCCGTCGCCGATTTCCGAGCGGATGATAAGTGGCGAGACTATCTGCCGTTCGCTGATCAAATGTATTTTGCTGTGGCCAATGGGTTTCCCATCGAAATTCTGCCGGAAGAGTGCGGCATCATGATCGCCGATGCCTACAATGCCGCAATTCTGCGTGAAGCGGAGATTGTCAAAGTCAATGCCGCGCGCCGAAAAACGCAACATGTCCGGTTTGCGATAACTGCGGCGAACCGGCTTTATCGGGTGAACGATCCCCGATATTGAGGACGTCCCATCGCGTCAAAATCCGGCTGCAGGCCTCGGCAATCCCTGCGGCGGTGTAAAAAGGTCTGGGATTCAAGAGCAATTCCGGTAAAATTCCTCTCACAAAAAATATCACACAGGGCGACATAAAATGTATTTTGGAATCGGACAACCCGTTACCCGGAAAGAAGACCCTAAATTTCTGACTGGCCAAGGCCGGTATGTGGATGACATCGGCTTTCCTAATATGACATACGCGGTGGTGCACCGGTCGATCCATGCAAACGCAAAGATCAACGCCATTGATACGAGTGCGGCAGAGGCTGCGCCTGGTGTGATTGCTGTTCTGACTGGTGAGGATTACTTGTCGGATGGGATGGGGACCATCAACTGCGAGACCGTCAATCCGATGATCCTGCGGGGGGAGGCGCATCTGCGGCCGCATCCCGCACTGGTTAGCGGTGAAGTTAAATGCGTCGGAGCCCCATTAGCCCTTGTGGTTGCGGAAAGTCTGTCAGAGGCCACTGACGCGTCTGAATTGATCATGGTGGATTATGATATACTGCCGTCCGTGACGCGCGTTCAGGAGTCACGGAAAGAGGGCGCCGCCGTTGTCTGGGAAGG